>NZ_JAAXYC010000205.1 GCF_018619185.1 Streptomyces sp. McG3 | reverse complement strand
CTACACCGGTGGTGTCCCCCGCACCATCACCGCGGGGGACACCACCGGTGTAGCACCCTGCCTGCCCGTGGGCCCGTACCTCCGCAGCGCGGGTGCGGGCCCACGGGCGCGGAGGCCGCGTCACGGCTACGCCAGACTTCACCCAGTGGCGACTGTCGCCGCGTGGTGATCCGCGAGGAACACCGCGAGATCCTCGCAGAGTTCAGCGAAACCGTCCGGACGGGAAGTAGAGGTGCGCTACACCATCATGGCTGCCGAACATCCGCTGCTAGCCTTCCCGTGGCCCGCGTCGGTCGGTGGCTGCTTCCCCCAGTACCGGCCCGTTGTGGAGGGGACCAGCCCGTTCGAGCCGGGCCGGGTGGGGCGACGCCCGCTTGGGGAGCGACCGGTCAGAGAACCTTCGAGGTCCCCGGTCAAGGGGCGGGCACAAAGGTACCCGGGAGCCACCTCGGGAACTAGGTCGCAAGCCGTGGATCCCCGCCCCCCTCATCCTCCCTGTACGTGGGCCGCCCGTCCTGGTCTCACGGCCCCTGGACGGCCCAGAGGTGATCATGACTGCGGGCGGGTCGCCTCGGTTCAACCGAGGCGGCCCGCCCGCAGTGCGTTCTCCGAACCGCCGGCCCGCGGCTACAGCACCGGCAGCAGGTTCTTCAGCTCGAAGGCCGTGACCTCGCTGCGGTACTCCTCCCACTCCTGCTTCTTGTTGCGGAGGAAGAAGTCGAAGACGTGCTCACCCAGTGTCTCGGCGACCAGTTCGCTCTTCTCCATCAACGAGATCGCTTCGCCCAGGTTCTGCGGGAGCGGCTCGATGCCCATCGCGCGGCGTTCGGCGTCGGAGAGGGCCCAGACGTCGTCGTCGGCGCCGGCCGGGAGTTCGTAGCCCTCCTCGATGCCCTTGAGGCCTGCGGCGAGCAGGACCGCGTAGGTGAGGTACGGGTTGGCGCCGGAGTCGATGGAGCGGACCTCGACGCGGGCCGAGCCGGTCTTGCCGGGCTTGTACATCGGGACGCGGATGAGGGCGGAGCGGTTGTTGTGGCCCCAGCAGATGTACGAGGGGGCCTCGCCGCCCGCGCCGGCCGCGCGGGACGAGCCGCCCCAGATGCGCTTGTAGGAGTTGACCCACTGGTTGGTGACGGCCGAGATCTCCGCCGCGTGCGTCAGCAGGCCCGCGATGAAGGAGCGCCCGACCTTGGAGAGCTGGTACTCCGCGCCCGACTCGTAGAAGGCGTTGCGGTCGCCCTCGAAGAGGGAGAGGTGGGTGTGCATGCCCGAACCCGGGTACTCCGAGAACGGCTTCGGCATGAACGTGGCCTGTACGCCCTGCTCCAGCGCCACCTGCTTCATCACCAGACGGAACGTCATGATGTTGTCCGCCGTGGAGAGCGCGTCCGCGTACCGCAGGTCGATCTCCTGCTGGCCGGGGGCGCCCTCGTGGTGGCTGAACTCGACCGAGATGCCCATCGATTCGAGCATGGTGATCGCCTGGCGGCGGAAGTCCATGCCGACGTTCTGCGGCGTGTGGTCGAAGTAGCCCGAGCTGTCGGCAGGGGTCGGGCGGGTGCCGTCGACCGGCTTGTTCTTCAGCAGGAAGAACTCGATCTCCGGGTGGGTGTAGAACGTGAAGCCGAGGTCGGACGTCTTGGCGAGGATGCGCTTGAGGACGTAGCGCGGGTCCGCGAAGGACGGGGAGCCGTCCGGCATCAGGATGTCGCAGAACATCCGCGCGGTGCCGGGGGCCTCCGCGCGCCAGGGCAGGATCTGGAAGGTGCCCGGGTCCGGCTTGGCGATCATGTCCGATTCGTACACCCGGGCGAAGCCCTCGATCGCCGAGCCGTCGAAGCCGATGCCTTCGTCGAACGCCTGCTCCAGCTCGGCCGGGGCCACGGCGACGGACTTGAGGAACCCGAGGACGTCGGTGAACCACAGCCGCACGAAGCGGATGTCGCGCTCCTCAAGGGTCCTGAGGACGAATTCCTGCTGCTTGTCCATTGCCACATCCTTGCAGTTCAGACGGTCCGTGCACCACCGCCCGGGGTAGGGGGACACTTCAGTATCGCGACCCGGGATTTCCCCCAGATTACGCACACGGTGTGAGAGAGAGCACTCGGCCACCCACTACGATCGGCGACCGTGGCGCACGGGGGCGGCAGCCGAGCAGTGGCCGGCTTTCCGCCCGGCTTCCCTCGCGGCTTTCCGCCCGTCCGCGCGCATCGGTTCACGGACCGTCCGCCCTCCCCCCGGCCCCTTCGCAGAAGGACTCGACGACATGAGCTTCGACCCCCGGTACCCCCAGCCGCAGGCCCCCGACCCGCGCGCCCGCACCACCCGCAACCGGGCCATCGCCATAGGGCTGAGCGCTGCCGTCGTGGCCGGTCTCGTCGCCTTCGGCTCGTACCTGCTGCTGGAGAACTCCGAGGCGAACGAGAAGTCCGACGACGCCTCGGCGGCCCAGGACGGCAAGCACCCGGGCGGTCACGGCGGCTCCCACGGCAACGCCACGGGCGGGGCCATCGAGGGGCTGAAGTCCTGGGACGCGGCGAAGCTCGGCCGCGAGCACGTCGCGGGCTCGGTGGACTATCCGATGAAGCCTCCGGTCGGCGGCGACCACAACCAGTCCTGGATGAACTGCGACGGCGACGTATACGAAAAGGCCCTCCCGGACGTCAACGCCGTGCACTCCCTGGAGCACGGCGCGGTCTGGGTCACCTACAACGGCAAGGCCGCCGACGCCGATGTCGCCGCGCTGGCCGAGCGCGTCAAGAAGACCCCGTTCACGCTGATGAGCCCGTACGCCGGTCAGGAGGGCGCGATCATGCTCAGCGCCTGGGGCAAGCAGGTCGCCGTCGACTCCGCCGACGACAAGCGGGTGGACCAGTTCCTCGCCCGGTACGTCCAGGGCGCGCAGACCCCCGAGCCCGGCGCACCCTGCACCGGCGGGCTGGCGACGGTGCCGCGGTGACGGGCGGGGAGAGGGCAGCCGAGGAGAGGACGGCCGGAGAGCCGACCGTCGGGGGCGAGGATCCTGCCGGCCTCGTGGAGCGGCGGAGGACCCGGCGTGTCCGTCGGGTGGCCGGTGCCGCCGTGGCCCTCGCCCTGCTCTTCGCGGGGGCGGCCACCGTCGCCTCCGCGCGGGGCGACGGGGACGGCCCGGCAGCGGGGGACGCCCCGGTTCGTGTTCCGGCGGCCTCGTCCGCCGACGCCGGGTTCGCCCGGGACATGGCCGTCCACCATCAGCAGGCCGTCGAGATGTCGTTCGTCGTCCGTGACCGCACGGACGACGAGGACGTACGCCGTCTCGCCTACGACATCGCCAACACCCAGGCCAACCAGCGCGGCATGCTGCTGGGCTGGCTCGACCTGTGGGAGTTGCCGAAGGTCGCCCCGGGCGGGGAGCAGCCCATGGCGTGGACGGCCGGTACGGGTGGGCACGAGCACGGTGGGCACGGCTCGGGCGGTGCCGAGGCGGGCTCCGGTGCGGACGGAGTGCTCATGCCCGGCATGGCGAGCCGCTCCGAGCTGGCGCGGCTCGGCCGTCTCGACGGGGAGGAGGCCGAGGTGTTCTTCCTCCAGTTGATGACGGACCACCACAAGGGCGGCGTCGACATGGCCGAGGCCTGTGCGTCCCTGTGCGCGGTACCGGCCGAACAGCGGCTCGCCCGGGGCATGGTCGAGGGCCAGCAGTCCGAGCTGGGGCTGATGCGGGACATGCTGGCCGAGCGGGGTGCCGCGCCCCGGCCCTGAGCCGGGGGCCGAGGTTCCGGGCCCTGAGCCCTGGAGCCCTGAGCCCTGGAGTCCGTCGGGGCTGCGGCCCGGGGCCCCTGCGCCCTGCGCCCGGGCCGTGGCCCCGACGACGGGCGCGTCAGCTTTTGTCCTTGCGTCGGCGCACCCGAACGGGTGATTGCGGTCGCGCGGCCCCGGCGGGCCGGTGACGATGGGTTGCGCTCGGGGCCGTACGGCAGTGCCATCGGCACGCAGGAGGAAATCCCCCATGACGACCGCCAAAGACATCATGCACAGCGGTGCCCGCTGGATCCCGGCCCACGAGACGCTCGACCGTGCGGCGCAGCTGATGCGCGAGCACAACGTGGGCGCGCTTCCGGTGTCCGCCAACGGTGACTCCGACCGGATGGTCGGCATCATCACCGACCGCGACATCGTCGTCGGCTGTGTGGCCAAGGGCCACGACCCGGCGAAGGTCACGGCGGGCGATCTCGCGCAGGGCACGCCCCGCTGGATCGAGGCGGAGGCCGATGTGAACGCGGTCCTGGAGGAGATGCAGACCCATCGCATCCGCCGGCTGCCCGTCGTCGAGAACAAGAAGCTCGTCGGCATGATCAGTGAGGCCGACCTCGCGCAGCACCTCACCGAGGAGCAGATCGCCGGCTGGGCGGAGAAGGTCTACTCCCGCAGCTGAGCGCCCGTACGACGACGGCCCGGCGCCCACCCGCTCCGGCGGAGTGACGGAACGGTGATGAAAAGGTGCCGGGCCGCCCCTGCCCCCGGGCCGTATACCCGCCAGGGGTAGGGTGGCCCGCATGGCGGGCAGGACGCGGAGCAGGAGCGTGACGTACGGGCAGCTGACGCTGTTCGCCGCTCTGCTGTTCGGCATCGTCACCATGCATACGGTCGGGCATCCGGCGGAGCACAGCGGTTCGACGCCCTCACCTCCCGCGTTGGGCGAGCACCTGGCCCAGGCCCCCGGCCCGGCTCCGGTCCCGGCCCCGGCTCAGGACCGGGTCAGGACCTCGGTTCAGGACCCGGTCCTGACCTCGGTTCAAGGACCGGCCCAGGAACCGGCCCAAGCCCTGGCTTCGCGCGTCGCCGACGCTCAGCCGCAACCGCAGCCGCACGACTCTCCCGGCTCCGGCGCGCCCATGAGCGGCATGGATCCGCTCTCCGTCTGCCTCGCCGTCCTCGGCGCCTGGGGCCTCGCTCTCCTCGGTTCCTGGCTGCTCGGACTGCGCGCCGACGGGCGGCCTCTCGGTACGCCGGTGGGTGCGGGGCCGCTGCGGGCCCTGCGGCCGATTCCGCCGCCCCGGATATCGGTGCTCGACAGCGTCTCGGTGCTGCGTATTTAGGAGTGGGCGTTTCACCTCCGCCCTCTCTCCCCGTCACCACAGCCCTTCAGTTCTTCAGAGGTGTATTCGGCATGCCCACGCAACCCACTCGACGCGCCGTGCTCGGCGCCGCTCTCGCCGTCGCCGGCACGGGAGCCCTCGTCGCCTGTTCCGACGGTGGCGGCGATCACGACGGAGGCCACTCCCCCGGCGGAGCGCAGGACTCCGGGACGTACGTCTCGCCCGGCGGCAAGGAAGTCGAGGCGGCCGAGGCGGCGCGCGGCTCCGGCCCCGTGCGCGAGGTCTCCCTCACCGCCACCCGTGCCCGGCTCGACCTCGGCGGCGGGCGGACCGTCGCCTCCTGGGCGTACGGGGACCGGCTGCCCGGGCGCGAGGTGCGGGTGACGGCCGGCGACACACTCGCCCTCACCCTCGCCAACCATCTGCCGGAGCCCACCTCGCTGCACTGGCACGGCCTCGCCCTGCGCAACGACATGGACGGGGTCCCCGGGCTGACCCAGCGGGACATCGCACCGGGGGCCGACTTCGCCTACCGGTTCGCCGTGCCGCACCCGGGGACGTACTGGTTCCACCCGCACTCCGGCGTCCAGCAGGACCGGGGGCTCTACGCGCCGCTGATCGTCGAGGACCCGAAGGAGCCGTTGGCGTACGACAAGGAGTGGGTGGTCGTCCTCGACGACTGGGTCGACGGGGTGGGCGGGTCCACTCCGGACGCCGTCCTCAAGGAGCTGTCCGGGGGCATGGGCGGCGGGATGGACCACGGCGCGCACACCATGTCGGGCGAGGAGGACGAGGGAGACCAAGGGGACGGGAGCGGTGACGGGCCCTCGCGGATGATGATGGGGGCCACCAGCGAACTGCTCGGCGGGGACGCCGGTGATGTGGCCTACCCGCACTACCTGGTCAACGGGCGAGTGCCGCAGGACCCGTCCTCCTTCTCCGCGCGGCCCGGCGACCGCATCCGGCTGCGGATCATCAACGCCGGTGGCGACACCGCCTTCCGGGTCGCGCTCGGCGGGCACCGGATGACCGTGACGCACACCGACGGGTTCCCGGTCCGGCACACCACGGGTGACGCGCTGCTGCTGGGGATGGGCGAGCGGTACGACGTCCTCGTCACCGCCGGGGACGGGGTCTTCCCACTGACCGCGCTGGCCGAGGGGAAGAAGTCCGGGAAGCAGGAGGCGTCGGCGCTGGCCGTGCTGCGGACCGGGAGCGGGGCCGCGCCCGGCGCCTCCGTACGGCCGAAGGAGCTGGACGGGAAGCTGGTGGAGGCGGGGCGGCTGGCGCCGGACCCGTCGGTGGCGCTGGACGCCCGGGCGCCGGACCGGACGATCCGGATGCGGCTCACCGGCGGGATGGCGAAGTACGACTGGGCCTTCGACGGGCAGCCGTACAGCGCGAAGCACCGGCGGCCGGTGGAGGCGGGCGAGCGGGTGCGGGTCGTCTTCGACAACGGGACGGCCATGTGGCATCCCCTCCATCTGCACGGGCACACCTTCGCGCTCGGCGGGAACGCCGCAGGGGCCCGTAAGGACACCGCGATCGTGCTGCCGCACCGGTCGCTGACCGTGGAGTTCGACGCGGACAACCCGGGGCTGTGGATGGTCCACTGCCACAACGTCTACCACGCGGAGGCGGGGATGATGACGGTCATCGGGTATCGCGGCTGACCCTGCGGTCCTTGGCGGGTTGGTGCGGACAGCCGCTTCGACCTGCGGTTTCGGTGGGGCCGGGCAGATTTTGCCCGGCCCGCCGGGACATCGCGTCAGAAAGACGATTACACTGGGCGGCGTGCCTCAACTACGTCTCGCACTGAATCAGATCGACTCCACCGTCGGCGACCTCGCCGGCAACGCCGAGGCGATCGTCCACTGGACCCGGCACGCCGCCGAGCAGGGCGCCCACCTGGTGGCGTTCCCCGAGATGGTGCTGACCGGATACCCCGTCGAGGACCTGGCCCTGCGGTCGTCCTTCGTCGAGGCCTCGCGTCAGGCGCTCCGCGCGCTGGCCGCCCGGCTCGACGCGGAGGGCTTCGGCGAACTGCCGGTCGTCGTCGGCTACCTGGACCGCTCCGAGCACGCCGCGGCGCGCTACGGGCAGCCCGCCGGCTCCCCGCGCAACGCCGCCGCCGTGCTGCACCGCGGCGGGATCGCGCTCAACTTCGCCAAGCACCACCTGCCGAACTACGGGGTGTTCGACGAGTTCCGGTACTTCGTACCGGGCGACTCGATGCCCGTCGTCCGGGTGCAGGGCATCGACGTGGCCCTCGCGATCTGCGAGGACCTGTGGCAGGACGGCGGGCGCGTCCCGGCCGCCCGGTCCGCCGGGGCCGGGCTGCTGCTGTCGATCAACGCCTCGCCGTACGAGCGGGACAAGGACGACACCCGGCTGGAGCTGGTCCGCAAGCGGGCTCAGGAGGCCGGCTGCACGACGGCCTATCTGGCGATGATCGGCGGCCAGGACGAGCTGGTCTTCGACGGCGACTCGATCGTCGTCGACAAGGAGGGCGAGGTCATCGCCCGCGCCCCGCAGTTCTCCGAGGGCAGCGTCATCCTCGATCTGGAGCTGCCCGCCGCCGAGGCCGCGGCGCCCTCGGGCGTGGTGGACGACGGGCTGCGCATCGACCATGTGGTGCTGTCCGACCGGCCCGTGGACACGTACGAGCCGGAGTTGGCGGGCGGGTACGCGGAGCGGCTGGGCGACGAGGAGGAGATCTACTCCGCGCTGGTCGTGGGGCTGCGCGCGTACGCCGCGAAGAACGGTTTCAGCAGCGTGCTGATCGGGCTCTCCGGCGGCATCGACTCGGCGATCTGCGCGGCCATCGCCTGCGACGCGCTCGGCGCTCAGCACGTGTACGGCGTCTCGATGCCGTCGAAGTACTCCTCGGACCACTCCAAGGGCGACGCGGCCGAGCTGGCGCGCCGGACCGGGCTCAACTTCCGTACGGTGCCGATCGAGCCGATGTTCGACGCGTACATGGAGTCGCTCCAGCTCACCGGGCTCGCCGAGGAGAACCTCCAGGCGCGGCTGCGCGGCACGATGCTGATGGCCCTGTCCAACCAGGAGGGGCAGATCGTGCTGGCGCCGGGCAACAAGTCCGAGCTGGCGGTGGGCTACTCCACGCTGTACGGGGACGCGGTCGGCGCGTACGGGCCGATCAAGGACGTCTACAAGTCGTCGGTCTTCCGGCTGGCGAAGTGGCGGAACCGGGCCGCCGAGGAGCGGGGGCAGACCCCGCCGATCCCGGAGGCCTCGATCACCAAGCCGCCGAGCGCGGAGCTGCGGCCGGGGCAGGTCGACACGGACTCGCTGCCGGACTACGACGTCCTGGACGCGATCCTGGAGATGTACGTCGACCGGGACCAGGGTCTTGACGCCATCGTGGCGGCCGGGTTCGACGCGGAGCTGGTGGCGAAGACGCTGCGGATGGTGGACGCGGCCGAGTACAAGCGGCGGCAGTATCCGCCGGGGACGAAGATCTCGCCCAAGGGGTTCGGGAAGGACCGGCGGCTGCCGATCACCAACCGGTGGCGCGAGTCGTCGTAGCGGGGCGGGCGGTTACCGGGGGCGTCCGGTGGCCGCCTTTGTCCTCCAGCGCCGGACGAGCTGCGTTGCGCGGCGGCCACGTGTGGCTGCCGGGGCCGTCCGGCGCTTCGTTCCGTCCTCAAGCGCCGGACGGGCTGGAGTGGTCCTGCGGCCCCGGGCCATGTGGCTGCGGGCCCGCCCGCCGTGACGGTTCCGTCCTCAAACGCCGGACGGGCTGGAATGCGTGCCGGACGGGGTGGAAGGTGCCGGGCGGGGTTCGGTGAGGGGGGAGGCCCCCGCGACCACCCGCGACCCCTTCGACGGGTCCCGGTCCAGGTAGCCCGCCGTCGCCGCTATGGCCAGGCCGATCACCGCCAGCACCGCGCCCACCAGGGCCGGTGACGTCCAGCCCCAGCCCGCCGCGATCGCCACGCCGCCCAGCCAGGCGCCGCCCGCGTTGGCCAGGTTGAACGCGGAGTGGTTGGAGGCGGAGGCCAGCGTCGGGGCGTCCTTCGCCTTGTTCATCACCAGCATCTGGAGCGGGGTCGTCGTCATGAAGCCGACTCCGCCCAGCAGCACCACCATCACCAGCGCCGCCCACTGGACGTGCACCGTGAACGGGAACACCACCAGGATCACCGCGAGCGCGCCGAGCGATCCGTACAGGGTCGGGCGCAGCGCCCGGTCCGTGAGGGGGCCCGCGGCCAGGGCGCCCAGGGTCATCCCGATGCCGAAGAGGGCCAGGACCAGGGTGACCGAGGATTCGCCGAAGCCCATCGCCTCCGTGGTCATGGCCGAGAGGTACGAGTACACCGCGAAGACCCCGGCGAAGCCGAAGACGGCGGTGAGCAGACCGAGGATCACCTGACGGTTGCCGAGGGCGCGCAGTTCGCGGCGGACGTCCTGGTGCGCCTCGACGGGGATGTGGGGCACCAGACGGGTGAGGGCCGCCATCGCGGCGAGGCCGATCGCCGCGACCACGAGGAAGGTGGCCCGCCAGCCGAGGTGCTGGCCGAGCAGAGTCGCCGCGGGGACGCCGACGATGTTGGCGACGGTCAGGCCGAGGAACATCGTCGCGACGGCCCGCGCCTGGCGGCCCTCGGTGACCAGCCGGGCGGCGACGACCGCGCCGACGCCGAAGAACGCGCCGTGCGGGAGACCCGCGAGGAAGCGACCGGCGATCAGCCAGCCGAAGTCCGGGGCGAGCGCGGAGGCCAGGTTGCCGACGGTGAACAGTGCCATGAGGAGCAGGAGCATCCGCTTGCGCGGCACCCGCGAGCCGAGGCCGGTGAGCAGGGGGGCGCCCAGGACGACGCCGATCGCGTACGCCGACACGAGGTATCCGGCGGTGGGCACGGACGTGCCCAGGTCGTCCGCCACGTTGGGCAGCAGCCCCATCATGACGAACTCCGTCGTGCCTATGCCGAAGGCGCTCACGGCCAGGGCGAGGAGAGCCAGGGGCATGGGGAGGGGACCTTTCATCGAAACGGGGAGGCTGCGGAAGCGGGAGGCCTGGGGCGCGCAGCCGGGAACAGCAGGAAGCCGTTGCCGGGGCACGCGGGGTGCCGGACAACGGCTCACGCCATATGTAAGTTACCGGAACAAATTCTCGCAGATGGTTATGCCGGGGCGCCTACCGGCAGGTGAACGGCTCATTGCGGCCGTCCCACCGGAGCCACCCGTCCCACCCGTCCCATCCGGCCCGCAGGAGACGTCACAGCTCCACGCGGGCCGCGATCGGGAGGTGATCGCTGTCGGTCGCCGCGAGGGTCCAGGAGGCCAGGGGCTCGACGCCCTTGACCATGATCTGGTCGATCCGGGCCATCGGGAACGAGGCCGGCCAGCTGAACCCGAAGCCGTCGCCCGCCGCGCCCTGGGTGGAGCGCATCTGCGCGGTGACCGCGTTCAGCGAGCGGTCGTTCATCGTGCCGTTCAGGTCGCCGAGCAGGACGACGCGCTCCACCCGTTCGTCCGCGATGGCCTCGCCCAGCGCGTCGGCGCTGGCGTCGCGCTGGTTGGCGGTGAACCCGGCGTGCAGCTTCACCCGGACGGACGGCAGGTGGGCCACGTACACCGCGACCTCGCCCTGCGGGGTCTCGACCGTGGAGCGCATCGCCCGGGTCCAGCCCATCTTGATGTCGACGGGCTTGGTGTCGGCCAGCGGGTACTTGCTCCACAGGCCCACGGTGCCCTGGACGGAGTGGTACGGGTAGCGGTCGGCCAGCGACTTCTCGTACGTGGAGACCTGCCTGCCCGGGAGCTCCTGGAGGGCCACGACGTCCGCCCCGGAACCGGCGACCTGCTGGACGGTGCCGTCCGGGTCGGGGTTGCCCGCGTTGACGTTGTGGGTGGCGACGGTGAGGTCGCCGCCGCCGCCGGACTTGTCGGTGAGCAGGCCCCCGAAGACGTTGAGCCAGACCACGGCGGGCAGCAGCAGCGCGACCACGGCGGTCGCCGAGCGCCGCAGCAGGCCGAGGATCAGCAGCACCGGGATGAAGAGCGCGACCCACGGCAGGAACGTCTCGACGAGGCTGCCGAGGTTGCCGACCCGGTTGGGGATCTGCGCGTGGACGACCATCAGCAGGGTCAGCAGCACCGAGCAGAGGGCCAGCACGATCCCGCGCCGCCAGACACCCCGGTCGGACCTCAGCCTGTCCCACAGGCCCCGGAAGCGGGACCCGCCGGCCTCCGGCTGCCCCGCGCTGCCGTGGTCCGTGTCCGCTCCGTACGCCTGCACCATCGCGCTGTCCTCACTGCCTTGCCCTGCACATCGCCGCGCCCCCGACCCTAGGCGATGAGCGGCGTCTTTCCGGCCGTCGGCCCACAGACCCGCCCGACGTCCCCACGACCGTACGGAGTGCCCGTACGGAATGCAGGACGACGGAGGCGGGACGCCGGGTTCCGGTACGGGGCCGGACAGGGGGCCCCTGTGACAGAACGGTCACACTCGTACGGGGGCGAGCCCTCCCAGCAGGGCGGCGATGACGCGGTCCACGAGGTCCTCGGGGAGCGGCGCGTCGGGGCGGTGCACCGTGCGGACGAGCATGGGGCCGACGAACAGGTCGTCGATCAGCTCCACGTCGAGGTCGTCGCGGAGTTCCCCGGCGGCGACGGCGCGCCGCACCGCCTCCAGCATCGCGACCCGCCGGGGGGCGATCACCGTGCCGGAGTACTCCTCCCACAGCTTCGGATGGCTCTTCATCTGGGCGAAGATGTTGACCAGGAGCACCGAGGAACGCTGGGCGAGGCCCCGGGTGCGCATCGATTCCAGCATCACGCGCACGTCGGCGAGTCCGGCGGTGCCGGAGACGGGCGGGTCGGTGGGCTCCATGTCGCGCACGACGTCGACGAAGAGCTCCTCCTTTCCGCTCCAGCGCCGGTAGATGGTGGCCTTGCCGACGCCGGCGGTGCGCGCGATGCGCTCGATGGAGAGGCCCGCCAGTGGCTCGCCCGCCTCCAGGAGGGCGATGACGGCGTCCAGGATCGCCCGCTCCGCCGCGGCGGAGCGGGGCCGTCCACGGCGGGGCTCCGGATCCGCCGCCCCGGCCGGCGGCTCGCCCCCGTCCCGTGCCGCGCACCGGTCCCGCTCGCCGTCCTGGCCTTGCACCTGAAGCCGCCTCTCGCCGCGCTGTTGTCCCGCGTACGTCCCCGGCTGTCACCCCGGTACGTACTCGCCCCGATTCTCGCCGACCCGGAAGCCCCGGAGCGACGGGCCCACCGGGCCGGCCCCGGCCCACGGGGCCCGCCTGCCCCGGTTCTCACCGGTCCGGCCGCGGCCCACGGGGTCGCCCCGGGGCACCGGGCGTCAGCGGTGCAGCTTCTCCTTCGCGGGCGGGGCTGCCGTGGCCCCGGGGGCCCCGGTCGCCGCCGGGGTCCGGCCGGGCAGGAACAGGCCGACGACGACGGCGCCGATCAGGGCGACGGCCGCCGAGCCCAGCGCGGTCACGTGCATGGCGCTGATGAACGCGTCGTTGGCGGCGGCGACCAGTGGCTTTCCGGCCACCGGGCCGAGCTTCTCGGCGACGCCGAGGGTGGCCTCGATGGACTCGCCCGCCACGTCCCTGACCCCGGCCGGGACGGCCCCGAGGTGACCCTCGATGTCGCCCCGGTAGACGGTGGAGAGCACCGAGCCGAGCACCGCGATCCCGAGCGCCCCGCCGACCTGGCGGAAGGTGTTGTTGATGGCGGATCCCGAACCGGCCTTCTCGCGCGGCAGCGCCTGCATCACGGCGACGGTGACGGGGGGCATGATGTGCGCCATCCCGGTGCCCTGGACGAAGAAGACGAGGCACATCACCCACACCGGCGTACCCGTGCCGAACAGGGCGAACGACGCGAGTCCGGCGGCAACCAGCAGCATGCCGGCCGTGCAGACCGCGCGGGCGCCGAAGCGGTCGACGACCAGCCGGGCCCGGGGCGCGAAGATCATCTGGGCGGCGGCGAGCGGAACGATCAGCAGGCCCGATTCCAGGGCGGTGTAACCGCGCACGCTCTGGAGGTAGAAGGCGGAGAAGAAGGTCACGCCCATGAGCGCGAAGAAGACCAGCGCGATGGCGGCGACGGCGGCGGAGAACGCGGGCTTGCGGAAGTACGTGATGTCGATGGCCGGGTGGCTGCTGCGCTTCTCGTGCCAGACGAATCCGGCCAGCACCAGCAGTCCGCCGCCGATGGCGAGGAGGACGGTGGTGTCGGTGAAGTCGGCCAGTTCGCCGCCCCGGATGATCCCGTACACCAGCAGGACCAGGCCCACGACGGACAGCGCGACGCCCACGGGGTCGACCCTGCCGGGCTTCGGGTCACGGGAGTCGGGGACCAGGATCGCCATGGCGACGAGGGCGATCACGACCACCGGGACGTTCACCAGGAAGATCGAGCCCCACCAGAAGTGCTCCAGGAGCAGTCCGCCGGTGATCGGGCCGATGGCGATGCCCAGCCCGACACTGCCCGCCCAGATGCCTATGGCCTTGGGCTGCTCGTCGCGCTCGAAGACGTTCATCAGGACGGCGAGGGTGGCGGGCATCACGAAGGCCGCGCCGAAGCCCATCAGGGCGCGCCAGGTGATGAGCTCACCGGGCGAGGCGGAGAAGGCGGCCAGCGCGGAGCCGATGCCGAAGACCAGGATGCCGGCGAGGAGGACCTTCTTGCGGCCGATGCGGTCGCCGAGCAGGCCCGCGGTGAACAGCAGCCCGGCGAAGACGAGCGTGTAGGAGTTGATCGCCCACTCCAGCTCGCTCTGGGTGGCGCCGATGCCGGTGGGGGCGGGGCTCGCGATCGTCTTGACCGCGACGTTCAGGATCGAGTTGTCCAGCACCACGATGAGCAGGCTGAACATGAGGACGGCGAGGATCCACCAGCGGCGGCGGTGGATCGCCTCGGGAACACGGGGCGCGGCGGCGGGAGCGCCGGACGGTAGGGACATGGGGACGATCCTAACCCTATTTCGATACGATACCGTCTCGTATTGTTAAAGGTTTCCCCGCCGGTTCCCCACCGGATCCCCGTCGGCCACCGTTCGGACGCGCGTGCGGGCCCACTTCCCGAGTGGCGGGGCGGGATGCCACCATGGAAGGGATCCGGGGACGCCGTCAGGGCGCCTCGAGATGACGAAGGAGCCACCGGCCATGTCGCTTCCGGCTGCACAGAATCCGCTTTCCCCCACGGGTACCC
>NZ_JAAXYC010000204.1 GCF_018619185.1 Streptomyces sp. McG3 | reverse complement strand
GGATGGGCCCCTCCACGACCACGTGGCAGTTGGTGCCGCCGAGGCCGAAGGAGGAAACCCCGGCCAGCGGGGTGCTTCCGCTGTCGGGCCAGGGCGTCAGGCCTGTCTGGACGCGCAGGTTGAGCGCGTCGAGGGCGATGCGGGGGTTGGGGGTGACGTGGTGCAGCGTGGGGGGAATCTCGCGGTGGCCCGCGCTCAGCAGGACCTTGAGCAGGCCGACGATGCCGGCCGCGCCCTCCAGGTGGCCGATGTTGGTCTTGACGCTGCCGACGGTGAGCGGGTCTCCGTCCGGCCGCCGGGTACCGAGTGCGGCGCCGAGCGCCGCGGCCTCGACCGGGTCGCCCACCGGCGTACCGGTTCCGTGGAGTTCGACGTAGTGCAGGTCGGCGGGGTCGGTGCCGGCCCGCCGGTGGGCGAGCCGGAGAACGTCCTCCTGGGTCTCGCGGCGAGGCACGCCGAGCGCGTCGCCGCCGCCGTCGTTGTTGACGGCGCTGCCGCGGATCACGCCGAGGACGCGGTCCCCGTCGGCGTGGGCCAGGTCGAGCGGCTTGAGAACGAGGACGGCGCCGCCCTCTCCGCGGACGTAGCCGTCGGCGCGCTCGTCGAAGGTGTGGCAGCGGCCGGTGGGAGAGAGCGCGCCCATACGCTGCGACGCGGCGGTGGAGCCGGGTCCGGCGATCAGGTTGACGCCGCCCACGAGCGCGGTGGTGGCCTGGTTCGTCCTGAGCAGTTCGCAGGCGAGGTGCACGGCGACGAGCGAGGACGACTGTCCGGTGTCGACGGTGAGGCTGGGGCCGGTCAGTCCGAGGGTGTGGGAGAGGCGGTTGGCCAGCATCGCCCGCCGGGTGCCGGTGAACGAGTGGTGAGTGAGGGCGTCGGGGCCTCCGCCGTGGGTGAGTTCGGCGTAGTCGTCCCAGATCGCGGCGGCCAGCACGGCCGTCCGGCTGCCGCGCAGGGCGGCGGGGAGGGTGCCCGCGTTCTCCAGGGCCTCCCAGCCGAGTTCGAGGAGAAGTCGCTGCTGGGGGTCGGTGGCAGCGGCCTCACGGGGAGAGATGCCGAAGAACTCCGGGTCGAAGGTGTCGATGCGGTCGAGGTAGCCGGCGACCGCGGGGGCGCCATCGGATCGGCGTCCGGCGGGGAGTTCGCGTACGGAGTCGTGGCCCGAGCGGAGCAGTTCCCAGAACGCTTCGGGGCCGTCGGCACCGGGGAGGCGGCAGGCCACGCCGATCACGGCGACGGGTGCGTCGCGCTCGTGCGGGACGGGCGGGGTCGCGGCCGTCGACGTCCCGGGAGCCGGCTCTTCGGGCGCCGACGTCCCGGGAGCCGGGACCTCGGGTATCGACGCCTCGGGGGCCGATTCCTCGGCCGTCGGCGCCCCGGGCCCCGGTGCGGGCCGGTCCGCCGTGGTCCGCGGGCCGGATCCGTGCACCGTCGACTCGTCGTTCCTCATGCCTTCAGCCCCCGCTGACCAGGTGGTTCCGTTGGTGGTGCGGCTTCCTGACGCCGTCCGGCGCCCTTCGGACACCGGTCGTCATTGTGTGCGGGTACCGGCGGCACGGCCCCCGTGGTCTCCCCCGGCCACACCCCCAGACTTTCCCGGGGATCTCCGGCGCGGTCGCCCCCGGGGTGGGGAAGCCGCCGGTCGCCGGGGCGGCCGGGCCCGCGTCAGGCGGCCGGCTGCCCGGGGCCGGGGCGAGGAGCGCCGAGGGTGCCGATGCCCCGCAGGGCCACGGTGGCCGCGGTGCCGATCGCGTCGAGGAGTTCACCGGAGGCGGGGTCGTCCGGCAGCACGGTGAGCGCTGTGTTGACGAGGGCTCCGACGAGGGCTCCGACGGCGGCGGCCGCTTCCGGCGGGGTGATCTCGTCCGGGAAGGCGCGCTGCAGGGCGTCGGTGAGTGCGCGCTGGGCACCGGTGATCCGGCGCATGGCGCCGGCCTGGAGCGCGGGCGTGGAGAGCACCAGGCGGATGCGCCGGGAGGCGAGCTCCCCGGAGAGCTCCTGCCCCGCCGCCCCGGTGTCGACCGTGTCCCGCAGGGCGCGCAGCAGGGCGTCGGCGGGCCTCTCGCCGGTTCGGCGCTCCGTCACGCGTCGTACGGCGTCATCGATCCGCAGGCCGGTCTCGGCGAAGAGGATGTCCTCCTTACTGGGGAAGTACGCGAAGAAGGTGCGGGTGGAGACCTCGGCCGCGGCGGCGATCTCGGCGACCGTCGTCTCGTCGTACCCCTTGGCGTACATGAGTTCCACCGCGGCGGCGATCAGCGTGGCCCGTGTCCGCTGTTTCTTGCGTTCGCGCAGTCCAGGGGCGGGAGTCTGCTCGCCGGAGGCGGTGGTGTGCGAAGCGATGGTGGCGGGGACATCTGTCATGCGCACATTTTATCTACAGCTGCCGCATATTCGCACGCGTTGAAAAATTGCATCGAGTGCGATTTGATAGATCCATGGAACGCTTACTGGAACGGCTCGGTGCGCTCTGCGCCCGGCGCCCGTGGCGCACGATCTCCGCCTGGCTGCTGATGGCCGCGGCCCTGCTGGTCGTCGGACAGGCCGCCGGCAGCACCTTCGTCAACGATTTCCGGGTGCCGAACGCCGAGTCTCAGGAAGCCACCGACGTGGCTCGTGAGCACTTCCCGGACTACGGCGTGGTCAACGCCCAGGTCGTCTGGAAGGCGTCCGGGGGCAAGCTGGAGGACCCGGCGAACACCGCGGCCGTCAAGCAGATGCTCGCGGACATCCGGGAACAGCCCGACGTGGCGGGCGTGGACGATCCCTTCCCCAGTCCCGACGGGGAAGCCGCGATGGTCAACGTGGACTACGACAAGGAGCTGGGCGAGCTCGACTCCTCGCACTACGAGCGGCTGCGGGAGGCAGCCGAGCCGGCCCAGAAGGCCGGTCTCACCGTGGAGTTCCGCGGCATGGTGGTGGACCTCGGCACCGAACCGTCCACCAGCGGCGCCGAGATCATCGGCGTGGGCACGGCGCTCATCGTCCTGATCGTGGCCTTCGGCTCGGTCGTCGCCGCCGGTCTGCCGCTCGCGGTGGCGCTCATCGGCATCGTCGCCGGCACCGCGCTGGTACTGCTGGTCGGCCTGGTGATGGACATCCCGACCTCGGCACCGATCGTGGCCGTGATGCTCGGCCTGGGCGCCGGCATCGACTACGCCCTCTTCGTGCTCAGCCGCTTCCGGGTCGAACTGGCCCACGGGCACCCACCGGTGAAGGCCGCCGGGCACGCCACGGCGGCAGCGGGACACGCCGTGGTGTACGCCGGCGGGACCGTCGTCGTCGCCATCCTCGGCCTGATGTTCGCCGGTATCCCCTTCGTCGGCGCCATGGGTATCGCGGGAGCGCTGACGGTGGGCGTGATGGTCGTCGCCGCGGTCACGCTGCTCCCGGCCCTCCTCGGTCTGATCGGCCACCGGGTGAACGCCCTCCCCGTGCCGCGGCTGCGCAAGCGCGGCACGCCCCGGCCCGATCCCGACGACGAGAACACACTGACGTACCGCTGGGGCAGTCATGTTCAGCGGCACCGGGTGCAGTACGCGGTGGGCTCCACCGCCGTCCTGCTGCTGCTGACGATTCCCGTGCTGAGTCTGCGCCTCGGAACGCCCGACGACGGCATCCAGCCCGCCGAACTCACCCAGCGCAAGGCGTACGACCTGGTGGCCGAGCACTACGGGCCGGGCTGGAACGCCCCGTTGGTCATCACCGTCGACGGCGCCGACGAGGCCGGACTGGGCCGGCTCAAGGGCGCGCTGGAGTCGGACAAGGAGGCGGAGATCGTCATGCCGCCCGCGCCCAGCGAGGACGGCAAGGCCGCCGTGGTGACCGTGATCCCGCGTCACGCACCGCAGGACGAGCAGGTCAGCGAGCTGGTCCACCGTATCCGCGACGACGTCGCCCCCCAGGCGCTCGGCCCGGGCGGCGGCACGGCGATGGTCGGCGGCGCGACCGCCGTGGTCATCGACATGGCGGACGTGGTGGGCGAACGCCTGCCGTGGGTGATCCTCGCGGTGGTCGGCGCGGGAATGCTGCTGCTGTACGGCATGTTCCGGGCGCCGCTGATCGCGCTCAAGGCCGCGGTGATGACGCTGCTGTCGATCGGCGTCTCGTTCGGGGTCATCATCGCGATGTTCCAGTGGGGCTGGGGCCTGGACCTGTTGGGCCTGGACAAGACGGTGCCCATCATGTCGGCCGTGCCGATGCTGCTGTTCGCGGTGCTGTTCGGACTCTCCATGGACTACGAGGTGTTCCTGCTGTCCGCCGTCCGGGAGGCGTACGACCGTGACGGGAACGCGCAGCGGGCCGTGGTGAAGGGCATCGGTTCGACAGCCCGGGTGATCACCACGGCGGCCATCATCATGGCGGTGGTCTTCCTCAGCTTCGTCTCGGTACCGGAGACGCTGATCCAGATGATCGGCATCGGACTGGCGACAGCCGTGATCATGGATGCGACCGTGATCCGGATGGTGCTGGTACCGGCCGTGATGAGCCTGATGGGCGACCGGGCGTGGTGGCGGCCGGGGATGAGCCGGACCGGGAAGGCGCAGAAGCCGGAGGGCGTGGAGAAGGCGGAGACGCCGGAACCGGCGACGGCGGGCGAGAGCTGACGGCCCGCCGCGACCGCGGCGACACGCAGGGAGGGGCCGGGCCCGGACGGGCCCGGCCCCTCCTGACGTCACAGAGGACGCAGGTTCACGCGGGACGGATTCACGCGGCGCAGGTTCACGCGGCGCGGATTCACCCGGTCCCGGTTCGCTCCGTGCCGGTCGACCCGGTCCCGGTTCGCTCCGTGCCGGTTCACTCGGCGACGTAGGTGCGACGCGACCACTCGAACACCCTCAGCCGCACCCCCTCCTGCTCCACGGTCTCGGCCGTCGGGAGGAAGTGCTCGTAGGCGTTACCGAAGAGCACCTTCAGGTTTCCCTCGACGTCGGTCTCGTAGCGGGTGCGCTGCTCGTCCGGCAGCCAGGCCGGACCGCCGCGCAGGACGATGTTGGGCGCGTGCGCGGGCAGAACCTCGGGCTGGGCTGAACTCATACGGCATCACTCTCCGTCTCGGATGGTGGGGATGTGGGGGGTGGGATGGGGCGCGCGTCCGGCGGGCGCCGGCCGCGCGGCGCGTCAGCGCGGTTCCGCGCCGAACGCCGTCAGACAGGTGCGTACCGCCGCGCCGACGGCGGGCCACTGGTCCCCGAGGTAGAAGTGGCCGCCGGGGAAGGTGCGCAGCGTGAAGGCACCGGTGGTGTGCTGTGACCAGGCGCGGGCGTGGTCCGCGTCGACCCGCGGGTCGGCGTCGCCGACCATCACGGCGACGGGACAGCCCAGTTCGCGCCCGGGGACATGGCGATACGTCTCGACCGCCGTGTAGTCGGCGCGCAGGGACGGCAGGATCATCTCGCGGACCTCCGCGTCGTCCAGCAGGCTCGCGGCGGTGCCGCTCAGCGCCCGCACCTCCGCGACCAGGCCGGAGTCCTCCCGCAGATGGACGGTCTCCTCGACGAGTACGCCGGGGGCGCGGCGCCCCGACGCGATCAGCCCGAGCGGCCCCGCGCCGGTCTCCTGCTCCAGCCGGCGGGCCACTTCGTAGGCGATGACCGCGCCCATGCTGTGCCCGAAGAAGACGTAGGGCAGGTCGGTCCATTCCTCCAGTTCCTTGCGGACGCCGTCCACGAGGACGGCGAGATCGGCCGGCGGGGCCTCGGCCCGGCGTTCCTGGCGGCCCGGGTACTGCACGCCGAGGACCTCGGCCGTGGACCCGAGCGCCCGGTGCAATGGGTGGTAGAACGAGGCCGACCCACCCGCGTGCGGAAAGCAGACCAGACGGACTCCGGGCGGGGTGGCCGAGGCGGGGGCGAACCTGCGGATCCACAGGTCCGTGTGCGTGTCGGTGGACGGCATGGTCGGTGGTGCCTCCTGGTTGTCGAGCGCGTCGTGCGTCCTGCGAATTGCGTGTCGAGAAGTGCGCGTCGAGAAGTGCGTCGTGCGGGCCCCCGCCGGTGCCCGTCGGTGTCGGCACCGGCGGGCACCGGCGGGCGCCGGCGGGGGACCGTGAGGGTCAGCCGGCCTCGGTCCCGGCGGAGGCTCCGGCCGTGAAGAGGTGCACCGGGGTGCGCAGCCAGTAGCCGGAGCGCTGGAACGGGTAGGTCGGCAGGTCGGCCAGACGGTGTGCGGCCTCGCCGCAGACCCGGTCCCAGGCGACTGCGGCACCGAGCGTGTGCAGCCGGGCGAGTGCGGCCGGCACGGCGGCTGCCGTGCCGTCGCCGGTGACGGGCAGCGGGACGCGGTCCGTCACCGGCTCCGACGACGGGGCGCCGCCGAGGTCGAGGACGACGGCCCCGGCGGGTGCCGCACCGCTGCCGCCGTCCCAGGCGGCAGCCCAGTAGGCGGCCGACCCCGGCTCCACGCCCTCGGCGTCGACCGGCGGCAGTGCCGTTCCGGGCGGCGGCGGGGTCAGTGCGGCGACGGCGGCCTCCAGGTGCTCGCCCGTGCCGAGGGCGAGCACGAGCCGTGCCGCCTCGGCCTCGTCCAGTGCCCCGGCCGCGACGGCTGCGGCCACCGCCCCCGGGCCCTGCCCGGTGGTGGCCACCGGCCGTACGCCCCAGGAGGACAGCTGCCGGAACAGGGCGAGCCCGAACGCGTAGGACGCGGCGTGCGCGGTCTCCGGTGCGGTCCCGGCCGCACCCGGGCCGGCCGTACCGGACGCGTCGGCACCGGGCTCGGGCCCGTCGGCCGCGCCGGGGGTCTCGGCCAGCAGCAGGTCGAGCGGTGACTGCTCCAGCAGCGGTTCGAGCCGGGCGCAGAGCGCGTCGAGCGCGTCGGCGAACTCCGGCAGGGCGGCATGGAGCCGGCGTGCCGCCCCCGGGGGTACGGGTGCACCGCCGAAGGTGACGGCGACCGGCCGGTCGCCGGTGGCCGGCGTCCCGAGGATCACGGAGTCGCCCTCCTGTCCCCGTTCCACGGCGGCCAGTCCGTCGAGGAGCGTTTCCCGGTCGGCTGCGAGGACGACGGCCCGGTCGGTGAAGGCCGAGCGGCCCACCGCCTGGGTCCACGCCACGTCGGCGACGTCGGTGCCGGGCCGCGCGGTGAGGTGTGCGCGCAGCCGGGCGGCCTGCTCGCGCAGCGCCTCCGCGCCACGCGCCGAAAGCACCACGGGCGCCACGGGCAGGCCGCCTGTGCGGCTGCCCCGAGCGGAGGGTTCGGCGTCGTCGGCGGCGGGCTGTTCGAGCAGGACGTGGACCTTGGTGCCGCTGGCGCCGAAGGACGACACCCCGGCGCGGCGGGCCCGGCCGGTCTCGGGCCACGGGGTGCTCTTCTGCACCAGCCGCACTCCCCCGGTCTCCCAGTCGACGTGGCTGCTCGGCTCGTCCGAGTGCAGGGACCGGGGCAGGCTGCCGTGCGTCAGGGACAGCACCGTCTTGATGACGCCGATGACGCCGGAGGCGGCCTGCGGGTGGCCGATGTTGGACTTGACCGTGCCGAGCCAGAGCGGCCGTGCCGGGTCGCGGTCCTGTCCGTAGACCGCCATCAGGGCCTGCGCCTCGATCGGGTCGCCGAGGGCGGTCCCGGTGCCGTGTCCCTCGACCACGTCCACATCGGCGGGTGCGAGGCCCGCGTTGGCGAGGGCCTGCCGGATGACCCGCTGCTGGGAGGGGCCGTTGGGTGCGCCCATGCCGTTGCCGGTGCCGTTGTGGTTGACGGCGCTGCCCCGGATCACGGCCAGGACGCGGTGGCCCCGGGCGCGGGCCGTCGACAGACGCTCGACCACCAGCATGCCGGCGCCTTCGCCCCACCCGGTGCCGTCGGCGCCTTCGGCGTACGACTTGCAGCGTCCGTCGCTCGCCGCGCCGATGCCCATGCCCGGCGAGACGGCCGGGTTGGCGAGCACGGACGCCCCGCCCGCGAGCGCCTGTTCGCACTCGCCGCTGCGGACCGACTGGCAGGCGAGGTGCAGGGCGAGCGCGGAGGAGGAGCAGCCGGTGTCGAGGGTGAGCACCGGTCCCTCGAGGCCGAGCGCGTAGGCGATCCGTCCGGCGGCGAGCGCCGGGGAGATGCCGCCGCTCAGATACGGCCTGGTCGCCTCGGGAACCTCCTGCATGCCCGTCCAGTAGCCCTGCGAGAAGGTGCCCAGGAAGACGCCGACGGACTGGCCGCGCAGGGAGCCCGGCGCGGTGCCGGACCGCTCCAGGGTCTCCCAGGCCAGCTCCAGCAGCAGCCGGTGCTGCGGGTCCATGGCGAGGGCCTCGTCGTCGCCGATGCCGAAGAACGACGCGTCGAACCGGGAGGCGTCCCGCAGGAAGCCGCCCTGCCGCACGTACTCCATGCCGGGTACGTCGATCCCGGCCGTGACCAGGGCCTCGACGTCCCAGCCCCGGTCGTCGGGAATCCCGGCGACGGCTTCGCGTTCCTCCACGACCAGCTGCCACAGGTCCTCGGGCGTGTCGACGCCTCCGGGCAGTCGGCAGCCCATGCCGACGACGACCACCGGGTCGCTCGCGTCGGCGTCCGCCCCGGAACGGGAGACGGGCGCGGCGGGGCTGGGCCCGCCGTCGGTCCCGGTGGTCTCGTCGCCGAGGAGCGTGCCGCGCAGGTGCGCTGCCAGGTCGCGGGGCGTGGGGTGGTCGAAGACCACCGTGGCGGGGAGGGTGACGCCCGTCGCCGTACCGAGCCGGTTGCGCAGCTCGACGGAGGTGAGCGAGTCGAACCCCAGCTCGCGGAAGGGCCGTTCGGCGTCGAGGGCGTCGGGCGACGCGTGACCGAGGACGGCGGCGGCGTGCGTACGCACCAGGTCGACCAGCGCCCGTTCGCGTTCCGCCCGCGGCAGCGCGGCCAGGTCGCGGGCCGCGGGGAGGCCGCCCCCGGTGTCGCCGGCGACGGGCTCGTGCCGCGCGGACCGCAGCAGACGCCGTACGTCCTCCAGTTCCCGCAGGAACGGGCGGGTCCGGCTCTCCGCACCGTGGGCCGCACCGGCGGCGATGCGGTCCCATTCGATCAGCGCGAGCGCCACCACGGTCTCGTCGTGGTCGAGGGCGTGCTGGAGGGCGCGCAGCGCGGTGTGCGGCTCGATCTCCGAGCCGCCGCGCCGGCGGAGCTGCGCCTCGGCGGTGCCGGAGGCGATGCCTCCGCCGGACCAGTGCCCCCATGCGACGGAGGTGGCGGGCAGCCCCTGCGAGCGCCGGGCGCGGGCCAGCGCGTCCAGATAGGCGTTGCCGGGGGCGTAGTTGCCCTGCCCGGCGACACCGAAGGTGCCGGCGAAGGACGAGAAGAGGACGAACGCCGTCAGCTCGGCGTCACGGGTCAGCTCGTCGAGGTGGTGCGCGCCGCGCGCCTTGACGTGCAGGACGCGGTCGAGCTGGGCGGGTGTCAGGGCGTCGACGATCGCGTCGTCCAGCACGGCGGCGGTGTGCACGACCGCCCGCAGGGGCAGGTCCTCGGGCACGCTGTCGAGCACGCGGGCGAGGGCGTCGCGGTCGGCGACGTCGCAGGCGACGAGGGTGACCCTGGCGCCCAGGCCGGTGAGTTCGCGTTCCAGTTCGGCGGCGCCGGGTGCGTCCGGTCCCCGCCCGCTGAGCAGCAGCAGATGCGGCGCGCCCTGGGCGGCGAAGTGGCGGGCGACGTGCCCGCCGAGCGCCCCGGTGCCGCCGGTGACGAGCACGGTGCCCTCGGGCCGCCAGGTGCGCGGCTCGCGGCCGTCGCCCCAGGGCGCCCGGACCAGGCGGTGGGCGAGAACCCCCGACCGGCGGACCGCGACCTGGTCCTCGTCGTCCGTCCCACCGAGCACGGCGGCGAGCCGGGCCAGCGCCCGCGCGTCCGGGTGCTCGGGCAGGTCGACGAGTCCGCCCCAGCGGTGCGGGTTCTCCTCGGCCACGACCCGGCCGAGTCCCCAGACCTGGGCCTGGGAGGGGCTGGTGAGCGGGTCGGACGGGGCGGTGGAGACCGCGCCGCGGGTTGCGCACCACAGGGGCGCGTCGATCCCGGCGTCCCCGAGCGCCTGCACCAGGGTGAGCGTTCCGACCAGGCCGGCCGGGGTGGAGGGGAGGCCGGGCAGCGGGTCCTCGGCGAGCGCCAGCAGCGACAGCACACCGACGACGTCCGCGACACCCGCTCGGGCCGCGGTGAGCAGCGCCGTGTGCTCCGCGCGGGCGGCTCCCGGGTGGAGGGCGACGCGGAGCGTGTCGCCCCCGGCGTCGTGCACGGCCGTCTCGACGGCTTCGGCCCAGACGCCCGCGCGGTCCGAGGCCGATTCGGGGACGACGAGCAGCCAGGTACCCGAGAGCACGGCCTCCGACGTGGCGACGGGCCGCCAGGCGGTCTTGTAGCGCCAGGAGTCGATCACGGACTCCTCCCGGCTGCGCCGTCGCCAGGACGCGAGGGCGGGGAGGAGGGTGCTCAGATCGTCGCCATCGGGGTCGAGGTCGAGGGAGGCGGAGAGCGATGCGGCGTCCTCCCGCTCGACGGCCTCCCAGAATCCGGCCTCGGCCGCGTCGGCGGGCCCGGGTTCGGGAGCGTCGGAGCCGCCCCCCTCCAGCCAGTAGCGGGTTCCCCGGAAGGGGTAGGTGGGCAGCTCGGCAGGTTCCGCGCCGCCGAGGAGCGGCGTCCAGTCGATGGACAGTCCGGCGACGGAGGCCTCGGCGAGCGACGTGACGAAGCGGTGTGCTCCGCCGTCGTCGCGGCGCAGGGAACCGACGGCTCCGGTGGCGCCGGAGTCCTGGATCCCGACGGCGAGGACGGGGTGGGCGCTGCACTCGACGAAGGCCGACAGTCCATCGGCAATCAGCGCCTTGGTCGTCGCCTCGAACTCGACCGTCTGCCGAAGATTCCGCACCCAGTAGGCGGCGTCCAGCTGCTGGGTGTCGAGCAGGCTCCCGGTGACCGTGGAGTAGAACGGCACCGTCGCCGAACGCGGCGTGATCGGGGCCAGGACGTCCAGAAGTTCCTCGCGGATCGACTCCACGTGCGAGGAGTGCGAGGCGTAGTCCACCGCGATACGCCGGACACGTACCTCCTCACCCTCCAAGGCTGCCAGCAGCTCGTCCAGCGCGGACGGCTCACCCGAAACCACCGTGGAGGAGGGCCCGTTGACGGCGGCGACCGCCAGACGGTCACCGAACCCCGCCACTCGTTCCCGTACCGTCGCGGCGGGCAACGCGATCGACGCCATGCCACCCCGGCCGGCGAGACGCTCACCGATCACCCGGCTGCGCTCCGCAACGATCCGGGCAGCATCCTCCAACGACAACGCACCCGCGATCACCGCCGCAGCGATCTCACCCTGCGAATGCCCGACCACGGCGGCCGGCACCACACCGAACGACTCCCACAACCGGGCCAGCGACACCATCACCGCCCACGAAGCAGGCTGCACCACATCGACCCGGGCCAGATCACCGGCCAACTCCGCCCGCAGATCCCACTCCACGAACGGCGCAAGCGCATCGGCACATTCGCGCAGCGACTTGTCGAACACCGGGAACGAGTCCGCGAGCTCCAGCCCCATCCGCGACCACTGCGCACCCTGACCCGGGAACACGAACACCGGCTTTTCCGGACCGCTCGGCGTTCCGGTGACGACCGCCGCGTGCGGCTCACCTGCCGCGACCGAAGCCAGACCGGACAGCAGAGCCGCACGATCCGCCCCCACCACCACCGCGCGCTGGTCGAGGAACGTGCGGTGGGAGGCGAGAGTGGCAGCGGTAGCGGCCGTCGTGAGTTCCGGGCGGCGTTCCACGTGGGCCCTCAGCCGGTCGGCCACGGTGGCGAGCTGCTGCGCGTCCGGCGCCGAGACGATCCACGGCAGCACGGAGGACGGGGAGCCCGCCGGGCGTTCGGGGTCCGGGACGGTCGGAGCCTGTTCGAGGATCACGTGGGCGTTGGTGCCGCTGACGCCGAAGGAGGAGACGGCCGCACGCCGGGACTCCCCCGTCTCCGGCCACGGCTCGGCCTCGGTGAGCAGGGAGACGGCTCCGGACTCCCAGTCGACATGCGTGGACGGCCTGTCGACGTGGAGGGTCTTCGGCAGGGTGCCGTTGCGCAGCGCCATGACCATCTTGATCACACCCGCCACACCGGACGCGGCCTGCGCATGGCCGATGTTGGACTTGATCGAGCCGAGGCGCAGCGGCCGTTCCGTGCTCCGGCGGCGACCGTAGGTGGCCAGGAGGGCCTGCGCCTCGATCGGGTCGCCGAGGGTGGTGCCCGTTCCGTGCGCCTCGACGGCGTCCACCTGGTCGACGGTCAGGCGTGCGTTGTCGAGGGCCTGGCGGATGACGCGCTGCTGCGAGGGCCCGTTGGGGGCGGTGAGCCCGTTGGACGCACCGTCCTGGTTCACGGCCGAACCCCGCACCACCGCCAGCACGCGGTGGCCGTTGCGGACCGCGTCCGAGAGACGCTCGACGAGGAGGACGCCGACGCCCTCGGCCCAGCCGGTGCCGTCGGCGGCATCGGCGAACGCCTTGCAGCGCCCGTCGGGCGAGAGTCCCCCCTGCCGGCTGAACTCGGCGAAGACTCCGGGGTCGGACATCACCGTGACGCCGCCGGCGAGGGCCATGGTGCACTCGCCCTGCCGCAGGGCCTGCACGGCGAGGTGCAGGGCGACCAGCGACGACGAGCACGCGGTGTCGACGGTCACGGCCGGACCTTCGAGGCCGAAGGCGTAGGCCACCCGGCCGGAGACCACGCTGGTGGCGAGGCCGGTCAGGGTGTAGCCCTGGATCTCCTCCGGGGCGTCCTTGAGACCCGCACCGTAGCCGGGGGTTCCCGAGCCGATGAAGACGCCGGTGCGGCTGCCCTTGAGCGTGTCGGCGTCGATGCCGGCGCGCTCCACGGCCTCCCAGGCGGTCTCCAGCAGCAGCCGCTGCTGGGGGTCCATCGCGAGGGCCTCGCGTGGAGAGATGTGGAAGAACTCGGCGTCGAACTCCCCTGCGCTGTGGACGAATCCGCCCTCGCGGACATAACTGGTGCCGCCCCGGGAGGAGTCCGGGTCGAAGAGGGCGTCGAGGTCCCAGCCGCGGTCGGCCGGGAAGGCCGACATCGCGTCGGCCTCGTCGGCGACGAGGTGCCACAGGTCCTCGGGGCTCCGTACGCCTCCCGGGTAGCGGCAGGCCATGCCCACGATGGCGACGGGCTCACTCTGGGCGGCCGTCAGCTCCTTGTTGCGGCGGCGCAGTTCTTCCGCCTCGGTCAGCGACGCCCGAAGTGCTGCGACGAGTTTGTCGGTCGATGTGGTCATGCCAGCTCCGTCTCGGTGTCGCATCATGCTTCGTTCTTGTGCAGCGCCATGTCGACGAGCGCGTCGACGTCCATGTCCGCGATGGAGGCGGCATCGTGTTCTGCCGTCTCCGGGGCTTCCGTCTCGTCCTCGAACCCGGTCAGGCGGCGCAGGAGGCTCAGGACGCCCGCGTCGCGCAGCGCGGAGAGCGGTACGTCCGCCAGCGCGCGGCGAAACTCGGCCTCCGCGCGGTCGCCGCCCGGGGACGCGTCCCCGGTGCCGGGGGCGAGCTGTTCCAGCAGGTGCTCGGTGAGCGCCGCCGGGGTGGGGTGGTCGAACACGGAGGTCGGGGAGAGGCGCACTCCCGTGGCCGCGCCCAGCCGGTTGCGCAGTTCGACGCCGGTCAGCGAGTCGAAGCCCGCCTCCCGGAAGGGGCGTTCGGACTCGACACGGCCGGTCTCGCCGAGCCCGAGGACCGCGGCCGCCTGCTGCCGCACCAGGTCGAGGACGATCCGGTGCTGTTCGGCCCCGGAGGCGGCCTCGATCCGGCGGCGCAGCGCTTCGGCGCCCGACGCGTTCACGACACCGGCGGTGCGGCGGCCCGACGTCCGGACGAGCCCGCGGAACAGGCCGGGCACCTCCTCGGCCGTGGCGCGCGTCCGCAGGGTGGCGAGGTCCAGGCCCACCGGTACGAGGAGGGCCTCGTCGGTGGCGAGTGCCGCGTCGAAGAGGGCGAGGCCCTCCTCCGAGGTGAGGGCCCGGACGCCGGACCGGTCGGTGCGGGCGCGGTCGCCGCTGCCGAGGTGGCCGGTCATGCCGCTGGCCTCTTCCCAGAGTCCCCAGGCCAGGGACTGCCCCGCCAGGCCGCGTGCACGCCGGCGTTCGGCGAGCCCGTCGAGGAAGGCGTTGGCCGCCGCGTAGTTGCCCTGGCCGGCGCCGCCGAGGATGCCGCCGACGGAGGAGTAGAGGACGAAGGCGGCCAGGTCGGCTCCGGCGGTGAGCTCGTCGAGGTTGACGGCGGCGTCGACCTTGGGCCGCAGCACCCGCTCGACCTGCTCGGGGGTCAGGGTGTCGAGTGCCCC
>NZ_JAAXYC010000203.1 GCF_018619185.1 Streptomyces sp. McG3 | reverse complement strand
CCCTTCACCCCCGCGTCGGCCGCCGCCACGGCCCGCAGGGCCACCGCGACCCCGTCCGGCGTCCACCCCCGCATCTGCTGGCGCACCCGGTCGATCTTCCACGGCGGCATACCCAGCTCCCGGGCCAGATCGGCCGGCCGGCCTCCCCGGGCCGAGGACAGCTTCCCGATCGCCCGCACCCCCTGCGCCAGCGCACTGGTGATCAGGACGGGCGGCACCCCGGTCGACAGCGACCACCGCAGTGCCTCCAGCGCCTCCGCCGCGCGCCCCTCGACCGCCCGGTCGGCGACGGTGAACGACGAGGCTTCCGCCCGCCCGGTGTAATAGCGCCCGACGACCGCCTCGTCGATCGTGCCCTCGACGTCCGCGATCAGTTGGGACACCGCACTCGCCAGCTCCCGTAGATCGCTGCCGATGGAGTCGACCAGCGCCTGGCACGCCTCCGGTGTCGCGGACCGCCCATGGGTCCGGAACTCCGACCGTACGAAGGAGAGCCGCTCGGCGGGCTTGGTGGTCTTCGGGCAGGCGACCTCCCGCGCCCCGGCCTTGCGCGCCGCGTCCAGCAGCCCCTTGCCCTTGGCGCCGCCCGCGTGCAGCAGGACGAGCGTGATCTCCTCGACCGGCGCGCCGAGATACGCCTTGACGTCCTTGACCGTGTCGGCCGAGAGGTCCTGCGCGTTGCGCACGATCACGACCTTGCGCTCGGCGAAGAGCGAGGGGCTGGTGAGCTCGGCGAGCGTGCCGGGCTGCAACTGGTCGGACGCCAGATCACGTACGTCCGTGTCGGCGTCGGCAGCACGGGCGGCCGCCACCACCTGCTGCACCGCACGGTCCAGGAGGAGGTCCTCCTGGCCCACGGCGAGGGTGAGGGGCGCGAGCGGATCGTCGGTGGAATTCTTCCTGGTGGCCATCGCGATCCAGCATCCCACGCCCCACCGACAGCCCGGACGGCCCCGGGATCGCGGTGCGCGGGGCCGGAGCGCGAGGCACGGACGCCCGTACCGGAGAATGACCGGGTGAGCGATGTGAGACATGTACTGGTGCTGCCCGACCGCGACGCCGCGGAGGAGGTGGCCGGGGAACTGGCGGACCGCTTCGGGGTCGCCGAGGAGCCTCAACTCGTGCGGGACGCCCTGGCCGGCGAGGACGACGCCGAGGACGCCCAGTGGCTGGTGGTCGTGGAGGACCCGGCCGGGCGCCTGGACCCGGCCGCGCTCGACGCGTTCGCGGAGGAGTACGAAGGCTGGCTGGAGAAGCCGTGACGCCCGGCCGAACCGGCCCTCGGGAACGGTCCGGCCCGCTCAGCCCCGGGGAACGATCTGGATGTCCAGGTCGATCACGATGCTCGGCCCCACCACGGCGATCCCGCGGGCCAGCATGGTCTGCCAGGTGAGGGTGAAGTCCTCACGGTGCAGTTCGGTGGTGGCCCGGCAGGCGGCGCGCGTCTCGCCCTCCAGGCCGTTGCCGATACCGAGGTACTGGGTGTCCAGCGTCACGGTACGGCTGACGCCGTGCAGGGTCAGCGCCCCGGTGACACCCCACCGGCTGCCGCCCCGGTGGACGAAGCGCTCGCTGTAGAACTCCAGCGTCGGGTAACGGCCGATGTCGAGGAAGTCGCCGGAGCGCAGGTGGTCGTCGCGCATCTGCACATTGGTGTCGATCGAGGCCGCGTCGATGATCACGTGCATGGCCGAATCCTCCATGCGGTCGGCGATCCGGACCGCCCCGGCGAAGGTGTTGAACCTGCCGTGGATGCGCGCCAGCCCGATGTGCCGGGCGGTGAAACCGATCTGCGAGTGGTTCGGCTCGATGTCCCAGTCGCCGGGTTCGGGCAGCTGCGGCGGCTGTGCCACCTGGAGGGTCACATCGCCCAGGGTGGCGTGCGCGCCCTCGGCCACCGTCACCGCTCCGTGGAACGGGGTGAAGCCCTCGGCCGTGATCGCCAGCCGGTAGTCGCCCGCCGGGACCGTGGCGAGGACGCTGCCGAAGGGGTCCGTCTCGCCGCCGATCACCTTGCGGCCCGCGCTGTCGGTCACGACGAACTCGGCCTGCTGAACCGGTTCGTTGACCGGGTCCAGCACCCGGCAGTTGAGCACGCCCGCGGTACGGGGCACCTGGAATCCGGCGAGGGCCCCACCGCGCCCACCCGCCTGGCCTCTGTTTCCCAGCCAACGGCCGAACATCTCCACGTACCCCCAGGGGCGCTGCGCGCTTCGGGCCCCTGACAGGTGGACGTCTTTGTCGGATCAGCGGCCCGCCGACGAGCATGCATTCGATCACTATTGCGGTGTTCGAGGCAAACGGAGGACCTCGGAGGGTCTTGTACGGAGCTGCGACTAGGTGTAATGAGGTGTACGGGCGTATGGCGAGGTGCGATGAACTGCGACGAGATGTAAGCAGGTGTCACCGAAGGCCCGAATCACGAGTCCCGCTTGTGTGGATCAGTCGCCCCCTGCGGTCGGCCCAGGCGTTAGTCCGTGTCGGCTTCGGCGTTCGGCCGTGGCTTTCGGCTTCGGCGTTCGGCCCTGGGGTTCGCGTGTCACCGGTCGGCGTCGGGCCCCGGTGCCGCGACCGCCCCCCGGAGCTGCGGAACCCGGGAGAGCCGTACCCCGAAGTGGTCCCGGTAGGCGGCGAGCACCTCCTCGTCCGTGGCCAGTTCCGTACGGTGCTGGTCCCCGCCGACCGTGGTGACCAGGGTCCGTCCGCTCAGCGTCACCCGCCCGGTCTCCGTGTACCGGGAGCACACCAGCGACCGGGTGAAGTGCGAGTCCGGCGAGGTGCGGTGGTACCAGGCCCCGCCCCGGAACTCCGGCAGCGTCCGCGGCCTCAGGTCGAGCCGGAACTGCCGTGAGCCCCCGCGCAGCAGATCCAGGTCCCCCAGCGGCGCCTGACGGAGCCGGAACACGCCCCGGGGATCCTCCTGATCCGCCCGGTCGTCGAGCGCCAGCGGCCACAGCGCGTTGTCGCCGAACCCGACATCCGCCAGCCAGGGCCCCATGCCGTCGTCGGTCTCCACCCGCAGCGCCATGTGGTCGTACGGAATGCCCAGGCGGCCGCCGTCGCCGAAGACCCGGGCCTGGAGCAGGGTCACGCGGAAGCCGAGGGCACGCAGCAACGCCCCGAACGCGCCGTTCAGTTCGTAGCAGAAGCCTCCGCGGCCGCCGGTCACCTTGTCCATGAGCGCCTGTTCGTCCAGCACGATGTCCTCGCCCAGATGGACCGAGAGGTTCTCGAAGGGCACGGCGAGCAGATGCCGGTGCTGCAGGTCCCGCAGCGCTGCTATGTCGGCCCGCGCCGGACGGTCCGCACCGATCCGGGTGAGATAGGCGTCGACGGCGGCGGCGGTGACGCCGTCGTCGCCGTTGCCGGGTCCCGGGACGGAGGCACCGGACGTCGTGGGTGTCTGCGGGGTCATGGGCCCAGTCTGCGCCCGCTCCCGCCCCACGGACCACCGGTCCCACGACAGGTCCTAGGACTCCTGACCGAGGCCCCTTGCCCGAGGCGTGGCACGGTGATCGCGGTCTAGCCTGACGGGCATGACCGAATCCGATCCCGCGCGCGGCCGGGAGCAGCGCAAGCAGGACACCCTGGACCGGCTGCGACAGGACGACGACGCCTGGGTGGCGACAGCTTCCGCGGACGGCGTGCCCACTCTGGTCCCGCTGTCGTTCCTCTGGGACGAAGACAACGGCACCCTGGTCATGGCCACCCGGCGGACCAATCCCACCGCCGTCAACGTGACTCCCGACGGCCCGATCCGCGTCACCCTCGGCCACACCCGCGACGTGGTGCTGATCGAGGGCGGGGCGAGCGTCCTGGAGGGGGCCGACCTTCCCCCCGCGACAAGGGAGGCCTTCGCCGCGAAGCTGCGATGGGACCCGCGCACCCCTGTCTGGGTCTTTCTCCGCATCACTCCCCACACCGTGCGCGCCTGGCGCGAGGTGAACGAACTCGCCGACCGCGACCTGATGCTCGCCGGAACGTGGCTGGTCTGACCCGAGCTCTGTCATGACCGGCCCACCGCCCGCAACTCCTTCCCGGTGCCCGCCACCGCGATCGGGCCGTCGGTGTCGGTACGCAGGACCCGGGCTCCGGCCGCCCTGATGGCGCCCACCGTGCGGGCCGAGGGGTGTCCGTACGGGTTGTCCGCGCCGCAGGAGATGAGCGCAAGCCTCGGCCGTACGCCGTGGAGCAGCCCGGTGTCCTGGAACGCCGAGCCGTGGTGGGCCACCTTGAGGACGTCCACCGGCCCCAGAGCCTCCCGGCCGCGCAGCAACTCCCGCTGGGCCGGGGGTTCGAGGTCCCCGAGGAGCAGCAGCGTCAGCCCGCCGGCCGCCCGTACGCGCAGGGTGACGCTGGAGTCGTTCGGCTCCCGCACCGGCGTCCCCGCTCCCCCGGGCCCTTGGCGCGGCCAGAGGACCCGCCAGTCGACCGGGCCCGCCCGGCGGTGCTCACCCGCCACGGCGCGCATCGTCGGGACCCGCGCCGCAGCCGCTGTCCGCCGTACGAACGCGGCCTGCTCCGGCGGCTCTTCGAGGCTCGTCGTCTGGATCGCGCCCACCGCCCTGCCCCGGAGCACGCCCGGCAGCCCGCGCACATGATCGGCGTGGAAGTGGGTGAGGACCACCAGGGGGACGCGGGTCACCGCGAGGTCGCGCAGACACCGGTCGACCGCACGGGGGTCGGGTCCGGCGTCGACGACCACCCCCGTACCCTCCCCCGCCATGAGCACCATCGCGTCGCCCTGCCCCACGTCGCAGAGCGCGAACGCCCAGTCGGGCGGCGGCCATCCGGTCATGATCCGGGTCAGCGGAACCGGCCTCAGCACCGCCAGCACGAGGAGCAGCCCGGTGGCCGCGCAGATCCACGGGTGGTGGGCCAGCCTCGGCGCCAGGAGCACGGCAAGCACCGTGAGGCCGGCCAGCAGCGCCGCGCCGGGCCACCCTCCGGGCCACTGGGCCTCCGCCCCGGGGAGCCCGGCCCCCGTGCGGGCGACCGTGGCGATCCACCCGACCGGCCAGCCGGCGATCCCGGCCAGCAGTTCGGCCACCGGCGGGGCGACCGGGGCGACGGCGAGGGCCGCGAACCCGAGCACGGTCGCCGGCGCCACCGCGAACTCCGCCAGCAGGTTGCACGGGACCGCCACCAGGCTGACCCGCGAGGCCAGGACCACCACCACGGGTGCACACACGGCCTGCGCGGCCGCCGCCGCGGCCAGCACCTCGGCGAGCCTGCCCGGCATCCCCCGCCGTTGCAGTGACGCGCTCCATCGCGGCGCGAGCGTCAGCAGGGCGCCCGTGGCCAGGACCGACAGCAAGAACCCGTAACTCCGCGACAGCCAGGGGTCGTACAGCACCAGGAGCACGACCGCCGCCGCCAGAGCGGGGATCAGGGACCTGCGGCGGCCGGTCCCGATGGCGAGAAGGGTGATCAGGCCGCAGGCCGCCGCGCGCAGGACGCTCGGCTCGGGACGGCACACGACGATGAAGGCGAGCGTCAGCGCACCGCCGGTCAACGCGGTCCCCCGCAGGGAGATGCCCAATCTCGGTGCCAGTCCGCGCCGTTCGCTGTTGTGTGCCGATCCGGGAGGGCCGATGAGGAGGAAGAGCAAGATCGACAGATTGGCACCTGACACTGCCAGCAAGTGCGTCAGGTCGGTGGCCTTGAAAGCGTCGTGGAGTTCTGGCGAGACCCTGGAGGTGTCTCCGACGACCAGCCCCGGCAACAGCGCACGGGCGTCCGTGTCGAGACCGTCCGTCGCCTCCCGCAACCCGGCGCGCAGTTCCCCGGCCGTGCGCTGGATCCACGTCGGCGGACCGGTGATCCGAGGCGCCCCCTCGGCATCCACCCGGAGGACCGCCGCCAGGCGTTCGCCCTCATGGGCGGGGGGCGAGAGCCTTCCGCCGAGCCGGATCCGGGTGGACGGCAGCAGCTTCTGCCAGCCCGCCCGGTGGTCGCCCGCCGCGACCATGAGCAGCACCGGTGTCCGGACCCGGGTGCCCGAGCCGCCCGGCGTCCGCACCTCCATGACCTCGGCGTCGATCAGGAGAAGGGCCGGGGTGCTGTGGTTGCCCCGGACCGCCGGGCGGGTCGTCCGGGGATCCGAGGTCACCCGTACGTCGGCGTCGATCCGCGCGTACTCCTCTGCCAGACCGGGGACGGGCCCCCGCCGCACATCGGCCCCGTGGAGTCCGGCCACGGCCGCGCCCGCCGCCGCGCACAGCAGGACGGCTCCCCCGGCGGCGACGGCCCGGGACCGTCCGGCGGGCCTCCCCTCCCGCGAGGTGCGCGAGGCCACCACCAGCAGAACGACCGCCGGAACCAGACAGGCGGCGGCCACGGCGGCCACCCACCTCCCCGGCAGCCCCAGCGTCGACGCCGCAGCCGCCCAGACCGCCAGAGCGGGTGGAACGAGCCGCAGATCCGCGGGCCCTTCCCCTCGCGAGCCGACCCCACCCGGCGCACCCGAGTCCCCCGAAGCACCCGCATAACTCGGCGTCCCCGCAGCACTCGACGTTCCCGGAACACGGGGTGCACACGCCGAACTGCCCGCCGCATCGCCCGCTCCCCGGACGTGGGGCCGGGCCTCCCGGCTGCTCATGGCCGCACGAGCGGCTGGAGTTCGGCGAAGCGGCGGTCGCCGATCCCGTTGACCTGCCGGAGCTCGTCGACGGACCGGAATCCGTTGTTCTCCGTGCGGTAGTCGATCATGTGCTGGGCCAGCACGGGCCCGACCCCTGGCAGCGTTTCCAGCTGCTCCGCGGTCGCCGTGTTCAGGCTCAGCGGTGCCGAGGGTCCGGGCCCGCCCGGCGCGCCGCCCGGCCCGTCGGCCCCGGCGCGCCCGCCACCGACCGTCCCGGGGACCGGCGGGCCGGGCGGCAGACCCACGACGACCTGTTCACCGTCCATCAGGACCCGCGCCCGATTGAGCCCTGTCACGTCCGTTCCCGCGCGCACACCACCCGCCGCGTCGAGCGCGTCCGCCACCCGCGAGCCCGCCGGAAGCCGAAGGACCCCCGGCCGACGCACCTTGCCGCTCACATCGACGACGATCTGCCCGCGCCCGCGCCCGCCCGCATCCGCGTCCGGCGGCGCCCCTGGGGGCGGACGGGAGACCTGACCGGAGCCCCCGGCCCGTAACGGATCCGGTGGCAACGCGGGCGCCGCCGCTTCGGCCGCGACCGGCTCCGGCGCGCGCACGGCCTGGGGGCGTACGGACCAGAAGTGAAACGCCGCGACACCCACGGCGGCGAGCAGCACCAGCCCCAGCACCACCGGCGTGCGCGGCGCCATCCCGCACCGGAGCCGCACCCACAACGGCATCCGCTCCCGAACGGCCGACACGAGACGGCCCGCCCTGGACGAACCCCCGGACACCGCCCCCGGGGCCTCGGACACGAGCACGGGCGCTGGCTCCGCCTCACGTACCCGTGCGGGCGCGGGCTCCGCCTCACGTACCCGTACGGGCACGGGATCCGCCTCACGTACCGGTACAGGCGCGGGCTCCACCTCACGTACCCGTGCAGGCGCGGTACCGCCCCCGGGTCCGTGGACACCTGCCATCAGCGCGTCCGCCCGACGACGCGCAGCCGCCGCGCCACGGGCGGAACGGCCCCGCGCGGGCAGCCGCCCACCGTGGCGAGCACCGGAACGCGTGCCGGGGCCCACGCCCGCCGGGCCGCTCGGGCGGGTGCCGGAACCGCGCCGCACCCGTGCGGGCGTCCTCGCCGCCAACGGGTCGGGCGGCGGAGGCGAAGGCGGAGGTGGGAACGTGGACGATGCATCGGATGACAGGGCAGGGGCGGACAGAGCATCGGGAGCCGACGCCCGAGAAGATCGAAGGGCCATGCCTCACGACGTTAGGCACATCCGCCCGAACCCGCTGAGCAGCGCCGATTCCTGTGGAAAGACCGGCGGTTGTGGACAACTCGACCACTCCACGGAGTGAAATCCCGCTCGCCGCGGGGAGATCGCCGCGAGGAGATCACCGCAGGAAGATCACCGCAGGGAGATCACCGCGCCGAGCAGCCCCGGCCCCGTGTGCGCCCCGATCACCGCGCCGACCTCGCTGACGTGGAGGTCGACCAGGCCGGGAACGCGCTCGCGCAGCCGCTCGGCCAGGCGCTCCGCGCGCTCCGGGGCGGCGAGGTGGTGGACGGCGATGTCCACCGGGGCCGCCCCCGCCCGCTCGGCGACGATCTCCTCCAGGCGGGCGATGGCCTTGGACGCCGTCCGCACCTTCTCCAGCATCTCGATCCGTCCCGCGTCGAGCTCCAGGATCGGCTTCACCGCCAGCGCGGATCCCAGCAGGGCCTGCGCCGTACCGATGCGTCCGCCCCGGCGCAGATAGTCGAGCGTGTCGACATAGAAATACGCCGAGGTGCCTGCGGCCCGTTTCTCCGCGGCCGACACCGCCTCGTCCGGGCCGCCGCCCGCCTCGGCGGTCTCCGCAGCCGCCAGAGCGCAGAATCCCAGGGCCATGGCGACCATGCCGGTGTCCACCACGCGTACCGGAACGGGGGCGTCCGCCGCCGCGAGCAGCGCGGCGTCGTACGTGCCCGAGAACTCCGACGACAGGTGCAGCGACACCACCGCGTCCGCGCCGCCCTCGGCCGCCGTCCGGTAGGCGGCGGCGAAGACCTCGGGGCTGGGGCGGGACGTGGTCACGGAGTGGCGTTTCTGCAGAGCCAGGGCGAGCGAGCGGGCCGAGATCTCCGTGCCCTCCTCCAGCGCCCGGTCGCCCAGGACGACGGTCAGCGGCACCGCGGTGATGCCGTGCCGTTCCATCGTCGGGCGCGGCAGGTAGGCCGTGGAATCGGTGACGATAGCGACATGGCGGGACATGAGCCGGAGGTTACCTGTCGTGGTGGGAGTGCGGCAGCCCGGCCCCGGCCCTCTGATCATTCATGGCCGCTCGGGAACGTATCCGGCCGGGTCGTGGAGAGCCGGAGCCGTCGCGTGTGCGTCAGTTCGTCGTTTCCGGCCGGGTGGACTTCTGCCAGGGGTAGGTCGTGCGCAGCCGCGGGTCCGGGGCGGTGATCGCCTGCGGGCTCTCCTCGCGGGCCGGTCCGGACCACGCCTGTTCGGCCGTGCTGCTGGTGCCGGCCGAGAGGTCCGCCGAGGCGGCCGGCTCGGGCCAGTCCGTCCCCGGGCCCTGGCCCGGTGCCGAGGCGGGCGCCCCCGCGCCGGATGCCTGCGACGGGTCCTCGACGGTCCAGTGCCGCAGCGCGCCGGCCTCGATGTCGATCTGCGCGTTCAGAGCGTCCAGGTCGTCGTCGGCGAACTGCCGCGCCCGGTCCCGCGCCGCCCAGCGCAACGACTCCGCCGAGTGCGTGATCCGCTGCGTGCGTTCCCTCAGCTTGGGCAGCAGGCCCGCGACCGTCGCCCGGTCCGGCTCGCGCTCCAGCCGCTTCAGCTCGTCGTCCAGTTCGAGGCCGTGCTCGCTCAGCCTCCGGAACAGCGCCACCGACTCCGCCAGGGACGCGTCCTCGGCGGCACCGGCGTGCAGAGCGTCCTGCGTGGCCCGCATCGAGGTGCGCAGGGCGAGCCGGAGCTGCGCCAGCTCGCCGGCGACACCCGTCTGCCCGAAGCTCTTGGCCCGGAGCGTGGTGTCCTCCACGGTGCGCCGGGCCTGCGTGATCGTGCGGTCCACGCCTCGCTTGGCCGCGCCGACGGCCTTCACCGTCGCGTAGACACCCAGCGCGACGAACGCGACCAGGAACAACGCCAGGATCGTGATCGCGGCTTCCATGAATGCCCCTCGATATCTCGATGCGGCCGCCGATTCCGGTCGCCCCCTCCACCGTAAACGGAACGGGCAGGCCGAGGGTTCCTTCGGAACCCCCAACCTGCCCGTAGGGGATGCCCCCACCGTTCAGAGAGACGTCTCAGAGGAACGTCTCAGAGGGACGTCTCAGAGGGACGTCTCAGAGGGACGTCTCAGAGGGACGTCTCAGAGGGACGTCTCAGAGGGACGTCTCAGAAGGACGTGTCAAAGGCACGCCTCAGAGGGACGTCGAGGAGACGTCACGCGGGGACGATGTTCACCAGCTTCGGCGCGCGCACGATCACCTTGCGGATCCCGGCCCCGCCCAGCGCCGCGACGACCGCCTCGTCGGCCAGGGCCAGCGCCTCCAGCTCCTCGTCCGTGATGGCGGGCGAGATCTCCAGGCGAGCCCGGACCTTGCCCTTGATCTGGACGACACAGGTGACGGTCTCGTCCACGACGTACGCCGGGTCCGCCACCGGGAAGTCCTGGTGTACGACCGACCCGGTGTGGCCCAGCCGCCGCCACAGCTCCTCCGCGATGTGCGGGGCCAGCGGTGCGATCAGCAGGACCAGTCGCTCGGCGACGGAGCGCGACAGCGGGCCGCCGGCCTTCGTCAGGTGGTTGTTCAGCTCGGTGACCTTGGCGATGGCGGTGTTGAACCGCATCCCCGCCATGTCCTGGCCGACCCCGTCGATCGCCTTGTGCAGGGCGCGCAGCGTGTCCTCGCCGGGCTCCGTGTCGACGACGGTGATCTCACCGGTCTCCTCGTCGACCACATTGCGCCACAGCCGTTGCAGCAGCCGGTACTGGCCGACCACGGCCCGGGTGTCCCAGGGGCGCGACACGTCCAGGGGGCCCATCGCCATCTCGTACAGGCGCAGGGTGTCCGCACCGTACTCGGCGCAGATCTCGTCCGGCGTGACCGCGTTCTTCAGGGACTTGCCCATCTTGCCCAGGACGCGGCTGACCTTCTCGCCCTCGTAGTAGAAGGCGCCGTCGCGCTCCTCCACCTCGGCGGCGGGGACGGCGATGCCCCGGCTGTCGCGGTAGACGAAGGCCTGGATCATGCCCTGGTTGTACAGCTTGTGGAACGGCTCGGCGGAGGAGATGTGGCCCAGGTCGTGCAGCACCTTGGACCAGAAACGCGCGTACAGCAGGTGCAGCACGGCGTGCTCGGCGCCGCCGACGTACAGGTCGACACCGCCGGTGGGCTGCCCCTCGCGCGGGCCCATCCAGTACTGCTCGATCGCCGGGTCGACCAGCTGCCGGTCGTTGTTCGGGTCCAGGTAGCGCAGCTCGTACCAGCAGGAACCGGCCCAGTTGGGCATGGTGTTGGTCTCGCGGCGGTACTTCCGCGGACCGGCACCGTCGCCCAGGTCCAGCGTGACGTTGACCCAGTCGGCGTTGCGCGACAGCGGGGTCTCGGGCTGGGCGGTCGCGTCCTCCGGGTCGAAGGTGCGCGGCGAGTAGTCCTCGACCTCGGGCAGCTCCAGCGGCAGCATCGACTCGGGCAGCGGGTGGGCGATGCCGTCCTCGTCGTACACGATCGGGAACGGCTCGCCCCAGTAGCGCTGCCGGCTGAACAGCCAGTCGCGCAGCCGGAAGTTGACGGTCCCCTCGCCGACGCCGTGCTCCTTCAGCCAGTCGGTGATCCTCGCCTTGGCCTCGACGACGCCCAGGCCGTCCAGCGAGATCTCCTCGTTGGCGGAGTTGACCAGCTTCGCGTCGTACGAGCCGAAGGCGTCGTCCCACGTGGAGGGGTCGGTTCCGCGGTCGTCGGAGGGCTGGACGACGCAGCGCATCGGCAGTTCGAAGGCGCGCGCGAAGGCGAAGTCGCGCGCGTCGTGCGCCGGTACGGCCATGATCGCGCCGGTGCCGTAGCCCATCAGGACGTAGTCGGCGATGAAGACGGGGACCTTCTCGCCACTGACCGGGTTGGTCGCGTACGCACCGGTGAAGACACCGGTCTTGTCCTTGGCCTCGGCCTGACGCTCGACGTCGGACTTGGCGGCGGCCTGCTTGCGGTAGGCGGTGACGGCCTCGGCCGGGCTCGCGTGGCCGCCGGTCCACACCGGGTGGGTGCCCTCGGGCCAGGCGGCCGGGATGATCCGCTCGACCATGTCGTGCTCGGGGGCCAGCACCATGTACGTCGCGCCGAACAGGGTGTCCTGGCGGGTGGTGAAGACAGTGATGCCGCCGGCGGTGTCCACCGGGAACTCGACCCGGGCGCCCTCGGAGCGGCCGATCCAGTTGCGCTGCTGCAGCTTGATGGCCTCGGGCCAGTCCAGCCCGTCCAGGTCGTTCAGCAGCCGGTCGGCATAGGAGGTGATGCGCATGTTCCACTGGCGCAGCTTGGCCTTGAAGACGGGGAAGTTGCCGCGCTCGGAGCGGCCGTCAGCGGTGACCTCCTCGTTGGCCAGGACGGTGCCCAGCCCGGGCGACCAGTTCACCGGGGCGTCGGAGGCGTACGCCAGGCGGTACTCGCTCAGCAGGTCGGCGCGCTCGGTGGCGCTCAGCGCGCTCCACTCACGGCCGTCGGGGGTCGCCCGCGCGGCGCTCTCGAACTGCTCGACCAGCTCGGCGATCGGACGGGCCCGGTCGGCCTCGGAGTCGTACCAGGAGTTGAAGATCTGCAGGAAGATCCACTGCGTCCACTTGTAGTACTCGGCCTCGATCGTCGCGAAGGAGCGGCGGTTGTCGTGGCCCAGACCCAGCCGACGCAGCTGGGCCTTCATGTTCTCCATGTTGGCCTCGGTGGAGACCCGGGGGTGAGTACCCGTCTGGACGGCGTACTGCTCGGCGGGCAGGCCGAAGGCGTCGAAGCCCAGGGTGTGCAGCACGTTGTGGCCGGTCATCCGCTGGTGGCGGGCGTAGACATCGGTGGCGATGTAGCCCAGCGGGTGTCCGACGTGCAGCCCCGCACCCGAGGGGTACGGGAACATGTCCATGATGAACTTCTTCGGCTTGGCGGCCAGCTCCGGGTCGCCCGCCAGGTCACCGGTGGGGTTCGGCGCCTCGTACGTCCCCTCGGCGTCCCAGAAGTCCTGCCAGCGTGCCTCGATGTCGGCGGCCATCGCCGCCGTGTAGCGGTGCGGCGCGGCCGTCTCGGCTGCGGAATTCGTCTCGCTCATGATCCTCAAAGCTCCATCGATCGTCATCTGCCGGGAAACGAAAAATCCCCTCGCACAGGAGGGGACGCCGCGCTGACTCCGACCAGGCGTTCTCACCGGTCGGGACTGTTCAGCGCGGCTCGCTAAGCAGAAGGCGTACGGCACGCATGGCGTCAGGGTACCGCACGGGCCCGGAAGGGAGCGGGGAGTAACCAAGGGGCGGACATCGCACGCGCGAAGCCGGAACCCCGCCGATCAACCCTCGCTCTCCGTAGCCGAATGCGGTGCTTCGGTGGGTGCACGGTGCGGGTGCGACGACCCTCCCGTGTGCTTTCCATGGAGTTCCGGAGCGGTTTCCGGGGCGGCTGCCGGGGTGGCCGCCCGGCGGAGGGAACGCCCGGGAAGCGGGGTTACTCCGCGTACCGACCTCTTTCGGGGCAACCGAGCAAAGCCCGTACCGGTTGGTATGGGGCGTCCTAGCATGCGGCAACGGGACCGCTTTGCCGAAATTCGGAGTCGCCCCCCATGAACCCTCATCGCATGAACCCTCATCGCAAGATCCGCGTATCCACCGGCATGAGCTCCGGAATGAGTCGGCCGGTACAGGGCGGCCTGACAGTCGCCGCATTGGTTTTTGTCCCCCTGCTCGCCGTCGCGGGGAGCGACGGACTGCGCGCCACCCTCGATTTCACCACCGGCGTCCTGTCGCTGGTGTCTCTCAGCGCCGCCGTCGCCTGGGGCCTGCTGGCCACCGACCGGCTGTTCCTCTCCACCCGTCAGCGCATCGTCTGCCAGGGCGTCCACCGGGCCACCGCGGTGGCCTCGCTCGGCTTCCTGCTGCTGCACGGAACCGTGAAGGTGGCCCTCGGGCACGTGTCCCTGATCGGCGCCCTCATACCCTTCGGCCTCGGCGTCACCGGCACGGCCGGGCTGATCGGGTTCGGCTCGCTGGCCGGGCTGCTGATGGTCCTCACCGCCGCGACCGGCGCCCTGCGCAGCGCCTTCGCGCAGCCCTCCCCCACGGCCGCCCGGCTCGGGCAGTCGCTGGGGTCCCCCCGGGACACGGGCGGCATCGCGGGCCGCTGGCGCTCCCTGCACGCGCTGGCGTATCCGGCCTGGTGCGCCGCGCTGATCCACGGCCTGTACGCGGGGCGTGCGCCCGCCACCTGGGTGGTCGTGATGTACGGCCTCTGCCTCACCGGTGTCGCCGGCGCGCTGTGCCTGCGGCTGCTGCCGCACCCGACGAAGCGGCGGATCGCCGACCGGATCGCCGTGCTGCTGGGCCAGGGGCCCCCGGGCGCCCCCGATCCGGTCCTGCGGGAGTCCTCCGCATCAGCCGGGGAACCCTGGTCCGACCCGGCAGCCTGGAGCGAACCGGACCGCGACCCACGGGGTACGCCGGTGCGCCAGCGCGTGCAGGGAGCGCCAGCGGCCCGC
>NZ_JAAXYC010000202.1 GCF_018619185.1 Streptomyces sp. McG3 | reverse complement strand
CGGCCGTGACGCCACTGTTGTAATCATGCTCGATATCGCGGAAAAGATCACGCTTCTCTTCTTGCGTCATACCCACGGAGTCGGCGTAATGGAACATAGCGGCTGCGGCGCTACGCTTACCCTGCGTCCTCCCGCCGCCTCCGTCCCGGTCCCGCCGTACGTCCTCCCGGATCCGCTCCGCCATCAGATCGGCGAGCGGATCCGTCACGTCCCAGGAGTGCGCGGCCGGATGCCGGTCGTACAGCACGCAGGCGTCCCCGTCCTTGACGGACAGCCGATGAATGACGGCCGGGCACGGCAGCAGCTCCGTGAACCGGAACTTCCGGCGCTGATCGGCGTCGGTCCAGAACATCCACAGATCCCGCCCGGCTCGGGCCGAGGCCGACCAGAGCTGGGCCGCGTGCTCGACCTCCTCGTCGTGCTCGCCGAGTTCGCAGAGCAGGAACTCGTCCAGGTCGGGCGCTTCCGACGCCGCGCCGGGCCCGCCCGCCCGGCCCATGAGCGCGACCCGCGCACCCATCTCGGGGAGTTCGGTGAAGGCGGTGCACTGCAACATGGCGCTCATCCTTGCCGGTGAGGAGGGGGAGTTCGGGCGGCGACGGCCAGGGGGCGCATGACGAGCCCGTACCAGGCAGCGGTGTCCCGGGCGACGAACTCGTACGGCAGCCCGTCCGCGAGCCGCGTCAGCGCGTAGTCGTGCTCGCGGAAACTGTCCGCCCAGGAGCGGAGTTCGGCCGGTGCGTCGCGCCGGCCCCCGGCGGGGACCGGGTACAGCGCGCGGGCCGGGAGCCAGGGGGCGTACGGGTCCGGGTCGAGCGCGTCCGCGAAGCGCTGGGCCTGGCGCCGCAGCCAGCGGAGGGCCAGCCGTCGTGTCGGGGCGAGGATCCCGCCGAGCCGGACGGACCGCGACGCGTCGCCGCCGTGGCTCTCGGCGACGTACCAACGGACCTGCGTCTGCGCCGCGTTCACAGGACCTCACCCCGGCTGCGGGCGTTGAGACGTGCGGTCCTGGCCCGGAGTTGCTCCATGAGGAGCGCGGGCCGGACCCGGTGCGGCTCGGCCTCCCACTCGGCCCCGCCGCCCACGGGCCGGAGCGACCAGTAGGGGCCGGCGACCCCGCGGAACTCGCCCACGCGGTCACCGCGCGCGGTGTCCACCATGAGCGTGCCGGGGGCAGGGGGGTCGGGAGGCTGCGCGTTCGGGCAAACGTTCTCGCCGTACACCTATCGCTCCTCTCTGTAGCCGTTTGACTACCGGGGCGATTCAGCGTGACCTAACGTCAGGAGCCATTCAACTTGCCTGTTCGGCAAGGAAGATCGGGGGTGGAGTCCGTGAACATCAAGGAATTGAACCCGGAGAGTTCCGCGCAGGCGGCCTACGGTGCACGTCTGCGCGAGTTACGGGAGAAGCGGGGCTGGACGCAGGAGGAGCTGGGGGACCACAACGGCTACTCCAGCACGCACATCTCGTCGGTGGAAACTGGTCGCAAACTCGCGACCTTGCGCTTTTCGCGCAGTACGGACCGGGCGCTGGGGCTCACCGGGACCGAGGCGTCTTTCGAGCGCGAGCTGGGCCAGATCAAGCACGGCAGCCTGCTGGAGGGCTTCCCGGAGTTCCTCGGTTACGAGCGCCGGGCGGCGGAGATCCGGCTGTACGAGGTCGGCGTCATCCCGGGCCTGCTCCAGACCCCGGAGTACGCCAGGGTCCTGGCCGACAGCGCCGTCAGGCGACAGGCGATCACGGCCGACCAGGCGGAAGAGCGCGTAGCGCTGGTCGCGGAGCGCCAGGCGTCCCTGGTCCGGGAGAAGCCGCCGCTGGTCTTCGCGATGCTGGACGAGAGCTGCCTCCGCAGGCCGGTCGGCAGGCCAGAGGTCATGAAGGCACAGGTGGACCGGCTGATCGAGTTCGCCGAGCAGCCCAACACCGTGATCCAGGTGGCCACGTTCGACATGGGCGAGCACCGCCCGTTCGATCTGCCGCTCTACATCCTGACCATGCCCGACCGCTCGCTCATGTCGTACGCGGAGTCGGCACAGCAGGGCTATTTGGAACGCGAAAGTGGCTCGGTGGTGCCGCATCTGACGGCCTACCATCAGATGCAGGCGGTAGCGCCCTCCCAGGCGGCGTCCGTAGACATGTTCAGGCAGTTGCGAAAGGGCATCCAGTGACAACCGAGACCCCCCGTTGGTTCACGTCCTCGTACAGCAACAATGGCGGCGCGTGCGTCGAGGTCGCCACCAACCTCGCCACCCCGCACGGCATCGTCCCCGTCCGCGACTCGAAGAACGTGAGCGGTCCCAGCCTGAGCGTTCAGGCCAGCGCATTCATCGCCTTCGTGACGGGTATCAAGTCCGGAGAGTTGCAGCACCCGTAACTACGGAAGGGCACCCGTGACAACCGAGACCCCCCGTTGGTTCACGTCCTCGTACAGCGAAAACGGCGGCCAGTGCGTCCAGGTCGCCACCAACCTCGCCACCCCGCACGGCATCGTCCCCGTCCGCGACTCCAAGAACGTGAGCGGCCCGGCCCTGACCATCCCCGCGACCGCGTTCACCGCCTTCGTCGCGGGCGTCCGGGCCGGAGACTTCGGCAGCGCCTGAACCACCCGTGCCGGCAGAGCAAAAGCCCCACCGTGCGCTCACGGTGGGGCTTGCGGCCCCGCGTCGCTCAGTCCGGCCATCTCCACTCGATCCCGTACACGCCCGGTACGCACCGCGTCGGCATGAGGTGGGTCGTGTGGAAGTCGTCCAGGGCCGAGCGGTGACGGTGGCTGGGGTCGGCGCCGATCCGCTCGCGGCGGTATCCCCAGCACTGAGTGGGCACCGCCCGGGGGTCGAAGCGCACATGCAGCAGATACGCGCGCAGGGGAACGGTGACGCGGCGCTCGTGCTGCCAGGAGACCTCTCCCTCCGCCCGGAGGGTGTAGGCGATGACCGCCGTCTCCGTACGGGCCAGCCGGCGGCCGAGCGGAATGTCGGCGGCCACGCAGCCCAGCTCCTCCAGGAACCGCATACGCGGTGCGGGGCGGCCCGGGACGTCGAGGGCGGCCGTTCCGGCCTTCGGTGAGTCGAGGAAGTGGACGACGCCGAGGTGGTCGACGCCGTCGCGAACGGCCTGGACGACGGTGGTCACCGAGGTTTCACGGATGGCGCGGTGCTCGTCCAAGCAGACCGTCTCCTGGATGGTGAGCGCACGCAGACCCACGTTGAAATGGGCGAACGCGTCACCGAGGGCCTGCTCCACATCGGAGTCCTCACCGAAGACTCCGCGGGCAGCGGCCGGGTCGGGCGGCCGGGCCCCGCCCCGGGGGCGGTGCGGTCCGAGCAACGAGCGCAGGGCGCCGGTCGGCAGGTCGAGCAGAGGTTCCAGGGCATCGACGGCGCGGAGCGACTGGGCTTTCTCGGGCTGGCTGCGACCGCGCTGCCAGTGGCTGAGGGTGGCGAGGCTGACGGATATCTGCTGGGCGCGCAGGTGGTCGCGGACGCGTTCCAGCGGGAGTCCACGTCGGCGCAGGGCTTGGCGGAACACGGCCGCGAAGGTCGCGTCTGCCTCTCGGCACCCTTCGAGGGCGTCCACCAGGCCCTCGGGGGCTTCGGTTTCGGCGGCTTCGAGGTCGTCGACGTCGGGGAGGGGATGCGGCATGGCGTCTCTCAACGGTCTGCGGGCACCAGCGGCTCGGGGGCCGCCCACCTTAGCCCGGTGGACGGCCCCTGGTCAGCCCTTCTGTCGCGGGTCAGTTGGTGTTGAGGGTCAGCCCGTAGTGGGCGAGGGTGTCGTCGAGCGGCTGGAAGTAGGAGGAGCCGCGGGAGTCGACCCCGCCGGTGCAGCGCTGGTTGGTGGGGCCGCCGGAGGTCATGCCCTGGGCCTGGTTGCCGGAGATGTACGCGCCGCCGCTGTCGCCGCCCTCCGTGCAGACGCTGGAGGTGGCGAGGCCGGTGACGACGGTGTCGGGTCCGCCGTTGAGGTCGACGTAGGTGACCGAGACGTTGTAGGAGCCGACGGTGCCGCAGGTCCAGCCCGTGGTGGCACCGGACTTGCAGAGCGAGGCGCCGGAGGCGGCCCGGCTGCTGCCCCGGACGGCGATGGGGTTGGTGTTGCCCCAGGTGCCGACGCTGGTGGTGATGGAGTGGCCGGAGTTGACGGAGGCGATACCCATGTCGACGCTGCGGGTGCCGAGGGCGTAGCGGGTCTTGGTGCCCTTGGCGAACGCGGTGCCGTCGTAGCGCAAGGTCGGGAGGTTGGCGACGCAGTGGCCTGCGGTGACCAGGTACTGGTTGCCGGACCGGTCGCGGGCTCCGTAGCCGACGGAACACCAGCCGGTGGTGCTGTTGATCGTCATCTTGCTGCCGGGGTATATCGCTGCCTGGGGGGCGAGCTTCTCCTCGCCGCGCACGATCTTGACGGCGGAGCCGTGCTTCGCCGCTGCGGCGAGGAAGGCCTTGGCGGGGGCCGAGCGGTCGCTGTTCACCTTGACGACGACCTGGTCGGCGGCGAGGTCCACGGACCACGCCACCACGCCGGCGGGGGCGCTCTTCGCGGCGGACGCGTCGAGCCGCGCCTTGATCCGGTCGAGTGTGCTCTCGCCCCGAACGGGCAACCGTGCTTCCAGACCGGCCTGTTCGAACCGGGCGAGGTCGGCGCGGTCCGTGGCGTTGACGGTCAGGTCGCCGGAGGCGTCGAAGAACGCGCCGTCGTCGGCCAGTCCGTCCTCGCGGAGCTCGGCGAGCCGCTTCTGCTGGGCGTCCTGCCGGTCCAGCCGGTCGGTCGCCGCCTTCTCGTCCACGTCGAGCGAAGCGGCGAGCGCCCGTACCATCTCGGGCTGGTAGAGCGGGGCTGACGCGTCCCCGGCGGGAGCGGTGGCCTGGGCGGTGGCCTGGGCGGTGGCCTGGGTTCCCATGACCACGGAGGCCGAGAGCGCGGCCGCCACGAAGGCGAATCTGTACGTGCCGGAACGGCGGGAATTCTGGGGATTGCGAGAACTGCGGGAAATACGCACGCTGATTCCTTCCGGATGGCAGGCAGAACTCGCGAGGGGGGTTATATTCGGCGATACGTCAGCGCGCGTCGCCGGGAGTGAGTTCCGCCAGGCGACGGGAGCGAGGCCCGCCGCGACATGAACTTTGGCCCAACGGCTCAGCGCCAGCAAGGTGCTTGACGGGGGGAAGTTTTAACAGAACGCCGGGAAGACTGTAAAAGCCGCCGTTCGCAATTCATCTCCTGCCGAAGCGCGAATCCGCGCGTCCGCGCCCACGCGAATCGTCATTCCGTCAGCCTTTTCAACGTGGCCACGGTCGAGTGACGCCGGGGTCACGACGGCTCATCCACGCCCGCGCGGCCGGCGTCTCCACGGCGAACCGCTCGTGGAGGTGCTCCAGCGCCCGGGCGACGACCCTGGCGAGCGGGTCGGCGCCGATCTCCTCCGGTAGAGACCTGTCGAGGTAGCGCTCCCGACCGCCCGAGGGGCGCGTTGGGAGCCCCGGGGAGGCTTCCCACCGACAGCGGTGGGTACATCCGCAGACATGGACGCCGGCGCATGGATATCGCTGATAGCTACGGGGATCGTCTTGCTCATCGGGGCGGGGCTCATCTGCTACGAGCAGTGGGGGTCCGGCGCGAACCGGAGCCGGGAGCGTGACCTCGGTCCGGACCACACCAGCGGCGGCGGCGGAGGCGGCTGACGCCCACGGTTCGGCACACCCTGCAGGCGCCGTCGCGGAACCGGCCGCCACGGTACGGCGGGGAGCTGTCGGGGCCGTCAGCGGAAGACGGCGCTGTAGGCGTTGAGCGCGGGCCGGCCGCCGAGGTGCGCGTACAGAACGTTGGAGCTCCTGGGGATCTCGCCGCCGCGTACCAGGTCGATGACGGCCCGTACGGCCAGGAGCGGTTCCCGTGTCACATCACAACACGGCGAACGGTGCCCGCCGCTGGGGGGCGGCAGTCAGCCGTCCATCTTCGCGTTGCTCGGTCCGTCGAGGCAGGAGATCCCTTCGATCTCGTCGTCGGTGGGCCTGGCCTCGTCGCGGTCCTTCTTGGGCACGAGGGGCAGATTGATCTGGAAGTCGCGGTCCCAGTCGTTGCTCTGCGCGTAGTCCAGGAGGGCCTTGCGGAGCTTCTCGCAGTCTTCGCGGTGGCCCTTGGCCATGGCAATGCCGTAGTCGTTGAACGGGCCGAACGTCAGGGCGTGCGCGACGCTGAGACCGGGTTCCTCTTTCATGAACCCGTAGAGAATCAGCTGGTCGGTGGAGAGAGCATCGACTCTCTTCTCCTTCAGCGCTTTGACGCATTCCTGCGCGTCCGTCATATCGACGGTGCGGATCAGGCTGTACGCCGGCTTCTTCAGCTCCGCCGCGGAAGTGGTGCCTTCCCAGACACAGACGAGCCGCCCGTTGAGGTCACTGTGGTCCTTGTAGCGTCCGACGTCCCCGGCACGCACGAGGATGCCCTGTCGGGTGGACGCGTAGGGGCCCACGAAGTCGAGCCCGTCACCGCCTTCCGACGTCGGCTTCATCCTCTGCTCCGTGATCGAGTAAGTGGCCGCGACGAGCTGGACGTCCCCGTCGTGCAGGGCGCGGGCCCGGTTCTTGGACAGGACGCCTTCGAAATCCGAGGACTTGACCTTGACCCCCACCCTGTTGAGCACCTCCCGGGCGACCGTGATGTCGAACCCGTTGAACTCGCCGTCGTGGGGTGAGTAGCTCGTGCCCGGCTGATCGCCCTTGCTGCCGATCTCGATCTTCCCCTCGGCGAGCAGTGACGAGGGTTCCGACGAGCAGCCGGCCAGGGAAGCTCCAGCAAGGGCCGCCGCGACGGCCCCGGTGCGGATGGTGCGGTGACGGTGACCTGTTTTCCCCATGAACGGTCCTCACAGTCTTTTCGGTTCTTCAGTCGTTGTGCAACGTTCCGCGGGCCTGCGCAAGGCGCATGGAGCAGCCTGTCTCCGGCCGCACGGCGACGTCGAACCGGACCGCTCCCCCGCGCCCGCCGAGGTCGAAGTCGACGGTCGACTGCGCGGGCACCTCCGAATGGTGCGGGGTGATGCCCGGGGTGACGGTGGTGATCGTCGCCGTGGTCCTGCCGACGCAGGTGGGCGTGTTCGGATCGTCGTCCTTGATGGTCAGCGTCAGGCGCAGCTTGTCCCGTACGAAGCCGGCGGCCTGCGGCGTCATCACCACCGTGAGTGTGCCGCCGGCGTCGTCCACGGGCTGCGTGCCCCCGATGGTCATCTCCACGCCGACCTCGCCGGTGCGCTCGACGTCCACCCAGGCGAGCGCACCGGCACCGCTGCAGAGCGCGGCAGCGCCGACGAGGACCGCACGGACCGTTGTGCGCCGCCGTCTTTCGGCGGCCTGCTGCGCGGCGTCGCGGGTCTGCTCGGTCCGGTCGGCCGGGTACAGGGCGGCGGTGCCGGCGGCCAGCAGGGCGAGGGCCGCGAGGACGTAGAACCACACGTACTGAACCTGCGGCCCGCCGGGCCACTGGACGACGGCGAAGACGGCGAAGACGGTGGTGGCGGCGACAACGAGCCAGGCGGACACGGGGAGCCACGCGACGTGCCTCAACGGCCGCTTGAAACCCCAGTTGAACGTGGCGTTGTCACCGACCGAGCCGATCGAGGACGAGCCGGGGCCGCTGGAGCTGACGTTGGCGACCTCGGTGCTTCTGTCCGCGTCGGGGCCTCCGGAACTCACGTTCCGTCCTCATGACGACTGCCGCCGCCGAAGTGGAAGGCGGCGCCGTCCCCCACCGAGCCGAAAGCGGCGGAGTTCGGGCCCTGGGCCGTGACGTTGTAGGTGCGGTTGGGCGCCGGGGCGGACGCCACGAGTTCCGCCAGGCGGGCCTCGTCCGGACGGCGGTCCCGCTGTTCGCCGACCCACGCCGTCAGGGCCGCGGCCAGCCGCTCCCTGTCCTCGGGGGAGAGTGCGCCGAGGAGCTCGTCGGCGCGCCGTTCGCTGCGGCCCTCGGGCAGTCCGATCGGGGTGTCCTCGCCGCCGCCCCGGCGGAAGAGCCTGCGGAAGTAGCCCTGGCCTGCGTCGATCGACCCGTCCGTGAGTCGCTGTGCGGCACTCGCCACCATCGCGGCGCCCAGGACCTCGGCCGTCAGGGAGAAGTAGGTGGCGAGTTCAGCGGATATCTCGGGAAGACTGGTCATGGGAGCCCCCGTTACCGATTCTCTGGTGCGCCGCTCCAACACTGTCAACAGGCCCATGGTAAAGGGTTTTCCATGCTTCTGACAGGTTGCCAGATGTGTTCCTCGTGGGTGTGGATGAGGCCTGATCAGGTAGGTGCGAACGGGCATCCTGTGACGACCCAAACCCCCCGCTGGCACACGTCCTCGTACAGCGGCAACGGCGGCCAGTGCATCCAGGTCGCCACCAACCTCGCCACCCCGCACGGCATCGTCCCCGTCCGCGACTCCAAGAACGTGAGCGGCCCGGCCCTGACCATCCCCGCGACCGCGTTCACCGCCTTCGTCGCGGGCGTCCGGGCCGGAGACCTCGGCACCGTCTGAGCCATCCGAGGCGGCACGGCACCGGCCCCACCGAGCGGACACGGTGGGGCCGGTGCCGTGCGGCCAGAAGCCGCCGCGGGTCTCACCCCGCGGTATCGCGATCGATTCCGCGGCGGCGCCGGTAGTACGCGACGGTCAGTACGGCCAGGAGTGGTCCCCAGAGGGTCAGTGGCGTGTAGCAGACGTAGAACCAGGCGGCTTCCCAGCCACCCGCCTCACCGGGGAAATCGTCGGACAGCGCGTCGCCGCGGATCGTCGTACCGCGGATCTCGTTGACGATGGCCAGGACGGTGAACAGGAGTGTCAGGGCCGCGGCCCCCAGGGCGGCCGGGATGACCGCGGCCCGCGTCGGGACCTGGCGCCCGCCCAGGCGCGGGATCCCGTGCGGGAAGATCTCGCCCCAGCGGGCGACCAGGCCGATCGCGGTGAAGGCGAGAAGTTCGGAGACGACCGAGAGGAAGGGGATGTACATCCGCTCGGCGAAGCTGATCCCGTCGCCGAATGCCGCCGGGAGACGCCACACGCTGGACGGCAGGACTACGAGGGGCACCGCGTACGCGGTGAGTCGAAGTCCTCGGGAGACTCCGGGGGCCGGCTCGTGCGCGGCGCGCCAGGCGGCGCGGAACCGGCCGGTCCGTGTGATGACGCGGCCGTCGGCACTGATCGTGGGCACGTGGGATCCTCGGTTTCGGCAGGCTGGTGACTGGCCCGTTCACTTCCTGACCCTCCCAGCCCCGGGAGGGTCCGGGATCGGCCTGCGGGCGTAACCGCCTACGCCGCGCGGTCGATGGCGGATCCGACTCCGGAGTGACAGGCGGGCCGGTCGGCACGGTGGGGACCTGTCCGGGCGGCGAGCCGGGCGTTCGCCACGGGGCCCGGACCGCATCGCCGAGGGAGCGTCCACCGGCCGACGGCTCACCCCCCGACGGTGAGCGAGTGCCCGTGGTCCGCTTACCCGATCCGCCCCTGGCGGGCAAGCGGCCGTTCGGGCCCTTCTAGGCTGGGGGCCATGCCCACGCCACCCGCATACGCCCCCGGCATCACTCCCGCATACGCCCTCGTCGCCACGGACCTGGACGGCACCCTCCTGCGCCCGGACGACACCGTGAGCGCCCGGTCCCGGGCCGCGCTCGCCCTCGCCGCCTCGGCCGGCGCCCGGCACCTGGTCGTCACCGGGCGGCCCGTGCCCGGGATACGGGCGTTGCTCGCGGACCTGGCGTACACCGGGCTCGTCGTCTGCGGGCAGGGCACCCAGCTCTACGAGGCCGGGGCGGGCGGCGGGCGGCTGCTGCGGTCCGCCGCCCTGGACCGGGAGGCCGCCGACACCGCGCTCGGGAAGATCGAGGCCGAGGTCGGGGCCGTGTTCGCCGCCGTGGACCAGGACGGCGTGGACGGGGTGACCCTGATCGAGGCCGGGTACCGGATGCCGAACCCGACGCTTCCCGCCCAACGCGTCGGCTCCCGGGCCGCGTTGTGGGAGCGGCCCGTGATCAAGGTGCTGGTGCGCCATCCCGGCCTGGGCGACGACGCTCTGGCCGCGGCGGCACGGGGGGCCGTGGGCGATCTGGCGACGGTGACCATGGCGGGTCCCGGCACGGTGGAGCTGGCCCCGCGCGGAGTGGACAAGGGCACCGGGCTGGCGGTGGCCGCCGAGCTGCTGGGAGTCGGGGCGGAGCGGATCGTCGCGTTCGGGGACATGCCCAACGACCTTCCGATGTTCGCCGGTTCGGGCCACCGGGTCGCCATGGGCAACGCGCATCCGGAGCTGCGCGCGGCGGCCGACGAGGTGACCCTGTCGAACGCGGAGGACGGGGTCGCGGTGGTCCTGGAGCGCCTGTTCGGCCCGGCCGGTGCCCGGCGGCCGGGCGCAGAGGTCGCGCCGGGGCACTAGCTTGGTCTAGACCAAGAGCGGTACGCTTCCGTCGCTACCCGTGACAGCCCCACCGTCACGGCGTTGCTGCTTGACATGCGCATGCCTGCCCCGTCTCCGCGCGGGCGGGCACGAACCCCCACAGAGGAGTTGTCATGAAAAGCAAGAGGCTCTTAGCCGTCGCCATCGGCGCGGGAATCGCCCCGCTCCTGGCCGTCAGCCTGCCGGCCGGCAGCGCGAGCGCGCACGGCTACATCTCATCACCCCCCAGCCGACAGGCCCAGTGCGCCGCCGGAACGGTCTCCTGCGGTGCCATCAAGTACGAGCCGCAGAGCGTCGAGGGCCCCAAGGGGCTGACGAGCTGCAGCGGAGGGAACGCCGGCTTCGCCGAGCTCAACAATGACAACAAGGGCTGGAAGGTCACCCCGGTCAGCCGGACGACCAGCTTCAACTGGCGGCTGACGGCACGCCACGCCACCAGCACCTGGCAGTACTACGCGGGCGGCCGGAAGATCGCCGAGTTCAACGACGGCGGTGCCCAGCCGGGCGCCACCGTCACCCACCAGGTCAGCTTCGGCAGCCTGTCCGGCAAGCAGAAGGTGCTGGCCGTGTGGAACATCGCCGACACCGCCAACGCGTTCTACGCCTGCGTGGACGTGAACGTGAGCTGACGCGGTACCGCGTGAACGTGAGCTGACGCGATACCGCAACCCCGCCCGGCCCCGCCGGGACGAACAGAGCCTGTCCGGGGTACCGGAGCGCGCCGGTCGTGGTCGCGAGGACGCCGCCCTCGCGACCGCGGTCGCCGGTCCCCGGGCAGGCCCACGCCAGCAGGCCGACCCACCGGCCGCACCACCGAGATGAGGTCCCATGAACCGACACCGACTCACCGCCCGCGCGGCCGTCGTGGCCCTGCTCGCCACCGGCCTCGCCGCTTCCCCGGCACTCGCCGCCCCCACCGGCACCGGGGCGAAGGCCCGCGTCGGCGCCGACTGGGCGAAGCAGTCGATCACCTTCACCGCGGGCGCGGGCCAGGTGAACGACCTCCACGTGGTCCCCATGGACCGGGGCGACGGAGTCCGGCGGATCGGCTTCCGCGACGCGGTCCCGCTCGTACCCGGCGACCACTGCGCCTACCTCACCCCCGGGGACGAGACCTACGTCGTCTGCGAACTGCCCACCGACAGCTCCCGGCCGGACCGGATCGACGTCTTCCTCGGCGACGGCGACGACGAGATCGCCACCAGCGACCCCGGGGTCGCCACCGTCAGCGGCGGCCCCGGCGACGACATGCTGCACGCCCACACCGCGCACACCGTGCGGGGCGACGCGGGGAACGACATGGTCATGGGGCGCGTGGTCCTGGACGGTGGCGACGGCATGGACCACCTGATGGCCGTCGACGGCGACCAGCGGCTGTGGGGCGGCCGGGGCGACGACATGATCGAGGCGTACGACGGCGACGACCTCGTGTACGCGGGCCCGGGCGACGACCACGTCATGGGCGGGGAGGGCGACGACGTCCTGCTCGGCGGCTCCGGCGACGACATGGTGCACGGCGAGGACGGCGACGACCTGATCGTCGGCGGCTCCGGCAAGGACAGCGTCGACGGCGGCCCCGGCCGGAACATCGTTCTCCGGTAGGCGGGGCCGGGGTCCGGGCCGCCGGGGGCCCGGACCCCGTGGCCCTCAGCCCCGGGGCGGGTCGAGCTTGCGGAAGTAGGTCCAGCTGGTCTCGTTCGGCTCGCTCCACTCCTCCGGGGCGTGGGCGAACTCCGGATGGCGCTCGGCGATGTAGGCGCGGGTGCGCTCGGGAACCTCGCCGTACGCGCCGAGCTTGCGGCCCCGGCAGTGGAAGGTGAGGCCGCCGGGCCGCTGCCCCCGGGCCATCCACGGGAGCCACGGGGACATCCGGCTCCACGACATGGTGGCCGGGACGCTGGGCGCCGGGCCCGCCAGGTCGGCGCGGTCGGCGAAGAACTGGAAGAGCTCCAGGGCCTTGTACGTGTCCCCCGCCGAGTGCACCGGATACTCGGCCACCGGCAGCGGCGACGGGTAGGCGAGCGGGATCTCCAGACTGAAGCAGACCTGATCCCCGAGGTCGGTCGTCGGGATCGGGAAGGGACGCCACTTCTGGTTGGCCGGGTCGTTCCAGACGTGCACCACCGGCAGGTCCTGCCAGGTCTCCAGGATCTCGCGGCTGACGGGATCCAGATAGAACGCGGCCTCACGGGTGAGCAGTTGGTACGCGTCAGGCCCGGCCTCCGGGTCCTGGACCAGCCGGGAGACGTTGAGGCCCTCGAAACCGAAGATCCGCCGGTAGGGCTCATCGGGGGCCCAGGAGTACACGTCTCCGGACCACCAGTACGTGACCTCCTCGCCGTCGAGGGAGGCACGGGTACGGGCGAAGGAGCGCAGCAGCTCCGCGGGATGCGTCATACGGACCACTCTGCGCGATCGGCGCGGTCACCGTGCGGCTCGGACGGAATCGGACCGGCCGGGACGAGGGTCGGGAGCGGGGGCCGGAGCGGGGGCGGTCAGGAATCGCCGCTCGGCAGATCCTGCTCGGTCCACAGCACCTTGCCGTCCGGCCCGTGGCGGGCTCCCCAGTGGGAGGCGAGCCGGGAGACGATGAACAGGCCCCGGCCGCCCTCGTCGACGGTCCGGGCGTGCCGCAGGTGCGGGGAGGCCATGGAGCCGTCGTGGACCTCGCAGGTCAGCGTGGAGTCCAGCAGGAGCCGCAGCCGCAGCGGCGGGGAGCCGTGGAGGACGGCGTTGGTGACCAGCTCGCTGACGATCAGCTCCGTCGCCTCGACGGTGTCCTCGTCCAGCCCCCAGCCCTGGAGCCGGTCGCGTACGAGCACCCGGGCCGTGGCGGGCGTCGTGGGGTCCTGGGCCAGGTCCCAGGTGGCGACCAGGTGGTCGGAGACCGTACCCGTACGGGCCAGGAGCAGGGCCGCGCCGGCGGAGCGGGTGTCGTCCGGCAGCGCGTACACGATGTCGTCGCCCAGTTGCTGGAGGCTTCGGCCCGGCCGGGCGAGGGTCTGGGTGATGCGTTCGGCGGCGTGGTCGCCGGAGAGCAGCTCGGCGGTGCAGAACGCGAGGAGGCTGCCCACCTCCAGGGTGACGGTGGCGGGGGCGAAGAGGGCGCTGTCGGTGGAGAAGAGTCCGGGCCCCTCCGGCACGTCGAGGGCGACCGCCCGTCGGTCGGGGCCGACGATCAGCGGCGCGGGGTGGCCGGCGCGCGCGACGGTGCAGGTGCGCGTGAACGGGTCGTAGACCCCGTACACGCAGCCCGCGCTGAGGGGTTCGCTCCGGAGGGCGTCGGCCGGGGGCAGGGCGGCGCGTTCTTGGGCGAGGCGGTCGGCGGTGTCCTTGAGCCGGGCGAGGACCTCCGCCGGCTCCAGGTCGAGACCCGCCAGCGCCTGGATGACCGTACGCAACTGGCCCATGGCGATGGCCGACTGGAGCCCCTCACCCGGGACGCCGCCCACGACGAGCGCGGTGCGGGCCCCGGACAGGGCGATGGTGTCGAACCAGCAGCCGCTGTCCCGGCCCGGCAGCAGGACGTGCGCGGTGTCGACGGCTGCCTGATGGCGTTCGGCCTGCGGAAGCAGCCGCCGCTGGACCGTCGAGGCGATGATGTGCTCGCGCTCGTAGCGGCGGGCGTTGTCGATGCCGAGGGCCGCCCGGGTGGCCGCCGCGACGGCGAGGGAGAGATCGTCGTCGTCGAAGGGCTCGGCCGCTCCGCAGCGATAGAGGCTGACCAGCCCGAGGACCGCGCCCCGCAGGGTCAGGGGCACCACGATCAGGGAGTGCGCGCCGGTCTCCGCGACGGCGCGCGCCCCGTCCGGGTCGGTGTCCGGCCACGGGGCGCCGGGCCCGAGCGGGACGAGCCGGGCCCGCAGGTCGGTGGTGGCGAGCGCGTACGGCGTACGGGCGGGAAGGCGGCGGGTCACCCCCGCCGAGCGCTCCCGGTC
>NZ_JAAXYC010000201.1 GCF_018619185.1 Streptomyces sp. McG3 | reverse complement strand
CCTCTCCCCCGCGCCCCGGCGGGCGGCCCTGCGCTGCTCCTCCCGCCGGGCCAGCCAGCGCCCGGCCGCCACCCGCAACCGGCCCGGCCCGGGCGGCTCGGGGGCGGCGGAGGGGGCGACCCCTCCGACGGAGGTGACCGCCGCGGCCGAGGTGAACGCGACAGCGGAGGCCGCGGCGGTGTGGACGGCCTCGCCGAGGTTGACGAGGAAGGCGTCGACGGTGCCCGAGGTGTCGGCGACCTGTCCGGCGAGGACTTCGAGTCGGACGATCTCACGGGCCCGCGACCCGGCCGCCGAGGCCAGCTCGGCCGGTCCCGTGAGGTCGCCGGGGAGTCCGGTGTCGACGAGGTGGGCGGAGACCCCGGTGGCGCGCAATAGGCGGCGGGAGGTCTCGGCGACACCCAGTTCGCGCCGCCTGGCCAGGTAGTGGGCGGGCGGGCAGTGCGCTTCGAGCCCGAGCAGGGGCGGGCACCAGCGGCGTACCGCGAAGCCCGTCTGGGTGTCGAAGAAGGTGGTGCCGGGCGCGGCCGGGGCGCGGGCGGCGGTGAGCCGGGCCTCGAAGGTGCCGAGGCCCAGCTCGGTGCGCAGGACGCCGTGGCAGTGCTGGTCGACCAGGTCGGCCACGGGAACGGTGTCGGTCATCCGGGACTCCCTGGGAAGGCGTGCGTCTGCACGGCCTAACGGGTGGGCCCCGTGTCAGGTGTTGCCCGGATGCGCCGAGAGCGGCGCTGTCGCCTCAGCGGTCGTTGGAGGGGCCGCCGACCTGGATGCCGGCCATCCGGGACCACTCGTACGGGCCGGTGCGGACCTTCAGCGCGAACTCGCCGTCGAACTCCTCGTGCATCGTGATGCCGGACTTCCGCGCCGCGCTCTCGGCCACGGCGTAGGTCGGGGCCACGAGGTCGCCCCAGGCGCCGTCCTCGCCGACCAGGACGATGCGGGCGCCCGACTGGCCGATGTAGGCGAGCTGTCCCTCCGCGCCGCCGTGCTCCTTGGCGAAGGCGCCGATCTGGTGGGCGAGCCTGGCCGCCCTGCGTTCGGCGCGCGCCGCCTTCCTGGCGTCCGTGCGTGAGGTCTGCCCGCTGTCGCTTGCGTCTGCTGCCGTCTCTGCCATGAACAGGATGCTACCGACGGGTAGATGAACTGGCGACGGGCGGGTCGCGTGGCCTGTGCCACGCGACCCGCCCGTCGAAGAAGTGCTAGCGGAGGAAGGGGTCCACCGCGACCGCGAGGAAGAGGAGGGAGACGTAGGTGATGGACCAGTGGAACAGCCGCATCTCCTTGAGCTTGGCTCCGGTCACCCCGGCCTTGGCCCGGTTCTGCAGGCCGTGGGCCTCCCAGAGCCAGGCGCCGCCGGACAGCAGCGCCACCGCGGTGTAGAACCAGCCGGTGTAGCCGAGCGGGGTGAGCAGCAGCGAGACCGCGACCATCACCCAGCTGTAGAGGACGATCTGCTTGGCGACCACCCGGTTGGAGGCGACCACCGGGAGCATCGGGACGCCGACCCGGGCGTAGTCGTCCTTGACCTTCATCGACAGCGGCCAGTAGTGCGGCGGCGTCCAGAAGAAGATGACGGCGAAGAGGATGACGGCGGCCCAGGAGAGCTCGTTCGTCACGGCCGACCAGCCGATGAGGACCGGCAGGCAGCCCGCGATGCCGCCCCAGACGATGTTCTGGGAGGTGCGCCGCTTCAGCAGCATCGTGTAGACGACGACGTAGAAGAGCAGCGCGCCGAGCGCGAGAGCGGCCGACAGCCAGTTGACGAGCAGCCCGAACCAGACCGTGGAGATCACCGCGAGGGCGATGCCGAAGGCGAGGCATTCACGGGGGCTGACCATGCCGGTGACCAGCGGGCGCTGGGACGTACGGTCCATCAGCGCGTCGATGTCACGGTCGATGTACATGTTCAGCGCGTTGGCTCCACCGGCGGAGAGGAATCCCCCGATGGTGGTGGCGAGAACGAGCCACAGGTCGGGTACACCCTGGGCAGCGAGGAACATCACCGGAACGGTGGTGATGAGCAACAGCTCGATGATCCGTGGCTTGGTAAGCGCCACGAAGGCCTTGACGCGGGCCCCGAACGGGCGATGGCCCCTCGGGCTGGGAGTCAAGGCGACCCCTGCGGGTCGGGACTCGACGGCCGTCACGCACACCCCTGACAGAGAAATCCCAGCAAGCTCCGGGCGAAGAGGCCCGGTGAAGACTTGCGCGAACCCGTTCACTCTAGACGTTGCGGATACGCCGTCCTTCGCGGGGGTGGGGTCGTGTTGGGGGTGACTGTTCACCGGTATGCGCATTCCGCCGGGAGGCGAACTCCACGGGTCGCCCACACCCTGGAAAGTGCTCGGAAAGTGTGCGTGTCAACGGGGGTAGGCTCGACAGCGCCCGGTGCGGTAACAGTCACCGGCCTACGACAGTGGAGAGGAGCCCTGACTCAGGGTGAGCATCAAGCCGACCACCACAGACCTTCAGTGGACCGATTTGGACCAGCGGGCCGTGGACACCGCCCGCGTTCTCGCCGCGGACGCCGTACAGAAAGTCGGAAACGGCCACCCGGGCACGGCTATGAGCCTGGCTCCCGCCGCGTACACCCTCTTCCAGAAGGTGATGCGGCACGACCCCGCGGACGCCGAGTGGACCGGTCGCGACCGGTTCGTCCTCTCCGCCGGCCACTCCAGCCTGACGCTCTACATCCAGCTCTACCTGGCCGGGTACGGCCTGGAGCTGGACGACCTCAAGGCCTTCCGCACCTGGGGCTCCAAGACCCCGGGCCACCCGGAGTACGGCCACACCACCGGCGTAGAGACGACGACCGGGCCGCTGGGCCAGGGCGTCGCCAACGCGGTGGGCATGGCGATGGCCGCCCGCTACGAGCGCGGCCTCTTCGACCCCGAGGCGGCCCCCGGCACCTCCCCGTTCGACCACATGGTGTGGGTCGTCGCGGGTGACGGCTGCCTCCAGGAGGGCATCTCGGCCGAGGCGTCCTCGCTGGCCGGGCACCAGAAGCTGGGCAACCTGGTCCTCCTCTGGGACGACAACCACATCTCCATCGAGGGCGACACGGAGACAGCGGTCTCCGAGGACACCCTGAAGCGGTACGAGGCGTACGGCTGGCACGTGCAGCGTGTCGACCAGCTCCCCAGCGGCGACCTGGACCCGGCGGGTCTGTACGCGGCGCTGCGGGCGGCCCAGGCCGAGACCGAGCGCCCCTCGTTCATCGCGGCACGCTCGATCATCGCCTGGCCCGCCCCGAAGGCCCAGAACACCGAGGCCGCGCACGGCTCGGCGCTCGGCGACGACGAGGTCGCGGCGACCAAGCGGGTCCTCGGCTTCGACCCGGAGCAGACCTTCGAGGTCTCCGACGCGGTCATCGGGCACACCCGCGAGGCGCTGGACCGCGGCCGTGAGGCCCGCGCGGAGTGGGACAAGGCGTTCGCCGCGTGGCGCACGGCCAACCCGGAGCGCGCCGCCTCCTTCGACCGGATCGCCGCGGGCGAGCTGCCCGAGGGCTGGGAGGAGAAGCTCCCCGTCTTCGAACCCGGCAAGGGCCTGGCCACCCGTGCCGCCTCCGGCAAGGTGCTCCAGGCGCTCGGCGAGATCGTGCCCGAGCTGTGGGGCGGCTCCGCCGACCTCGCGGGCTCGAACAACACCACGATCGACAAGACGTCGTCGTTCCTCCCGGCGGGCAACCCGCTGCCGGAGGCCGACCCGTACGGCCGCACGATCCACTTCGGCATCCGCGAGCACGCGATGGCCGCCGCCATGAACGGCATCGCGCTGCACGGCAACACCCGCGTCTACGGCGGCACCTTCCTGGTGTTCTCCGACTACATGCGCAACGCGGTGCGGCTCTCCGCGCTGATGCACCTGCCGGTGACGTACGTGTGGACGCACGACTCGATCGGCCTCGGCGAGGACGGTCCCACCCACCAGCCGGTCGAGCACCTGGCCGCGCTGCGCGCCATCCCGGGCCTGAACATCGTGCGCCCGGCCGACGCCAACGAGACCGCCATCGCCTGGCGCGAGATCCTGCGCCGCTACACCAAGGTGTTCGGCAAGGGCGCCCCGCACGGTCTGGCGCTGACCCGGCAGGGCGTGCCGACGTACGAGGCGAACGAGAACGCGGCCAAGGGCGGTTACGTCCTGTTCGAGGCCGAAGAGGCACCCGGGCAGGCGACGGAGCCGCAGGTGCTGCTCATCGCGACCGGTTCCGAGGTCCACGTGGCCGTCGAGGCGCGCGAGCGGCTCCAGGCGGCCGGGGTGCCGACCCGGGTCGTCTCGATGCCGTCCGTCGAGTGGTTCGAGGAGCAGGACCAGGCTTACAAGGAGAGCGTGCTGCCGCCGTCGGTGAAGGCGCGGGTCGCCGTCGAGGCGGGGATCGGCCTGACCTGGTACCGGTACGTGGGCGACGCGGGCCGCATCATCTCGCTGGAGCACTTCGGGGCCTCGGCCGACGCGAAGGTGCTGTTCCAGGAGTTCGGCTTCACCGCCGAGAACGTGGCCGCCGCCGCGCGGGAATCTCTCGAAGCCGCAGCACGCTGACGCCGGTAGATACGACTAGTAGGAGATGCAACTCATGACAGACGCACTCAAGCGCCTCTCCGACGAGGGCGTGGCGATCTGGCTCGACGACCTGTCGCGCAAGCGGATCACGTCCGGCAACCTGGCCGAGCTGATCGACCAGAGCCATGTCGTCGGCGTCACCACCAACCCGTCGATCTTCCAGAAGGCGATCTCCTCGGGCGACGGTTACGAGCAGCAGCTCACCGACCTCGCCGCCCGCAAGGTCACCGTCGAGGAAGCCCTCCGCATGATCACGACGGCGGACGTCCGCGACGCCGCCGACATCCTGCGCCCGGTCTTCGACGCCACGGACGGCCAGGACGGCCGGGTCTCCATCGAGGTCGACCCGCGCCTGGCGCACCACACCACGGCCACCGTCGCCGAGGCCAAGCAGCTGGCGTGGCTGGTCGACCGCCCGAACACGCTCATCAAGATCCCGGCGACCAAGGCCGGCCTGCCGGCGATCACCGAGACGATCGGCCGGGGCATCAGCGTCAACGTGACGCTGATCTTCTCGCTGGAGCGCTACCGCGCGGTCATGGACGCCTACCTGGCGGGCCTGGAGAAGGCGAAGGCCGCGGGCCTGGACCTCTCCAAGATCCACTCGGTGGCCTCGTTCTTCGTGTCCCGGGTGGACACCGAGATCGACAAGCGGCTGGACGCCATCGGCTCGGACGAGGCGAAGGCGGCCAAGGGCAAGTCCGCGCTGGCCAACGCCCGGCTGGCCTACGAGGCGTACGAGGAGGTCTTCTCCTCCGACCGCTGGGCCCCCCTGGACAAGGCACAGGCCAACAAGCAGCGTCCGCTGTGGGCCTCGACCGGCGTCAAGGACCCGGCCCTGAAGGACACGCTGTACGTCGACGACCTGGTGGCGCCGAACACGGTGAACACCATGCCGGAGGCGACGCTGGAAGCGGTGGCCGACCACGGCGAGATCACCGGCAACACCGTCGCCGGCGGCTACGACCAGGCGCGTGCCGACCTCGACGCGATCAAGAAGCTCGGCATCTCGTACGACGACGTCGTGCAGGTGCTGGAGGACGAGGGCGTCGAGAAGTTCGAGGCGTCCTGGAACGACCTGCTCAAGTCGACCGAGGCGGAGCTTTCGCGCCTCGCCCCCTCGGAGGGCTGACCACTTTGTCTGCTGTTCCCGGAGCCAACCCGCTCCGTGACGCACAGGACCGACGGCTCCCGCGTATCGCGGGGCCGTCGGGCCTGGTCATCTTTGGCGTCACGGGCGATTTGTCCCGTAAAAAGCTGATGCCCGCCGTCTACGACCTGGCCAATCGCGGCCTGCTGCCGCCGGGCTTCTCGCTCATCGGCTTCGCACGCCGCGACTGGGAGGACGAGGACTTCGCCCAGGTCGTGCACGACGCCGTCAAGGAGCACGCCCGTACGCCGTTCCGCGAGGAGGTCTGGCAGCAGCTCATCCAGGGGATGCGCTTCGTCCAGGGCAACTTCGACGACGACGAGGCGTTCGAGACGCTGAAGTCGACCATCCAGGAGCTCGACAAGGCGCAGGGGACGGGCGGCAACTTCGCCTTCTACCTCTCCGTGCCGCCGAAGTTCTTCCCCAAGGTCGTCCAGCAGTTGAAGAAGCACGGCCTGGCCGACCAGAAGGAAGGCTCCTGGCGGCGCGCCGTCATCGAGAAGCCCTTCGGCCACGACCTGGCCAGCGCGCAGGAGCTCAACCAGCTCGTGCACGACGTCTTCCCGCCCAACGAGGTCTTCCGGATCGACCACTACCTGGGGAAGGAGACGGTCCAGAACATCCTGGCGCTGCGGTTCGCCAACACGATGTGGGAGCCGATCTGGAACCGGTCCTACGTCGACCACGTACAGATCACGATGGCCGAGGACATCGGCATCGGCGGCCGGGCCGGCTACTACGACGGCATCGGCGCCGCCCGTGACGTCATCCAGAACCACCTGCTCCAGCTGCTGGCGCTGACCGCGATGGAGGAGCCCGGCTCCTTCCACCCGAAGGCCCTGGTCGCGGAGAAGCTCAAGGTGCTCACCGCAGTCGAGCTGCCCGATGACCTCGGGCAGCACACCGTGCGCGCCCAGTACGAGCACGCCTGGCAGGGCGGCCAGGAGGTCCTCGGCTACTGCGAGGAGGAGGGCATCGACCCCAAGTCGACGACCGACACCTACGCGGCGATCAAGCTGACGATCAACAACCGCCGCTGGGCGGGCGTGCCGTTCTACCTCCGCACCGGAAAGCGGCTCGGCCGCCGGGTCACGGAGATCGCGGTCGTCTTCAAGCGCGCGCCGTACCTGCCCTTCGAGTCCGGTGCCACGGAGGAGCTGGGCGGCAACGCCCTGGTCATCCGGGTCCAGCCGGACGAGGGCGTCACCGTGCGCTTCGGCTCCAAGGTGCCCGGCACCTCGATGGAGGTCCGGGACGTCACGATGGACTTCGCGTACGGCGAGTCGTTCACGGAGTCCAGCCCGGAGGCGTACGAGCGGCTCCTCCTGGACGTCCTGCTCGGCGACGCCAACCTCTTCCCGCGCCACCAGGAGGTCGAACTCTCCTGGACCATCCTCGACCCGATCGAGGAGTACTGGGACAAGCACGGCAAGCCCGCGAAGTACGCGGCCGGCACCTGGGGTCCGGCCGAGGCCGACGAGATGCTCGCACGTGACGGACGGAGCTGGAGGCGGCCATGAAGATCGATCTCACGGAAACCACGTCCAGCAAGATCAACCAGGCGCTGGTCTCGGCCCGCCGGGCCATCGGCACCCCCGCCATCGGCATGGTGCTCACCCTGGTCGTCGTCACGGACGAGGAGAACGCGTACGACGCGCTCAAGTCGGCCGGCGACGCCTCCCGCGAGCACCCCTCGCGGATCATCGCGGTGATCAAGCGGGTCAGCCGCTCGCCGCGGGCCCGCCGGGACGCCCGCCTCGACGCCGAGGTGCGGGTCGGTTCCGACGCGGGCACCGGCGAGACCGTCGTCCTGCGGCTCCACGGCGAACTGGCCAACCACGCCCAGTCGGTGGTCCTTCCGCTGCTGCTGCCGGACGCCCCGGTCGTGGTGTGGTGGCCCGAGGGCGCGCCCGCCGACCCGGCGAAGGACCCGCTCGGGGCCCTCGCCCAGCGCCGGATCACCGACACCTACTCCGCCGAGCTCCCGCTCGACGAGCTGGCGGTGCGGGCGGCGACGTACAGCCCGGGCGACACGGACCTGGCCTGGACCCGGATCACACCGTGGCGCTCGATGCTGGCCGCCGCGCTGGACCAGCAGCCGGCCGAGGTCATCGGCGCGACCGTCGAGGGCGAGAGCGACAACCCGAGCTGCGAGCTGCTCGCCATGTGGCTCGCGGACCGGCTCGGCGTCCCGGTGGAGCGCACGCTCTCCGCGGGGCCCGGCCTCACCGCGGTCCGGATGGAGACGAAGAACGGCGTCATCGTCCTGGACCGGGCCGACGGATCGCTCGCCACGCTCTCCATGCACAACCAGCCGGACCGCGCGGTGGCGCTCAAGCGCCGTGAGACCGCCGAACTGCTGGCGGAGGAGCTGCGCCGGCTCGACCCGGACAACACCTACGCGTCCGCGGTGAAGTTCGGCGTCGACCGGCTGCACGCGGGTGGCGAGGTCAAGGCCGCGCCGGTCGAGAGCGCCGAGGAGAAGGCGGCGGCCAAGGCCACCGAGGCCAAGGCGCCCGCCGCGAAGAAGGCCCCGGCCAAGAAGGCGGCGTCGAAGTGACGCCTCCCCAACTGGTCGTGCACCGCGACAAGGAGCTGATGGCGCAGGCCGCGGCGGCCCGGCTGATCACGAAGATCGTGGACGCCCAGGCCTCCCGGGGCCACGCCTCGGTGGTGCTGACCGGCGGGCGCAACGGCAACGGCCTGCTGGCCGCGCTCGCCGCCGCGCCCGCCCGGGACGCGATCGACTGGGCACGCCTGGATCTGTGGTGGGGCGACGAGCGGTTCCTGCCCGGGGGCGACCCGGAGCGCAATGTCACCCAGGCCCGCGAGGCGCTGCTCGACTCGGTGCCACTGGACCCGGCCCGGGTGCACGCGATGCCCGCGTCCGACGGCCCGTTCGGCGACGACGCGGACGCGGCGGCAGCCGGTTACGCCGCCGAACTGGCCGCCGCCGCGGGTCCCGAGGACCATGGCGCGGTGCCCGCGTTCGACGTGCTGATGCTGGGCGTCGGCCCGGACACGCATGTGGCCTCGCTCTTCCCGGAGCTGCCCGCGGTACGGGAGACCGAGCGAACCGTCGTCGGTGTGCACGGGGCTCCCAAGCCGCCGCCGGTGCGCGTCTCGCTCACGCTGCCGGCGATCCGCGCGGCGCGCGAGGTGTGGCTGCTGGCGGCGGGCGAGGACAAGGCCGAGGCGGCGGCCATCGCGCTGTCCGGGGCCGGGGAGATCCAGGCCCCGGCGGCGGGCGCGTACGGGCGGAGCCGCACGCTGTGGCTGCTGGACGCCGCGGCGGCCTCGCAACTGCCGCGCGCGCTGTATCCGCAGGCCTCCGCCTGACCCTCGAAAGCCCTGGCGGGCCCGGACCGCTCCCACCGAGCGGTCCGGGCCCGCGGTGTGACCGGCCGGACGCTCGGGGAGCGGCGCGGACATCACCCCGGGGACAACTCGGTCTCCACACCGGACTCCTCGAACAGTGAGAGGACGCTGTCGGTGAAATCGCCGCCCAGCGCTTCGCGGGAGGCCGCGGAGTTCCGCCATACCAGGCGGAACGGAGCCGCTCCGTCGCGCCGCATGGTCCGGAGACAGTCGAAGACCGCGTCGCGGTTCGAACCGAAATAGCCGCCGGGCCCGTTGACGGCTTCTCCCAGGGCGCAGTAGAAGCCGTCCCTCGTGGTGAATCCGGAGCCGTCGACGACCGCCGTCCCGGCGGTCTCGTAGCGCGTCGCGTTCCGTCCGGAATCGAACCAGGCGGTCTGCACGACATGCAGCCAGCTCTCCTGCCAGTCGGACGGGTGGCGGGCCCATTCCCCGTGCTCGACGGGCCGGCTCCGGGCCCACCTCCGCCAGATCTCCCCGGCCCTGATGTACTCGCAGGTGTGCCCGAAGGAGTAGTCGAGGTCGGGGCGGTCCGCGCCGGAGGGCACGAGTTCGTGCCGGAACGCGGCGACCACCCTCCCGAGGTAGTACACCCCGATCGTTTCCCCCTGCCGGTCGACGACCTGCAGCTCGGCGTGCTCGGTCTTCCGCCGGGCTCGGCCGACCTGATGCGCCCGGACGAAGGTGACGGTGACGGTCTCCGGCGGCTCCGGGTCCTCCTCCACGAAGTAGTTCAGAAGATCTTCGGCGGCGATCAGAACCTTCCCGGACTCCTGATCGACAAGTCGGTACAGAACATCCTGCGCATCGTCGATGCCTTCGCTTTCGGGGCTCATGCGTAACCATTCCGTTCGACGGGGAAACTCGACGGGGAAGGCCGAAGCCGCGCGACGCCCGCGCGCGGCCCGCGGCGTGAAAAGCTCGTCCCATGGTGCATATCGGAACCGTGGTGATGGGCGCGTCCGACGTACAGCGGGCCGCCGCCTTCTGGAAGGCGGCGCTCCAGTACACCGAGCGCGAGCCCGGGACGGACGACTGGGTGGTCCTGGTCCCGGTGGAGGGACCCGGTGTGGGGCTCTCGCTGGGGCGCTCCGGCTCTCCCGTCCAGGAGGTGCCCCGGGTCCACCTCGACCTCTACTCCGATACGCAGGAGGCCGAGGTGGAGCGGCTGATCGGGCTCGGCGCCGAAAGGGTCGCGTGGGAGCTGTATCCGCCGGACCCTGACTTCGTGGTGCTCGCCGATCCCGAGGGCAACCGCTTCTGCGTCATCGACACGACGTACGGCGGCTGACGGCGGCCCGGGAGCCCGAGTGGGGGGACGACGGGGTCAAAGGACGACCTGGTCCGTGCCCTGCTCCAGCCCGGTGATGGTGGGGGTCGACCCCGGCCGGGTCGGCCGCCTCGTCGCCGTCGCGCCGGGCGATGCCCTCCGTTCACGGCCCGCTGTTCCCGGTGCGCTCCAGGAACGGCTCCAGCAGCCCCGGGACGGCCTCGGCGGCGAAGCGCAGTCCCTCGGCCGCGTCGGCGTCGTACACCGTGTAGGCGCCCCCGCCGGCGGCGGTGGTGGCCGTGACGCTCACCAGTCCGGCCCGCCGCTGGAAGACCGACTGCTTGACCGTCCAGCCGATCACCCCGGCCCGCTCCAGGGCGGCGGTGGAACGGCGGACCGTGCCCGAGCGGGTGACCAGGTAGCGCCCGGAGAGCGCGTGCCCGAGCCCCCGGTAGGCGTCCAGGGCGAGCGCCACCGCCACGGGTGCGAGAACCACCGTGCAGCCGAGCGCGATCCACAGCAGCACGGGCGTGAGCAGTGCCCCGAGGACGGTCAGGATCAGGACCGGACCGAGGAGGGCGGCGAGCGACCAGCGCAGTCGGCGGCCTCGGGCGGCGCGCGGGTGCGGGGTGAGCGCCGCGCCGGTCGGGGTGACCGCCTCGCGCAGCACGTCGGCGGCGACGGTGTCGGCCCGGGTCCGGGGCACGGCCGGGAGCAGGGTGTTGTGGTCGGCGTTCCTGGCCTCGTTGTCCTTGGCCAGGCCGGTGGTGATGGCGTCCAGCCGGGCCGCGCCGAGCAGCCGTACGCCCAGCGGCTCGACCAGGTCGACGCCGCGCAGCCGGGCCTCCTCGACGGATATGGACCGGGAGGTGAACAGCCCGCGCCTCACCCGCAGCGTGCCGCCCTGCTCGCGCTCCAGACGGTAGTTCCACCACATCTCGATCCAGAGGCCGAGCGCCCCGACGACGCCGGCGACCAGGGCGGCGAGGGCCAGGATGACGATCATCCAGAGCAGCGGGGTGTCGCGGAAACGGTCCCCGACCCACTCGATGACGTCGCCCTGGGCTCCGACCCAGTCGCTGACCTGCATCACGGCCCCGGCGGCCGCCCCGCCGAGCATGGGGGCGACGAAGGAGACCGGCGCGTAGCGGATCCAGCGGGGGTCCAGGACGGCCAGTTCCCCTTCGCGGTGGACGCCGCCGTACGGTGCGGTGGCGGCGCGCTCCAGCAGGAGGCGGCGCAGCCGTTCTCCCTCGGCGCGGGTGACCGGGTCCAGTTCGAGGGTGGATTCGGAGCCCTGTTCGCCGGTGCCGATCCTGACGGTGACCAGGCCGAGGAGACGGAGCATCAGGTTGGCGGTGAGGTCGACCGTGCGGATGCGTCCGCGGGCCAGGGAACGGCGCTTGACGACCAGGAGGCCGGTGTGGAGGTCGACGCGCTCCTCACCGACGCGGTAGCGCGTGCGGTGCCAGCGGACCCGGTCGGCGCCCGCCGCGGCCCCGATGACCAGGACGGCGCCGGCGAGCACCTGGAGCACGGCGGCCGGGAGGCCGAACCACCGGGTGAGCCCGAGCGTGACGGGGATGGCGGCGCCCGCGACGACCCCCGCCACGACGAGCGCGGTGACCAGGACCGTGCGGGGGTCGAGGCGGCGCCAGTCGGCGGGCGGGGCGGCGGTGCTCATGTGGCGTCGCCGGGGGTGTCGCGGGTGATGCGGGTGAGCTGCTGGGCGAGGTCGGCGGCGACCTCGTGGTCCAGGCCCGCGATCCGTACCGCGCCCTTGGCGGAGGCGGTGGTGACCGTGACGGTGGCGAGCCGGAAGAGCTGCTCCAGCGGGCCCCGGACGGTGTCGACGGTCTGGATGCGGGACATCGGGGCGATCCGCCACTCCTGCCAGAAGAACCCGGTGCGGACGTACACCGCGTCCTCGGTGATCTCCCAGCGGTGCGTACGGAACCACCACAGGGGGAAGAGGACGGCGACCGCCGTGCCCGCCGCGGCCAGGACCGCGGCGGGCAGCAGCAGCCAGAAGCGGGCCGGCTCGATCAGCGCGCCCAGGACCGCGAGCGGCACGACGGGCACGGCCGTCAGCAGCAGCCACTGGACCCGCCACCAGCCGACGGCGCGCTCGTTCAGCGTGTTGCGCGGCGGCCGCAGCATCACCGCCGCCGTCCCCTCCCCCTGTGGCATCGGCTCAGCGCCCGCGCAGCGTGCGGTAGGCGTCGACGAGGGCGGCGGTGGAACTGTCCAGCTCCCCGGCGTCCGCTCCCCCGTCACCGGTCAGCAGCGGTTCGATCTTCTTGGCGAGGACCTTGCCGAGCTCCACGCCCCACTGGTCGAAGGAGTCGATGTTCCAGATGGCGCCCTGGACGAAGACCTTGTGCTCGTACAGCGCGATGAGCTGGCCGAGGACCGAGGGGGTCAGCTTGTCGGCGAGGATCGTCGTCGTGGGGTGGTTGCCCCGGAACGTCTTGTGCGGGACCAGCTCTTCGGGCACCCCTTCCGCCCGGACCTCTTCGGCCGTCTTGCCGAAGGCGAGGGCCTGGGTCTGGGCGAAGAAGTTGGCCATCAGCAGGTCGTGCTGGGCGATCAGGCCGGGCAGCAGGTCGTGGACCGGGGCGGCGAAGCCGATGAAGTCCGCCGGGTTCAGCTTGGTGCCCTGGTGGATCAACTGGTAGTACGCGTGCTGCCCGTTGGTGCCGGGCGTGCCCCAGACGACCGGTCCGGTCTGCCAGTCCACGGGGTCGCCGTCGCGGTCGACGGACTTGCCGTTGGACTCCATGTCGAGCTGCTGGAGGTACGCGGTGAACTTGGACAGGTAGTGGCTGTACGGCAGCACCGCGTGCGACTGGGCGTCGAAGAAGTTGCCGTACCAGACGCCGAGGAGGCCGAGAAGGAGCGGGGCGTTCTCCTCCGCGGGGGCGGTGCGGAAGTGCTCGTCGACGAGGTGGAAGCCGTCGAGCATCTCGCGGAAGCGGTCCGGTCCGATGGCGACCATCAGCGAGAGGCCGATCGCCGAGTCGTAGCTGTAGCGGCCGCCGACCCAGTCCCAGAACTCGAACATGTTGGCCGTGTCGATGCCGAACTCCTCGACCTTCTCGGCATTGGTCGACAGGGCCACGAAGTGCCTGGCGACGGCGTCCTGACCGGCCTTCAGCTCGGTCAGCAGCCAGTCCCGTGCGGAGGTGGCGTTGGTGATGGTCTCGATCGTCGTGAACGTCTTCGAGGCGATGACGAACAGCGTCTCGGCCGGGTCGAGGTCACGGACGGCCTCGTGCAGGTCGGCGCCGTCGACGTTGGAGACGAAGCGGAGGGTGAGCGCCCGGTCCGTGAAGGAGCGCAGCACCTCGTACGCCATGGCGGGGCCGAGGTCGGAGCCGCCGATCCCGATGTTGACGATGTTCTTGACGGGTTTGCCGGTGTGACCGGTCCACTGCCCCGACCGGACCTTCTCGGCGAAGCCGGCCATCTTGTCCAGGACGGCGTGCACGGCCGGTACGACGTTCTCCCCGTCGACCTCGACGACCGCGCCGCGCGGGGCGCGGAGCGCGGTGTGCAGGACCGCGCGGTCCTCGGTGGTGTTGATCTTCTCGCCGCGGAACATCGCGTCCCGCAGCTCCGCGACCCCGGTGGCGGCGGCGAGTTCACGCAGCAGGCGCAGCGTCTCGTCGGTGACCAGGTGCTTGGAGTAGTCGAGGTGGAGGTCGCCGACCCGGAGGGTGTAGGCGGTGCCGCGGTCCGGCTGCCGCGCGAACAGCTCGCGCAGCTGGGGTGCGCCGAGCTCCTCACGGTGCTTGGCGAGAGCCGTCCACTCGGGCGTCTGGTTGAGCTTGGTTCGGCTTGCTGCGTTCATCCCGGATATCAGCCCACTTCTTCTCGTCACTCAGCATCCCCGCTGCCCCTCCAACCTAATTGATCGAGGAGGGCTGCGGCGTGGAGGAGGGCGGTGGCGCGGGAAAGCGCTCCGGCCGGACACCCTTGGGGTGTCCGGCCGGTGAACGACTGGGGTTCCGTGGAGCCGCGTTGGGGGAGCCTCAGATCTCGCCGCGGAGTTTGGCCAGCGCCTCGGCGAGGATCGCCTCGCCGTCCTCGTCGCTCCGCCGCTCGCGTACGTACGCCAGGTGCGTCTTGTACGGCTCGGTGCGGGGCGGCT
>NZ_JAAXYC010000200.1 GCF_018619185.1 Streptomyces sp. McG3 | reverse complement strand
CGGCACAGCGCCCCCGTAGCGACCCCGCCCTGCCCCGCCCGAACACCGGGCGGGGCAGGGGTCACTGCGGGGGCGCTGCGCTGCCCACTCGGACTAGCCCCATCCGGCCACCCCGAACCACCCAAAGGGACAGTGCAGTTGCGATGAACCGTCCGCGCGGGTGATGCGTCATGAGAGGAGTACGGGTGCTGCAGCGAAATCCCTGCGGAATCTTCCCCGTAGGGCAACACTGGGACCGGACCGACTGATACGGGGGCGGCCATGAACACCTCATCCAGCCGCAGGACACTCGACTCGACGCAGCGAAAGAACCCATCCATGTGCCAGCACCAGCCACCCTGCCCCACCGCCGATTCACCCGACCGGGAGGCCGCCCGCCTGACGGCCCACCACCCCGAACAGGGGTGGAGCCTCTTGTGCAACGGCGTCCTGCTCTTCGAGGACACCGGCGAACTACTGCCCGACGGGCAGATCATCGCTCCGCACCGGCCGCCGGCGACCGGCCGCGTGGTGAAGGCCGCCTGAGGACGGGCCGACGAACAGGGGCCGGCCCGGAGAGATCTCCGCACCGGCCCCGACGCATGTCCGGCGTGCACCGCTCACGGCTCACGCCTTTCCGCAGCCTGCCTCAGTCGTCGTACGCGTCCAGCGGCGGGCAGGAGCAGACCAGGTTCCGGTCGCCGAAGGCGCCGTCGATACGGCGCACCGGCGGCCAGTACTTGTCCGCGGCGGACACTCCGGCCGGGAAGACGGCCTCCTCGCGGCTGTAGCCGTGGTCCCAGTCGCCGCCGAGCGCGGCCGCGGTGTGCGGGGCGTTGCTCAGCGGGTTGTCGTCCTGGCTCCACTCCCCCGAGGCGACCTTCTCGATCTCGGCCCGGATCGCGATCATGGTGTCGCAGAACCGGTCGAGCTCCGCGAGGTTCTCGCTCTCCGTCGGCTCGATCATCAGCGTGCCGGCCACCGGGAACGACATGGTCGGCGAGTGGAAGCCGTAGTCGATCAGGCGCTTGGCCACGTCGTCGATGGAGACGCCGGTCGCCTTGGAGATCGGGCGCAGGTCCACGATGCACTCGTGCGCGACCAGACCGGCCGGGCCGTTGTACAGGATCGGGAAGTGCGGCTCCAGGCGCTTGGCGATGTAGTTCGCGGCCAGCACGGCGACCTGCGTGGCCCGCGTGAGCCCCTCGCCGCCCATCAGCCGGACGTACGCCCACGAGATCGGCAGAATGCCCGCCGAGCCCCACGGGGCGGCCGAGATCGGGCCCACCCCGGTCTCCGGGCCCGCAGCGGGCTGGAGGGGGTGGTTGGGGAGGTACGGAGCGAGGTGCGCGCGGACACCGACCGGGCCGACGCCGGGGCCGCCGCCGCCGTGCGGGATGCAGAAGGTCTTGTGCAGGTTCAGGTGGGAGACGTCGCCGCCGAACTTGCCGGGCTTGGCGAGCCCGACCAGCGCGTTGAGGTTGGCGCCGTCGACGTAGACCTGGCCGCCCGCGTCGTGCACCTCGCCGCAGATCTCGGCGACGTGCTCCTCGAACACCCCGTGCGTGGACGGGTAGGTGATCATGAGCACGGCCAGCTCGTCGCGGTGCTGCTCGATCTTGGCGCGCAGGTCCGCGATGTCGACCTCGCCGTCGTCGGCGGTCTTCACCACGACGACCTTCATGCCCGCCATGACGGCGCTGGCGGCGTTGGTGCCGTGCGCGGAGGACGGGATGAGGCAGACGGTGCGCTGGTCGTCGCCGTTGGCCCGGTGGTAGGCGCGGACGGCCAGCAGCCCCGCGAACTCGCCCTGGGAACCGGCGTTGGGCTGGATGGACACCGCGTCGTAGCCGGTGACCTCGGCGAGCCGCTCCTCCAGCTCACGGATGAGGGTGAGGAAGCCCTGCGCCTGCTCGGCCGGGGCGAAGGGGTGCAGCGCGCCGAACTCGGGCCAGGTGATGGACTCCATCTCGGCGGTCGCGTTCAGCTTCATGGTGCAGGAGCCGAGCGGGATCATGCCGCGGTCCAGCGCGTAGTCGCGGTCGGCGAGCTTGCGGAGGTAGCGCAGCATCGCGGTCTCGGAGCGGTGCTGGTGGAAGACCGGGTGGGTCAGGATGTCGTCGGAGCGCAGCAGCCCCTCGGGCAGCCCGTCGGCGACCGTCGCGTCCAGCGCCTCGATGTCGCCCTCGGCGCCGAAGGCGGCCCAGACGGCGGAGAGCTGCGCGCGGGTGGTGGTCTCGTCGCAGGCGATGGAGACCTGGTCGGCGTCGACGAGGCGGAGGTTGACGCCGCGCTCCCGGGCGTCCGCGACGACGGCAGCGGCCTTTCCGGGGACGCGCACGGTCAGGGTGTCGAAGAACGCGCCGTGCACGACGTCGACACCGGCACTCCGCAGGCCGTCGGCCAGGATCGCGGCGAGGCGGTGGGTGCGCCGGGCGATCGTCCGCAGCCCGTCGGGGCCGTGGTAGACCGCGTACATCCCGGCCATGACGGCGAGCAGGACCTGCGCGGTACAGATGTTGCTGGTGGCCTTCTCGCGGCGGATGTGCTGCTCGCGGGTCTGGAGGGCCAGACGGTAGGCCTTGTTGCCGTCGGCGTCGACGGAGACGCCGACGAGGCGGCCGGGCAGGGAGCGGGCGAACTTCTCGCGGACCGCCATGAAGCCGGCGTGCGGGCCGCCGAAGCCCATCGGGACGCCGAAGCGCTGGGTGGTGCCGACCGCGATGTCGGCGCCGAGCGCACCGGGCGAGGTGAGCAGCGTGAGGGCCAGCAGGTCGGCGGCGACGGTGACGATCGCGCCGAGCTCGTGGGCCTGCTCGATGACGGGCTCGATGGCGCGCACGGCACCGGAGGCGCCCGGGTACTGGAGCAGGACGCCGAAGACGCCGCGCTCGGCGATCTCGGCGGGGATGCCGTCGCTCAGGTCCGCGACGACGACCTCGACACCGGTGGGCTCGGCGCGGGTCTCGATGACCGCGACGGTCTGCGGCAGGGTGTCGGCGTCGACCAGGAAGACGCCCTTCTTGACCTTGCCGACGCGCCGGGCGAGGGCCATCGCCTCGGCGGCCGCGGTGCCCTCGTCGAGCAGCGAGGCGCCGGAGGTGGGCAGCCCGGTCAGCTCGGCGACCATCGTCTGGAAGTTGAGGAGGGCCTCCAGGCGGCCCTGGGAGATCTCCGGCTGGTACGGCGTGTAGGCCGTGTACCAGGCGGGGTTCTCCATGACGTTGCGCAGGATGACGGGCGGCGTGAAGGTGCCGTAGTAGCCGAGGCCGATCATCGGGGCCAGCACCTCGTTGCGGTCGGCCAGCGACCGCAGCTCGGCCAGCACCTCCGCCTCGGTGCGCGCCGAGGGAAGGTTCAGGGCCTCCGCGCTCTTGATCACGTCGGGCACCGCGGCGGCGGTGAGCTCGTCGAGGGAGCCGTAGCCGACCTGGGCGAGCATCTTCGCCTGGGCTCCGGCGTCGGGCCCTATGTGGCGCTGCTCGAACGGAATGCCCTGCTCCAGCTGGGAGAGCGGAGTGCGACGGGGGGTCATGGTGGAGGCCTCCTGGTCTGTCACGACCTGCGAGGGGCACCACGGCGCGGGTGCCCGAACGGCCTCCCCCTCTGTCATCTCAACCTGAGAGCTTCACCGGCCCGCCCGGGGGCGTGCCGACTTTCACCGTCGGTGAGGGTCGAGTCCGTCCGGGCCTGCGCCCGCACGAAATCGCCCTGCTTTCCAGAGTGACCTCGTCCGTGCGGTACAGGGGCCTGAGAGATTCCGGGGAGGAGTTGCTCCTTCGGCGCCTCCGGATTCTCCACCGGAGGACTCTCCCGCACGGGGTCAGCAGCCACGGCCAGCCTACCAGCGGCCACCGCGCCGGAGTTCTCGAGTGGCCGACGCCACGGATCTGCACTTGTGTGGTGCTGGTGGAGCGACAGCGTCCACCCTGAGCAGTTGCGACCAGTGGGAGGCACCGTGCAGACCGATATCGATCCGCGCCGCCTGATCGGCCGCAAGGCATTCGATCGCAAGGGCACCAAGATCGGAACGGTGGATGAGGTCTATCTCGACGACGCGACGGGCGTGCCCGAGTGGGCTGCCGTCCGCACCGGCCTGTTCAGCAGGGACGCCTTCGTCCCCCTGGAGCCCAGCGAATTCGTCGAGGACGCGCTGCGCGTCCCCTTCGACCGCGCGTTGATCAAGGGCGCGCCGGACTTCGGCGTCGGCCGGCACCTCTCGCCCGAGCAGGAACTGCAGCTCTACCGCCATTACGGACTGGACTCCCCGCCCCCGGAGGAGTCGGCGCCCGACCGGGACTTCGGCAGGCTGGCGGGCCAGGAGGAGTAGTCGGCCGCGTCACGGACGAGCGGCAGCGGGTCGGCGGGCCGCAGCAGCGGATCGTCGACGCGGAACGTCAGCACCCGGCCGGGTGCGCTCCACGGTTCCTCGAACCGGACGGTGACCCGGCCCACGCCGCTCCCCTGCACCCAGCCGTGCCCGTGCTGCTCGTGGTGCACGTCGTGCCCGGCGGGCCAGCGCCGCGCGGCGAGCAGCTCCGCGCTGTCCGGCTCGGGCTCCGCCGCCACGTCCTCCCCGTCGCCCTCCACCGGCGCCCGGTGCTCCTCCTCCCGGGCCCGCTGGGCGAGCTCCCGGGCGTCGGCGGCCTGGGCGAACAGATCCTCCTGGGTGTAGTCGGCAAGACCCGTCACCCCGACCCCCAGCAGCCGTACGCCCCCCGTGGTGTCGACGGACTCCAGCAGCCGCCCCGCCGCCTCACGGACCACTGTGGGGTCGTCCGTGGGGCCTCTGAGCGTCTCCGAGCGGGTCAGGGTGGAGAAGTCGTAGCGGCGCACCTTCAGCACCACCGTGCGCCCCGAGCGGTCGGCGGCGCGGAGCCGTTCCACGCACCGGACGGCCAGCCGCTCCACCTCGGACCGCACCCGCACCCGGTCGTGCAGGTCCACGTCGAAGGTGTCCTCCACCGATACGGACTTGGCGTCCCGCTCGGCGACCACCGGCCGGTCGTCGAGCCCCAGCGCCATCCGGTAGAGCCCGTGGCCGTGGGCCTTGCCGACCAGCCGTACGAGCTCCGCCTCGCCCGCCTCGGCCAGATCGTGGACGGTGGTCATGCCGGCGCGTCTGAGGTGGTCGCCGGTGGCCGGGCCGACCCCCGGCAGGATGCGCACGGACATGGGGGCGAGCAGCTCACGCTCGGTGCCGGGCTCGATGAGCAGCAACCCGTCGGGCTTGGCCTCCTCGGAGGCGATCTTGGCGAGCATCTTGGAACCGGCCAGCCCGACGGATCCGCTGAGGCCGGTCACCGCGTGGATGGCCGTCCGCAGCCCTTCACCCGTCGCACGGGCCGACGCCGCGTCGTCGGCCGTCCCCCCGGCCTCCAGATCCACGAAGGCCTCGTCCAGGCTGAGCGGCTCCACCAGGGGCGACAGCCGTCCCAGGAGCTCCATCACCTGGTCGCTCACCGTCCGGTACAGCGAGAAGCGGGGCACCAGGTAGGCGGCGTTCGGAGCGAGCCGCCGGGCCTGTGCGGTGGGCATCGCCGAGTGCACCCCCAGGCGCCGGGCCTCATAGGAGGCGGTGGCGACCACTCCGCGCGGTCCGAGGCCGCCCACCACGACCGCCTTGCCGCGCAGGCTCGGCTTGGCCGCCTGCTCCGCCGACGCGTAGAAGGCGTCCATGTCCAGGTGAAGGATGGTGGGCGCGGGTCTCACACCGTCGATGCTGCCCTACGGCACTGACAACGGGACGGTCCGGCGCCCCGTGGGGTACCGGACCGTCCCGTCGTCCTGTTCGCGCTGCCCGCCGTGAGGTGCTTCCGGGGTGCTCAGACGGCGCGGTTGCGGCGCCGCGCCAGCTCGTCGGCGGGGTTGTGGCCGACGAGCGTCTCGCCGGTGTCGACCCGCTCGCCGTGCAGCTGCGAGAGCGCCGCCTCCACGTCCCGCCAGACGACGCCGACGGCGATCCCGAAGACTCCCTGCCCGCCCTGGAGCAGGCTGACGACCTCGTCGGGCGAGGAGCACTCGTAGACCGTGGCCCCGTCGCTCATCAGCGTCATGCGCTCGAGATCCTGGAAACCGCGGGCCCGCAGATGCTGGACCGTGGTGCGGATGTTCTGCAGAGCGACTCCGGTGTCCAGGAACCGCTTGACGATCTTGAGGAGAACCACGTCCCGGAAACTGTAGAGACGCTGGGTCCCCGACCCGTAGGCCGGGCGCACACTGGGCTCGACCAGTCCCGTGCGGGCCCAGTAGTCCAACTGGCGGTAGGTGATCCCCGCCGCCGCGCACGCCGTCGGTCCGCGATAGCCGATGTCGCCGGCATCGCTCGCCGCTGCCACGCCGCCCGCTGCCACCGCTGCCGGCTGAACCGGCTGCCTGATGGCGTGGTCGGCTCCACTGCCGTGCTGCGGATACGGCCCACCCGCCGCCGTACCGTCGCCGCTGCTTCTCACGCCGACCTCCGTCCTTGACCTGCCCACTCGAAGGTAGGCAGTCACTCGGGGTGCGTCAACGATCGCCACACTCGGCACGCCGAGTGATAATCACCCTGAGGGTGGTTTCCCGTGTCTCGTTTCCGGGAAAGGCTTGTCGGATGCGCTGACGACACCCCTGCGGGACGGTCACTGGCTGTTCGTACCGAAGTCCTCCGGAGAGATCTGATCGAGGAATTCGCGGAACTTCTCCACCTCGTCCTCCTGCTCGTCGGGGATCGCGATGCCCGCGTCGTCCAGCACGCCGTCACTGCCGTAGATCGGCGTGCCGGTCCGCAGGGCGAGCGCTATGGCGTCGGAGGGCCGGGCGCTCACCTCGACTCCGCTGGCGAAGACGAGCTCCGCATAGAAGACCCCTTCGCGGAGGTCCGTGATGCGGACCTCGGTGAGCTCCTGGCCCAAGGCCTCGAGCACATCCTTGAACAGGTCATGGGTCAGCGGCCTGGCGGGAGCCATGCCCTGCTGGGCGAAGGCAATCGCGGTCGCCTCCCCAGGACCGATCCAAATGGGGAGGTACCGGTCGCCTCCCACTTCACGCAGGAGAACGATCGGTTGGTTGGAGGGCATTTCCACCCGGACACCGACAACGTCGAGCTCGTTCACACAGCAACCCTAGGACGTGCTCGCCATGTTTGGGTAGTCGGGCTCCGCCGAGCTCAGTGCAGACGGCTGCGCAGAGCGCTCTGCACGAGTGCCGCGTGCAGCCGTACGGACAGCTCGGCGAGCTCGTTCGCGGTGGCCTCGGCATGGGCTCTGGTCTGCGGATTACGGTGCCGGCGCAAGGGCGCGACCAGCTGCTCCACCAGCCCCGCCTCCCGGTCGGCGGAGGCCCGCATGGCCCGAAGATGACGCGGTTCCAGGCCGAAACGCCCCAGGTCCGCCACCAGCTTGGCGACCGTCACCATCTCGGCGTCATAGCCGCCCTCGGGGGCGGGGACGATCAGTCCGTAGGACTCCCACTCGGCCAGCCGGTCGTCGTCGACCTCGGCCGCCGCGAGCAGCTCGGCCCGTCCGATCCGGGCGGCGGTCGCCGTCCCGGGACCGGACTCCCACACTCCGTCGGCCAGGTCCCGCCGCTCGCCGGGCGAGGGCAGCACGGGCTGCTCTCCCCGGGCCAGGGCGTCCAGGTGCTCCCGGATGACCTTCAGCGGCAGGTAGTGGTCCCGCTGCATGCGGAGCACCTGGGCCAGGCGCTCCACATCACGCGGGGCGAACTTCCGGTATCCGGAGGGAGTGCGCTGCGGCTCGATGAGCCCCTCGGCCTCCAGGAACCGGATCTTGGAGATGGTGACTTCGGGAAACTCGTCGCGCAGCTGGATGAGCACCGTACCGATGCTCATCGGGCGCGCTTCCGCGGTGGCGGTGCCGTGTCCGGCACCGCCTGTCGGTGTTCGCAGCATGGGCCTTCCTCGGGGTCCCCCCGGACGGAGTCCGGGGGCTGGTCACACGCCCCGCGGGCTCGCATAGAAGACCAGGCGGTACTTTCCGATCTGGACTTCGTCGCCGTTGGACAGCTGGACCGAATCGATGCGCTCACGGTTGACGTAGGTGCCGTTGAGGCTGCCGACATCACCCACGGTGAAGCTACCGTCCGGGCTCCTGCGGAACTCCACATGACGCCGCGACACGGTCACGTCATCGAGAAAGATGTCGCTCTGCGGGTGACGGCCGGCCGTGGTCAGGTCGCTGTCGAGCAGGAAGCGGCTCCCGGAGTTCGGGCCCCTCCGCACGACCAGCAGCGCCGAGCCTCCGGGCAGCGCGTCGACCGCGGCCTGGGCCTCCGGGGAGAGCGAGGGCAGAGCGGTCTGACCCGTCGCCTCCGCCTCGTACGCCTCAAGACCGGAGATGGAGATGGTGGACGTCGTCTCCGAGGGACGCTCGGGAACGCCGCCCCGCAGCGGCGCACCGCAGTTCGAGCAGAACCTGCTGGCCGCCGCGTTGCGGTGACCGCACCTCGTACAGACCGGCATCGACGAGCCCTCCGGGGTGAACCCTCCACCCGTACTCGAGGCTGATGGTTCGCCGAAACCTATGCGTCCGGCACCGGCAGGGTCAACAGACGACACGCCGTCACCCCCGGGGGCGCCGGACACCTCGTCGCGGAAGAGCGGACGCTCCGCCTCCTGCTCCTCGCCCTGACCGTGGCGCGGCGCGCGGTGGCGGGCAGCACTGTTGCTGTCCTCGCGTGCACTCTTCCCGAACAACTTCGCAAACAACTTCACGGGCGATTCCCCTTGACCGACATAGACCCGCCCGTGGGGCAGGACGAACCCTGATTGAACACACCTGCCGACCCGGACATCTTCACAACGTCCGTATCCACCCGACAGTTTCCACCACGCACCACCAATCCGGTGCGCCGACCCCCCGCAACCGTCCGACCCGCTCCACCGGCCCTCACGTGTCCCCGGCTCACGGGGATGACGACCGAGCGTAGTCAGGCCGCTGCGCCGGTCGCAAGGCGTCGACGACGATGTCGTCGGACCGCTCCACGAGCACCGTGGCCTGCTCCTTCTCCAGCGTCTGGACCACACCGCCGGGAATGTTGAGGGCGGGCTCCAGATCCTGCGGTTTGCCGATCACCGTGAACTCGTACGGCGCCTCGATCTTCTCCCCGTCGACCTGGACGTTCCCGGCGTCGCCGGAGAAGTAGGTGTTGGCCACCACCCGCACCCCGTTGACCTGGATGGCCTCGGCCCCCGCCGCCCGCAGTTCCTGAATGGCGTCGAGGAGCATGTCGGGCGCGACCGCCCCCGAGGGGTCGGTGATCGTCAGCGTGATGCCGGGGCCCTGCGCCGCCACGGTGCCCGCGAGGATACCGAGCTGGCGTTCCTTCTCCAGCGTCTGCTTCCGGGCCTCCTCGGCCTGGTCGGAGCTGTTCTCCAGCTCGGTGCGCTGATCGTCCAGACGCTGCTTCTCGTCCTCCAGACGCTGGGTCCGGTCGTCGACCTCGTCGAGGATACGGACCAGGTCCTCCTGCCGGGCTCCGCGCAGCGCACTGTCGTCGCTCGTGGACCGCACCTGGATGGCAAGGCCCAGACCGAGCCCGAACAGCAGCACGGCGACGATCAGTTGGGCCCGGCTCAGCCGCGGCGGCCACAGGCCCGCCTTGAGCCTCTGCCGGCCGGACACCTCTGTGGCGGGCGGCGGCGCGGGAGCGTCGGGGACGGCGGACGCGCCGCCCTCGGGCTGTTCGCTGCGGGGATTCTCGTCGTTGTTCATCGGCCTCAAGCCCGGAAGACGTGCCGGCGGATGGCGGCGGCGTTGGAGAAGATCCGGATGCCCAGCACGACCACCACACCGGTGGAGAGTTGGGCGCCGACACCCAGTTTGTCGCCGAGGAAGACGATCAGCGCGGCCACCACGACGTTGGAGAGGAAGGAGACCACGAAGACCTTGTCGACGAAGATGCCGTCGAGCATGGCCCGCAGACCGCCGAAGACGGCGTCGAGCGCGGCGACCACCGCGATCGGCAGATAGGGCTCGACCACCGCCGGTACCTCGGGCCGGACCAACAGTCCGACCACGACTCCCACGACGAGGCCCAGTACGGCGATCACGATGTGCCCTTCCCTGTGTCTGCCGCACCACTGCCGGCGGCCTTCGGCTCTGCTGTACGGACGATCAGGCTCGGCGCGGCCGGAAGCCGCACCTTCGCCTGATCGGAGATGCTGGTGCGGATGTCGAAGCTCTCCTTGAGCGCCTGAAGGTACTGGCCGTCGGCGCTGTCCTGGAAGGCGGTAGCGAGCTTCTTGCCGTCCCCCACCGCGAGCACGGTGTACGGCGGTACGAGCGGTCTGTTGTCGACCAGTATGGCGTCACCGGCGGCACGGATGGCCGACAGCGCCGTCAGCCTTTGCCCATTGATGGCGATCGCCTCGGCACCGGATTCCCACAGGCCGTTGACGACCCGCTGCATGTCCCGGTCGCGTACCCGCCCGGTGTCGGCGAAGCCCGTGGACTCGCGCGGCCCGCCGCCGCCCTGGTCGGTGTCCTTCGCGTCGTCGACGACGAGTTTCACGCCGGGGCCCTCGACCGGCGTCGCTCCGGCCAGCAGCGCCACCAGCTGCCCCTGGTCCCCGCCGTGCCGCTCAAGTGCCTTGCGCTGACGTTCGCTCACATCGCGGCGGAGCGAGTCGACGTCGGACTCCAACGTGTCCGCGGCCTCTGTCTCCGCGTCGATGCGGTCGATCAGTTCCTCGCGCTCCTTGGCGACGACCGGCGCGGAGATCCGCGCCTCGGCGGCGCCGAGGGTGACCACCAGGGCCGCCACCACCAGTCCGGCGGCCAGGCCGAGCTTCGACTTGAGCGTACGGGGCAGCCCAGCGCTCCCGTCGGCCCTGCGTCGCGCGGAGGCCTCCGCGTACCCGTCGTCGAGGCTGTGGTCCATCACGTTGTTGAGCAGCGACATGGAGGCGTCGGGGCGTGCGGGCGGCGGGGCGGTGCTCCGATCGGGGGACTGCTGCGACATGCCGCACATCGTCGCACGTCATCACGGCTGCCGCCGAATGGCCCCACCGGTGCGCCGCGACCCCCTGCCCGGGGCGTCGCGGCGCACCGTCCTCGCGTCAGTCCCCGGCGCTGTCCACCACCGCGGCCCACTCGTCGAGCAGCGCCTGCGCGGATGCGTCGTCCGGGCCTTCCGCCCACAGATGGGTGACGGCCTCCGCCCGGTCGGGCAGGACCATGATCCACCGCCCGTCCGCCTCGACCACACGGACCCCGTCCGTGGTGTCCACGCTGCGGTCACCGGCCGCTTCGACGACCCGGCGCATGACGAGCCCCTTGACGGCCCACGGGGTCGCCAGGTCGCGGCGCAGGACATGCGCCCGGGGAATCCGGGCGTCGATCTGGCTCAGCGTGAGCTGGGTGCGCGCGACGAGCCCGATGAGCCGGACGAAGGCGGCGCTCCCGTCGAATACGCTGCTGAATTCGGGAACGATGAACCCGCCGCGCCCGTCTCCTCCGAAGATGGTGTCCTCTTCACGGCCCACCCGGGTCAGATCGTCGGGCGAGGTGGTCGTCCACTCCACCTGGGTGCCGTGGTAGGCCGCCACCTGCTCGGCGACGCGCGTGGTCGTCACGGGCAGGGCGACACGACCGCTGCGCCGCTCGGCGGCGACGAGATCCAGGAGGACCAGCAGGGCCCTGTCGTCCTCGATGATCCGGCCCAGTTCGTCGACGAGGGAGAGCCGCTCGCCCACCGGGTCGAAGCGCACCCCGAAGGCCGCCCGTGCGGAGGACACGATCTCCCCGAGCCGCACGAGACCGGCCCGCCGGGTCTCGGCGGACTCGGTGGGCCGCGCCTCGTCGAGTCCGGGGTTGATCGTCAGCGCGTCCACCCCGAGCCGCCCGAGCAGGCTGGGCAGGACGAGCCCGGCGCTGCCGTTGGAGGCGTCGACGACGACCTTGAGTCCGGAGTCCGCGATGCCGTCGACGTCGACGTTGCGCAGCAGGGACCCGGTGTACGAGTCGAACACGCTGGACGGGAAGTGCAGGTCCCCGATCTCGCCGGGGAAGGCCCTGCGGTACTCCTGGCGCGCGTAGACCCGGTCGAGCTTGCGCTGCTGCGCCTGCGAGAGGTCCGCGCCCCGCTCATCGATGAACATGATGTCCACCGAGTCGGGCACCCCGGGCGACGTACGGATCATGATGCCGCCGGCGCTGCCCCGGGCGGTCTGCTGGCGCGCCACGGGCAGCGGGACGTTCTCCAGGTCCCGGACGTCGATGGCGCTGGCCTGGAGGGCCGAGATGACGGCCCGCTTGAGGGCGCGGGCTCCTCGGGAGTGGTCACGTGCGGTCGTGACCGTCGAACCCTTCTTGAGGGTCGTGGCATAGGCGCCGGCCAGCCGTACGGCCAGTTCGGGGGTGATCTCGACGTTCAGGATCCCGGAGACGCCGCGCGCCCCGAAGAGGTGCGCCTGTCCTCGGGACTCCCAGATCACCGAGGTGTTGACGAACGCGCCGGCCTCGATCGTCTTGAACGGGTACACCCGGACGTTGCCCTGGATGATCGACTCCTCGCCGACCAGGCATTCGTCCCCGATGACGGCGCCGTCCTCGATGCGGGCCGCGCGCATGATGTCGGTGTTCTTGCCGACCACGCAGCCCCGGAGATTGCTGTGCTGCCCGATGTAGACGTTGTCGTGCACCACGGCCCGGTGGAGGAAGGCGCCCGTCTTGACGACGACGTTCGACCCCACGACCGTGTGTTCGCGGATCTCGACGTCCGCCTCGACCTTGGCGTAGTCGCCGATGTACAGCGGTCCGCGCAGCACGGCGTCGGGGTGGACCTCAGCGCCTTCGGCGACCCACACGCCGGGCGAGATCTCGAAGCCGTCGAGCTCCACGTCGACCTTGCGCTCCAGGACGTCCGCCTGGGCCTTCACATAGCTTTCGTGGGTGCCTACGTCTTCCCAGTAGCCCTCGGCGATATAGCCGTAGATGGGCTTGCCCTCCTTCATGAGCTGAGGGAAGACGTCACCGGACCAGTCGACCGAGGTGTCGGCCTGGACGTAGTCGAATACTTCGGGCTCCATGACGTAGATGCCCGTGTTCACGGTGTCCGAGAAGACCTGCCCCCAGGTCGGCTTCTCCAGGAACCGTTCGACCTGACCGTCCTCGTCCACGATGGTGATCCCGAATTCCAGGGGATTGGGAACCCTGGTCAGGCAGACCGTGACGAGCCCGCCCTTTTCCTTGTGGAACGCGATGAGGTCGGTGAGGTCGAAGTCGGTGAGCGCGTCACCGGAAATGACGAGGAACGTATCGTCCTTCAACGCCTCTTCGGCGTTCTTCACGCTGCCCGCGGTGCCGAGTGGCTTCTCCTCGTTGGCATAGGTGAGCTCCATCCCGAGCTCTTCTCCGTCCCCGAAATAGTTCTTGACGAGGGAGGCGAGGAACTGGACGGTCACTACGGTTTCGCTGAGCCCATGCCGCTTGAGCAGCCGCAGGACGTGCTCCATGATCGGCCTGTTGGCCACGGGCAGGAGCGGCTTGGGCATGCTCGAGGTCATGGGGCGAAGGCGTGTGCCTTCGCCGCCAGCCATCACGACGGCCTTCATGTCGGAAACGTCCTCCTAGAAGAGACGACGGTCAGCCGAGTTCGCCCGTCGGGGCATCATTCACACCATGTGCCGCGGGCCGGCCACACTGCGCGGCACCGCATCAACGAGCTCAATCGGCTACTGCGTCCGCCTTCACGATCCGGCGGACCTGAACCACATAGAGGATTCCTGCCCACCAGTAGAGGGTTGTACCCCATCCTGCGAACGCCCATCCGAAAACGGCGGCCAGTGTGGCCAGCCAACCACTCCCGTCGCTGAGCAGCAACAAGGGGAACGCGTACATCAGGTTGAAGGTTGCAGCTTTTCCGAGGAAGTTGACCTGCGGAGGCGGATACCCGTGGCGTCGCAGGATGGCCACCATCACCAGGAGCATCAGTTCCCGGGCGAGAAGCGCCGCGGTGACCCAGAGGGGCAGGATCTCACGCCAGGTGAGGCCCACAAGGGTGGAAAGGATGTAGAGGCGGTCAGCAGCCGGGTCCAGGAGCCGGCCGAGGCTGCTGATCTGGTTCCACTTGCGGGCCAGCTTCCCGTCGAGGTAGTCGCTGATGCCGCTGAGCATCAGGACGAGCAGCGCCCAGTTGTCGCTGTTGGGCCCTCCGAACACGGGGCGAAGAATCAGCCACAGGAAGAGCGGTACCCCGACAAGGCGAGCCATGCTGAGGATGTTGGGGATGGTGAGGACCCGGTCCGTCTGGACCCGAGTCTCCTGGACCTCCACCCGGGGGCCTCCTGTGAAGAACGTGCCAATGATGCCCCCTGACCCTACCCTCAGCTTCCCCCGCTCGGTGCACGGGGGTGGGAGGGCCGAAGACGGTACGCCAAAGGTCCTGGAACGCAGAAAAGCCCCGTGCCACAAGGCACGGGGCTTTCCCGGAAAAATTGTTCGGCGGCGTCCTACTCTCCCACAGGGTCCCCCCTGCAGTACCATCGGCGCTGAAAGGCTTAGCTTCCGGGTTCGGAATGTAACCGGGCGTTTCCCTAACGCAA
>NZ_JAAXYC010000001.1 GCF_018619185.1 Streptomyces sp. McG3 | reverse complement strand
GGCGAGGACAAGGACGAGGGCGAGGGCGAGAGCGAGGACAGAGGCATGGGCCGGAGGACGGGGCGTGGTGCGCACCGGGGAGCGGGCCTGCGAATGGATCGGATCGCGGCCAGGCTCGTAGCCAGGCCCGCAGCCCGGCCCGCGGCCCGGATCGCAGCCAGGATCGGGGCCCGGATCGCATGCCGGAGCGCGAACCGGCGTGCGGGTCTTGGCGCGGACCGAGGTCTGGCGACGGTGTGGGTGGCATTCACCGCGGCCGGTCTCTGCACCGTGTTCGCCGTGGTGCTCGCGCTGGGGCAGGCCGTGGCTGCCCGTCACCGGGCGGGTGGGGCCGCGGATCTGGCAGCCCTCGCGGCCGCGGACCTGGCGCTGGAAGGGACGGTGGTCGCGTGTGGGGCGGCCCGGCGAGTGGCCCTGGCGCAGGGGGCCGTGCTCGTTCGCTGCGCGGTGCGAGGGGAGATCGCTGATGTGACCGCCCGCTCGGGGTTCGGGCCCTACCTGCCCGCTGTCAGGGCCAGGGCCGGCCCTCCCGTCGATCGTGGGGCCGGATCTCCGGCCGGCAGCCGGGCTATACCGGGTCGTTCGGTTCCGGGGGTGCGGCTCTGAGGAGCTCGGTGAGCAGGCGTACGGCTCCGCGTTTGTGCAGGGGCTCGTTGCCGTTGCCGCACTTGGGGGACTGGATGCAGGAGGGGCAGCCCGCCTCGCACTCGCAGGACGCGATGGCCTCCCGGGTCGCCGTCAGCCACGTACGGGCGGTGTGGAAGGCCCGCTCGGCGAATCCGGCTCCTCCGGGGTGGCCGTCGTAGACGAAGACCGTCGGCAGCAGGGTGTCCGGGTGCAGCGGTACGGACACGCCGCCGATGTCCCAGCGGTCGCAGGTGGCGAAGAGCGGCAGCAGGCCGATCGACGCGTGCTCGGCGGCGTGAAGTGCGCCGCCGAGGATCTCCGGGTTGACGCGGGCCGCGTCGAGCTGGTCCTCGGTGACCGTCCACCACACGGCGCGGGTGCGCAGGGTGCGGGGCGGCAGGTCGAGCTTCGTCTCGCCCAGGACTTCCCCGGTGATCAGCCTCCGGCGGAGGAACGAGACGACCTGGTTGGTGACCTCGACGGAGCCGTAACAGAGCCGCCCCTGGCCCCAGGGGATCTCGGTGTCGGTCTCCAGGACGGTGATGGCCGTGGTGTCGCGGGCGACCGTCGAGTACGGCGGGTCGGCCTGCTCGACCAGGGCCACGGAGTCCTCCAGGTCCAGTTTGCGGACCAGGTGGGTGCGGCCCTGGTGGAGATGGACGGCCCCTTCGTGGACGGCCGTGTGGGCGGCGGCCTCGTCGACGGTGCCCAGCAGGCGGCCGGTGCCCTCCTCGACGATCTGGACGGGGCGGCCGCCCCCGCCCCGGATGTCGGCCAGGTCGGCGGCCCGCTCGCGGCGCGTCCAGTGCCAGCCCGATGCCCGTCTGCGCAGCAGCTTCGCCGCCTCCAGCTGCGGCAGCAGCTCGGGCACGGCCGGGCCGAAGAGGGCGATGTCGGGCTCGGTCAGGGGCAGCTCGGCGGCCGCGGCGCAGAGGTGGGGGGCGAGGACGTAGGGGTTGTCCGGGTCCAGCACCGTCGACTCGACGGGCTGCTGGAACAGGGCCTCCGGGTGGTGCACCAGGTACGTGTCCAGCGGGTCGTCCCGGGCCACGAGTACGGCCAGGGCGCCCTGGCCCGAGCGGCCGGCCCGGCCCGCCTGCTGCCAGAGGGACGCCCGCGTGCCCGGGTAGCCGGAGATGACGACCGCGCCGAGGCCGGAGACGTCGATGCCCAGTTCCAGGGCGGTGGTGGCCGCCAGACCGAGCAGCTCGCCGGAGTGCAGCGCCCGCTCCAGGGCCCGGCGCTCCTCGGGGAGGTAGCCCCCGCGATAGGCGGCGACCCGCTTCGGCAGCGAGCGGTCGATCTCCGCGAGGCGCTCCTTGGCGATCACCGAGATCAGTTCCGCGCCGCGCCGGGAGCGTACGAAGGCGACCGAGCGGACGCCCTGGAGGGTCAGGTCGGTGAGGAGATCGGCGGTCTCGGCCGTCGCGGTACGGCGAACGGGTGCGCCCTTCTCGCCGTGCAGGTCGGTCAGCGGGGGCTCCCACAGGGCGAAGACCAGCTCACCGCGCGGGGAGGCGTCGTCGGACACCTCCCGGACCGGCAGACCCGTCAGACGCCCGGCTGCGACCGCGGGATCGGCCGCCGTGGCCGAGGCGAGCAGGAAGACCGGATCGGCCCCGTAGCGGGCGCACAGACGGCGTAGACGGCGCAGGACCTGGGCGACGTGGGAGCCGAAGACGCCCCGGTAGGTGTGGCACTCGTCGATCACGACGTACCGCAGGGCACGCAGGAAGGACGCCCAGCGGGGGTGGGAGGGCAGTATTCCGCGGTGCAGCATGTCGGGGTTGGTCAGGACGTAGTTCGCGTACTGCCGCACCCATTCGCGTTCCTCGACGGGGGTGTCGCCGTCGTAGACCGCGGGTCTGACGGCGTTGCCGAGCGGGGCCGCGAGCGCCTTCACCGAGCGCCGCTGGTCGGCTGCCAGGGCCTTGGTGGGGGCGAGGTACAGGGCGGTGGCCCCGCGGCCGTTGGGGGCCTCCGAGCCGTCCAGAAGGGTGCTGAGGACCGGCGCGAGGTACGCGAGGGACTTCCCGGAGGCCGTGCCGGTGGCGATCACGACCGATTCGCCGTCCAGCGCGTGTTCCGCCGCGGCCGCCTGATGGGCCCACGGATGGGCGATCCCGGCCTTTTCGATCGCCGAGATCACTTCTGGCCGGATGCGATCCGGCCAGATGGCATGGGTTCCCGATCGCGGGGGCAGGTGCTCCGTATGAGTGATGCGCGCGGCCCGGCCCGCCCCTGCGGCGAGCCGGTCGAGGATCATGGCGGGAGAGGGGCGCGAGCCCCCACTCTCGGGTGGTCGTCCGGGACGGTGATTCTTGGCCATCGACACCGAGTGTGTCACTGGCGTGACGGACAATGGTCCCAAGGCGTCGTGCATGGCTGCTGGTAAGTGATTGAATGCCATCGCGGCTGGCGATCCGTCCCCTGGCCTCCGTCGGGGAGACCGAGGGGCGACCGCTCGATAGCAAGGTGCTGGAGGATCCGTGGACCTGTCCCTGTCGACTCGCAATGTGTCCGGCCCTGGTGGCGACCGTACGGTCGTCGAGGTCGGTGGCGAGATTGATGTGTATACCGCGCCCAAGCTGCGCGAGCAGTTGGTCGAGTTGGTGAATGACGGCAGCTACCACTTGGTTGTCGACATGGAAGGCGTCGACTTCCTCGACTCCACCGGCCTCGGCGTGCTCGTGGGCGGCTTGAAGCGTGTCCGGGCCCATGAGGGCTCGTTGCGCCTGGTCTGCAACCAGGAGCGCATTCTCAAGATCTTCCGGATCACAGGTCTGACCAAGGTGTTCCCGATTCACACCACGGTCGACGAGGCTGTCGCCGCCACCGACTGAGGTCGGAGCGGACCGGCCCCCGGGCCGGTCGGCAGGCAGTGAACAGGCCGGCAGCGGCAGCGCATGGGCCGTGACGGGCAGGCGGTCGACCCTCGGGTCGGCTGTCGGCTTTGTCGGCTTCCGGAGGAGGAGAGCAGGGGTGCCGGGCGATAGGCCCGGGGCCTCTGAGGCGTACGCCCGAACGTTCGAGGGGGATGTCATGGCCACCGTTGAACTCCGCTTCAGCGCCCAGCCTGAACATGTCAGGACGGCCCGCCTGGTGGCGGCCGCCGTGGCGCGCAGGGCCGGCGTCGACGAGGCGGTGCTCGACGAGGTCAGGCTCGCCGTCGGGGAGGCGTGCAGCCGCGCGGTCGGGCTGCATCGCAGTCACGGCATCACCGAGCCGGTCAGCGTCGCGTTGACCGAGGAGGAGAAGGCGTTCTCCATCGAGGTCGGGGACAGTGTTCCCGGCCCCGGCGGGGATCCCGCCGCGTCCGGGGCTGGTAACGGCTCCGGGGCGGGGCCGGACCGGCCCGATCCCGAGACGGACGGTGAGGGCGAGGACGAGATGGGTCTCGCGGTCATCAGCGGTCTCGTCGACGACGTGGAGGTTCGATCCGGTGCGGCCGGCGGAGTGATCCGCATGAGCTGGCCGACGGCCGACGCCGCGGTGCGCCCATGAGGGCCCGTAGCTGCACCTGAGCCTGTGCCCGTACACGCTGCTCGCTCATGCCTGTGCGCGCTGCTCGCGTGTGCCCGTGCTCGCACTGTCCGTGCCCGGTACCCCGTGGCCCATCGTGGACGTTGAGCCGCGCGGATGATGTTTCGTTTTTTCCAGGCCCTGCTGAGCAGGGCCTTTTTTCTTGATTATCTTCGGGTAACGCGCCTGCCTCATTACTGCATTCGAGGAGAATCCCTCCGCTGATCTTTCGGCGTTGGGAGGAGAGCGATCATTTCTCTTCCCGCCCACTGTTTTGATCAGGTTCCGCTCCCTACAATCCGTCCACGACTTGAGCGCTGAGCGTCAAGGAGGACGTATGGCGGAGTTCTTCACCACCCCAATGGCAGCACTGACGCAAGAATCCGCACTTTCCGACCGACCCGTCTCCCTCGCGGCGGCGGTACTCACCGACGGCAACCGGCTGATCGTCATCGTGGTGGCGGTCGTCGCCGTCGCCGCGCTGGTCGTCGCCCAGCTGCTCGTACGCCAGGTCCTGGCGGCCGGCGAGGGCACCGAACGCATGAAGGAGATCGCCGCGGCGGTCCAGGAGGGCGCGAACGCCTATCTGGCCCGACAACTGCGCACGGTCGGTGTCTTCTCCGTCGTCGTGTTCTTCCTCTTGTTCCTGTTGCCGGCCGACAACTGGTCGCAGCGCGCGGGGCGTTCCCTCTTCTTCCTGGTGGGTGCGCTTTTCTCCGCGGCGACCGGATACATCGGCATGCGGCTCGCCGTACGGAGCAATGTGCGGGTGGCCGCAGCCGCACGTGAGGCGACTCCAGCGGAAGGCGAGCCGGAAAAGGATCTCACCGCCGTCTCGCACAAAGCGATGAAGATCGCTTTCCGTACCGGTGGCGTGGTCGGAATGATCACGGTGGGACTCGGTCTGCTCGGGGCCTCCTGCGTGGTGCTCGTCTATGCCGCCGACGCGCCCAAGGTGCTGGAGGGGTTCGGTCTCGGCGCGGCGCTGATCGCCATGTTCATGAGGGTCGGCGGCGGGATCTTCACCAAGGCCGCGGATGTCGGGGCCGACCTGGTGGGCAAGGTGGAGCAGGGCATCCCGGAGGACGATCCGCGCAACGCCGCCACCATCGCCGACAACGTGGGCGACAACGTCGGTGACTGCGCGGGCATGGCAGCCGACCTCTTCGAGTCGTACGCCGTGACGCTCGTGGCGGCGCTCATCCTCGGTACGGCCGCGTTCGGCGACTCCGGTCTCGCCTTCCCCCTGATGGTCCCGGCGATCGGCGTCGTCACCGCGATGATCGGGATCTTCGCGGTGGCCCCGCGCCGCGCCGACCGCAGCGGCATGACCGCGATCAACCGCGGCTTCTTCATCTCCGCGGTGGTCTCGCTCGCCCTGGTGGCCGTCGCCGCCTTCACCTATCTGCCCTCCTCCTACGCCGAGCTGGACGGGGTCACCGACGAGGCGATCGCCGGGCACGGTGGCGATCCGCGGATCTTCGCCCTGGTCGCGGTGGCCATCGGCATCGTCCTGGCCGCGCTCATCCAGCAGCTCACCGGCTACTTCACCGAGACCAATCGCCGCCCGGTCCGGGACATCGGCAAGTCCTCGCTCACCGGCCCGGCCACCGTGGTGCTGGCGGGCATCTCCATCGGCCTGGAATCGGCCGTGTACACCGCGCTGCTGATCAGCCTGGGCGTCTACGGGGCGTTCCTGCTGGGCGGTACGTCGATCATGCTGGCGCTCTTCGCGGTCGCGCTCGCCGGGACGGGGCTTCTCACCACGGTGGGCGTCATCGTGGCCATGGACACCTTCGGACCGGTCTCGGACAACGCCCAGGGCATCGCCGAGATGTCCGGGGATGTCACGGGGGCCGGCGCCCAGGTGCTCACCGACCTGGACGCGGTCGGCAACACGACCAAGGCCATCACCAAGGGCATCGCCATCGCCACCGCCGTCCTCGCGGCGGCGGCGCTCTTCGGGTCCTACCGCGACGCCATCGCCACGGCGGTGGACGAGGTCGGGGCCGGGGCGGGCGAGCTGGGTCTGAGCCTGGACATCTCGCAACCCAACAACCTCGTCGGCCTGATCCTGGGCGCCGCGGTCGTCTTCCTCTTCTCCGGGCTGGCCATCAACGCCGTGTCCCGGTCCGCCGGCGCCGTGGTCTACGAGGTCAGGCGGCAGTTCCGCGAGCATCCCGGGATCATGGACTACTCGGAGAAGCCCGAGTACGGGCGCGTCGTCGACATCTGCACGCGCGACGCCCTGCGTGAACTGGCCACACCGGGACTGCTCGCGGTCCTGGCGCCCATCGGGGTCGGCTTCACCCTCGGTGTCGGCGCCCTCGGCTCGTACCTCGCCGGCGCGATCGCCACGGGCACGCTGATGGCCGTGTTCCTCGCCAACTCCGGGGGCGCCTGGGACAACGCCAAGAAGCTCGTCGAGGACGGCCACCACGGCGGCAAGGGCAGCGAGGCCCATGCCGCGACCGTCATCGGCGACACGGTCGGCGACCCGTTCAAGGACACGGCGGGCCCGGCGATCAACCCGCTGCTCAAGGTGATGAACCTGGTCGCCCTGCTCATCGCCCCGGCGATCGTGCAGTTCAGCTATGGAGCGGACGCCAATCCCTGGGTGCGGGCGCTGGTGGCCGTCGTCGCCATCGGGATCATCGTCGTCGCGGTCTATGTCTCGAAGCGGCGCGGCATCGCCGTGGGCGACGACGACGCCTCGGGGGACGGCGGTCCCCCGGTCCCCGCGCCGGATCCCGCGGCGGCCCCGTGAGCCGGGCGCGGCGAGGCCTGCCGGGCGCGCACATCGTGTGACGCGTGATCAAGGAGCGGGCGGACGGTGCGTGCTGACGTGCCGTCCGCCCCGCCTCCGCTTCCGCCCGCTCCTTCTGCGCCTCCGGCTGTCCCTCCGGCGTCCTCTTCCGCCCTCGTCCGGTGTCGTCCGCGTCTGTGCCGGGGGTGAGGGGGGAGATGGGGCCGATGATCGGGAGAAGTCTTTCGGATGAGTGACCGATCGTGCGTCCGATTCTCGGCACGAGTGGTATCTCCCTCATTTCCCTTGGTGCAAATGGCTTCAAAAGCGTGCACACCGGATGACCGGCACCCGGCTGTCGTCCCCTCGGCGTGTAAGTTCCGGGGCCGAGAGCCTTGGAAGGGACCAATCCGGTGAACAAGAAGCTTGCAGCCGCACTGTCCGGCGGTGCGGTACTCGTACTGACGCTGTCGGGCTGCAGCGACGACAGCGACAACAAGGTCAACGACTGGGCCAAGAAGGTCTGCGACCAGGTTCAGCCGCAACTGCAGAAGATCGCCAACGCCAACGCCTCCATCCAGCAGCAGACCGCGGACAACAGCAAGCCCGCCGACGTCCAGAAGACCGACTCGGCCGCCTTCCAGCAGATCTCCCAGGCGTACAAGTCGCTGGGCACCGCCGTGGACTCCGCCGGTCCGCCGCCGGTCGACGGCGGCGAGACCACGCAGAAGGAAGCGGTCAAGGAGCTCAACGCCTCCTCCAAGGCGTACGCCGACCTCAAGACCGAGGTCGACGCGCTCGACACCAAGGACCAGGCGAAGTTCGCCGACGGGCTGAAGGGCATCGCCGACGAGCTGAACAAGATCAGCACCAGCGGTGACCAGGCTCTGAAGAAGCTCCAGTCCGGCGAGGTCGGCGTCGCGATGTCGAAGCAGAAGGGCTGCCAGAAGCCGACGGCCTCGACCGGCCCCTCCGGCTCCGCGGCGGCCGGCGCCGACGCGTCCCCGGCGGGCACGGACGCCGACAAGGGCGACGCGACGGAGAAGGACTCCGCGGACAAGGACGCCGCGGAGAAGAAGGGCTGAGCGCCGTTCCTCCGGCCCGGACACCCGGTGGGTGCCCGGGCCGCTGCCGTTGTCGGTGGGAGCGGACACAATGGGTGGGTGAGTAAGAGCAGCCTTCCCGCACCCGACCACGCCGCCGCCCTCCGTGAGGCCCTGCTCGCCGCGGACTTCACCGCGGACGGGCTCCTCGACCGCCTCGGCGCGCCCGCCTATGCCGCCCTCGCCCGCAGCGAGACGGTCCCCGCCCTGCGGGCCACCCGGGGCTACACCCCGCTCGACACGCTGGTGCGGCTGTTCCTGCTGCAGCGTCCCGTCGCCGAGGAGCGGGCACGTGCCGCCCTGCCGCTCGCCGAGTGCGTCGCGGACGGCTGGGTGAGCCACGCCGACGGGACGGTCCGTGCGGGCGTCGACGTACGGCCGTACGGGGGGCCGGACGGCGAGGACTGGTTCATCGTGTCCGACCTCGGGTGCGCGGTCGGCGGTGCGGGAGGGATCGGCTCGCGCGAGGAGGGTGTCGTCCTCGGGGTCGGCGGGGCCTCCACCACCCTCGCCGGGATCACCGTCCGGGCGCCGGTCGCCTCCGCCCTCGACCTCGGTACGGGCTCCGGCATCCAGGCGCTGCACGCCGCCCAGCACGCGAGCCGGGTCACCGCCACCGACCTCAACCCCCGTGCCCTGGAGTTCACCCGGCTCACCCTCGCGCTGTCCGGCGCCGCCCCCGCCGACCTGCGCGAGGGCTCCCTCTTCGAGCCGGTGGGCTCCGACACGTTCGACCTGATCGTCTCCAACCCGCCCTTCGTCATCTCGCCCGGCGCCCGCCTCACCTACCGGGACGGCGGCATGGGCGGTGACGACCTGTGCCGGGAGCTGGTGCAGCAGTCCGGCGCCCATCTGAACGAGGGGGGGTACGCCCAGTTCCTCGCCAACTGGCAGCACGTGGAGGGTGAGGAGTGGCAGGACAGGCTGCGCTCCTGGGTGCCCTACGGCTGTGACGCCTGGATCGTCCAGCGCGAGGTCCAGGACGTGACGCAGTACGCCGAGCTGTGGCTCCGGGACAGCGGCGACCACCGCGGCGACCCCGACCGGTACACCGAGCGGTACGAGGCGTGGCTCGACGAGTTCGAGGCGCGGGGCGCCACGGCCCTCGGGTTCGGCTGGATCACCCTGCGCAGATCCGCGGCGGCGGAGGCCGGGAACCCCTCGATCGTGGTCGAGGAGTGGCCGCACGCGGTGCGGCAGCCGCTCGGGCAGGCCGTCCAGGAGCACTTCGCCCGCCAGGACTACCTCCGCGACCAGGACGACGCGGCGCTGCTCGCGGGGCACTTCGTCCTCGCCGCCGAAGTCGTGCAGGAGCAGGTCGGCCTGCCGGGCGCGGAGGACCCCGAGCATGTGGTGCTGCGTCAGCACCACGGCATGATGCGGGCGACCAAGGTCGACGCGGTGGCCGCCGGGTTCGCGGGCGTGTGCGACGGCTCGCTGCCCGCCGGGCGGATCCTGGACGCCATCGCGCAGTTGATGGCGGAGGACCCGGTGCTCCTGCGCGACCGCACCCCGCAGGCGATCCGGCTGCTGGTCGAGGAGGGCTTCCTGGAACCGGCGCCCGGCACCGTACCGCGGGGCCAGTAGGCCGCGGAGAGCGTGGAGGCCACGGAGAGCGCGGAGTACGTGGAGGGCGCGGCGAGCGGGGAGAGTGTCGAGGCCGCCGCCGCGATGAAGACCGCCGTACCCCGAGCATCGAGGCCGGGGAGGGCGCGGCGGCCGGCGGGCTGGAGGCCGTGTCCGCACGACGGTGTGAGCTGAAGGCCGTGTCCGTGGGACGGTGACCGCGGCCGCCTTCCGGTACGGGGCGGGGGTGTCTCTCGGACGGGTGGTGCCGTCCTTGTCACCAGCGCGTTCCCGCTCGGCGCGCTCTCCGGCGCGCCCGGACCATGCGTTCCGGTCGTGTGATCCCTGTGCGGTCCGTAGCCGATCCGTATGCGGCCGATGGGGTTCCGCCGGTCGGCGGGGGAGTGCTGTTCACCCCGGGTTCGTGTGGGCGATGCCCCGGGGTGACAACCTCCCCGTGCCGGGCCGCCGAGGTCCGGCTCCGGGACCGGCCGGCCCGCCCCGGGCGGTTCGCCACGACGGTCCAGGAGTACGACATGGAGAGCGTCTCAGCAGTCTTCGCCGGTACGGCCCTGGCGCTGTTCGGCGCCGCCCTCCTGATCTGGACAGGGGCGCGAGCCCTGCACCGCGCGCCGGTGGCGCACGGTGTGAGCCCCGTCGCCTCCACCGCACTCACGACGCTCTTCGGCGTAGTTTTCCTCGGCCTCGGCGTGTGGTGCTTCACGCTCGTCTGATCCCCGGCCCCGGCAGTGCGGCGCCCGGGCCGACAGGTTGCCCGGCGGACACCGCGACCACCTCCGAAAAGACACTGGCCAAGCCTCCGCGTGGCGCGGACCCGGCGGTCCGGGCGGCAGGAATGGCGGAAGTCGGGTTACCGTTCGAGTGGCCGTTGCGGGCTTTTGCCGTTTGACACGGGGGCGGGTTGTACCGTCACACTCCGCAGCGACAGCACCGCGGGCAGCGTCATGACGCTGCCCGGATGCCCATCGAGTGTCGACCGGAGAGAAGAGCGAAGTTGTCCCCGACCAGCGAGACCGCACAGGGCGGCCGCCGACTCGTCATCGTCGAGTCGCCTGCCAAGGCGAAGACGATCAAGGGCTATCTCGGCCCCGGATACGTCGTCGAGGCGAGCGTCGGGCACATCCGCGACCTCCCGAACGGCGCGGCCGAGGTCCCGGACGAGTACACCGGCGAGGTACGCCGCCTCGGGGTGGACGTCGAACACGACTTCCAGCCCATCTATGTCGTCAACGCCGACAAGAAGGCCCAGGTCAGGAAGCTCAAGCAGCTGCTGGCCGAGTCCGACGAACTCTTCCTCGCCACCGATGAGGACCGCGAGGGCGAAGCCATCGCGTGGCACCTCCAGGAAGTGCTCAGGCCCAAGGTCCCGGTCCACCGGATGGTCTTCCACGAGATCACCAAGGACGCGATCCGGGCCGCCGTCGCCAACCCGCGCGAGCTCAACCAGCGCATGGTCGACGCCCAGGAGACCCGCCGCATCCTCGACCGCCTCTACGGCTACGAGGTCTCGCCGGTCCTGTGGAAGAAGGTCATGCCGAAGCTCTCGGCGGGCCGCGTCCAGTCCGTCGCCACCCGGCTCGTCGTCGAGCGGGAGCGCGAGCGCATCGCCTTCCGCTCCGCCGAGTACTGGGACCTGACCGGGAAGTTCGCCACCGGCCGCACCGGTGACGCCTCCGACCCCTCGACCCTCACCGCCCGCCTCAGCGCGGTCGACGGCCGCCGGATCGCCCAGGGCCGCGACTTCGGCCCCGACGGGCAGCTGAAGGCCGGCTCCGCCCAGACCCTGCACCTGGACGAGACGAACGCCCGCGCCCTGGCCGCCGCGCTCGCCGACTCCTCCTTCGCGGTCCGGTCCGTCGAGTCGAAGCCGTACCGCCGCTCCCCGTACGCCCCCTTCCGGACCACGACCCTCCAGCAGGAGGCGAGCCGCAAGCTGGGCTTCGGGGCCAAGGCGACCATGCAGGTGGCGCAGAAGCTGTACGAGAACGGCTTCATCACCTATATGCGTACGGACTCCACGACCCTCTCGGACACCGCGATCTCCGCGGCCCGGGCCCAGGTCACGCAGTTGTACGGGGCGAACTACCTCCCCGAGAAGCCGCGTACGTACGCCGGGAAGGTCAAGAACGCGCAGGAGGCGCACGAGGCGATCCGCCCTTCCGGCGACCGCTTCCGCACCCCCGCCGAGACCGGCCTCACCGGCGACCAGTTCCGGCTCTACGAGCTGATCTGGAAGCGGACCGTCGCCTCCCAGATGAAGGACGCGGTCGGCAACTCCGTCACCGTCAAGATCGGCGGCCGGGCGAGCGACGGCCGGGACGCCGAGTTCTCCGCCTCCGGCAAGACGATCACCTTCCACGGCTTCATGAAGGCCTACGTCGAGGGCGCCGACGACCCGAACGCCGAGCTGGACGACCGTGAGCGCCGGCTGCCGCAGGTGGCCGAGGGCGACGCGCTGTCCGCCGAGGAGGTCACGGTCGACGGGCACGCCACCAAGCCCCCGGCCCGCTACACCGAGGCCTCGCTGGTCAAGGAGCTGGAAGAGCGCGAGATCGGCCGCCCGTCGACGTACGCCTCGATCATCGGGACCATCCTCGACCGCGGCTACGTCTTCAAGAAGGGCACGGCACTCGTCCCGTCCTTCCTGTCCTTCGCCGTGGTCAACCTGCTGGAGAAGCACTTCGGCCGGCTCGTCGACTACGACTTCACCGCCCGCATGGAGGACGACCTCGACCGCATCTCGCGGGGCGAGGCCCAGTCCGTGCCGTGGCTCAAGCGCTTCTACTTCGGCGCCCAGCCCGGTGACGACACCGCCCAGGTCGGCGCGGCCTCCGACGCGGGCAACGGCGACGGCGACCACCTCGGCGGCCTGAAGGCACTGGTCACCGACCTCGGTGCGATCGACGCCCGGGAGATCTCCTCCTTCCCGGTCGGCAACGACATCAAGCTCCGCGTCGGCCGCTACGGCCCGTACATCGAGCGGGGCGAGAAGGACGCCGAGGGCCACCAGCGGGCCGACGTGCCCGAGGACCTGGCACCCGACGAGCTGACCGTCGAGCTCGCCGAGGAGCTGCTGGCGAAGCCCAGCGGCGACTTCGAGCTGGGCGCCGACCCGGTCAGCGGCAACCAGATCATCGCCAAGGACGGCCGCTACGGCCCGTACGTCACCGAGGTGCTGCCCGAGGGGACGCCGAAGACCGGCAAGAACGCGGTGAAGCCGCGGACCGCCTCCCTCTTCAAGTCCATGTCCCTGGACACGGTCACCCTCGCCGACGCCCTCAAGCTGATGTCGCTGCCGCGCGTCGTCGGTGAGGACGCCGAGGGCGTCGAGATCACCGCGCAGAACGGCCGCTACGGCCCGTATCTGAAGAAGGGCACCGACTCCCGGTCGTTGACCTCCGAGGACCAGCTCTTCGACATCACCCTCGAAGAGGCCCTCGCGATCTACGCCCAGCCCAAGCAGCGCGGCAGGGCCGCGGCCAAGCCGCCGCTCAAGGAGCTGGGCACCGACCCGGTCAGCGGTGCGCCGGTCGTGGTGAAGGACGGCCGCTTCGGCGCGTACGTCACCGACGGCGAGACCAACGCGACGCTGCGGACCGACGACAGCGTCGAGGACATCACGCCGGAGCGCGGCTACGAGCTGCTCGCCGAGAAGCGCGCCAAGGGGCCGGCGAAGAAGAAGACGGCCAAGAAGGCCCCGGCGAAGAAGGCGACGGCCAAGAAGACGGCCGCGAAGAAGACGACGGCCACCAAGACCACGGCCGCCAAGAAGACCGCGGCGAAGAAGACGACGACGGCCAAGAAGGCGACGACCGCCAAGACGGCAGCCAAGAAGACGACGGCGACAGCGAAGAAGACGGCTTCGGCCTCCTCCTCCGCCGCCCCGTCGGACGACTGACCCCGCCGTCGCGCGGATCGCACCCAGCCGCCCGGTATCTCGATCCCTGTGATCGAGGTGCCGGGCGGTGGCGCGTAGGCGTGCGGGGCTGCGGTGCGAAGGCGTGCGCGGCGGTGGTGCGCAAAGGGGGCCGGGCGGCGCTGCGCAAGGGGGCTCGCGCAGCATGGCCGGAAGCTGTCTGCGTCCATATGTTCGGACGGGCCGACGGTCACCGCACCGCTGCCGATAGGCTGGGCGGATGACGCGAGCCGAGCAGCCAACGGTCGTGAGCCCCACCTCCGACACACTTGCCGCAGACTCACGCGAGCGCGCCGTACGGGCCCTGTTGCGTATTCCCCCGCTGAAGCGGTTGTGGAGCGCCCAGCTCGTCGGCGGTATCGGCGATGCACTCGCCCTTCTCGTGCTGGTGCTGCTGTCGCTGCAAGCGGCGGTCCTTGAGGGCTCATTCGGCACCGGATACCGCGGGACGGCCTTCGCCGTCGCCGCCGTCTTCGGTGCCCGGATCCTTTCCACCCTGTTCTTCGGAGCCGTACTCCTGGGGCCCTTGACGTCCCTCACGGGGCCCGGCGGAAAGCTGGACCGGCGATGGCTGATGATCGGGGTGGACGGGCTGCGCCTGGCGCTCCTGGTCGTCGCCCCGCTGTGGATCGACTGGACGCCCGACAAGGCGCTCATGATGATCCTCATCACCGTCTTCGTGACCGGCGCCGGTGAGCGCCTGTGGGCCGTGGCCAAGGACAGTGCCGCCCCGGCGCTGCTGCCGGCCCCGCCCCTCGAAGGCGCTGCCGTACGCCCCCTGCCCGACCACCTCGACGCCCTGCGCCGCCTCTCGCTGCGTACGAACTTCCTCGCCGTGCCCGCCGCCGCGCTGGTCCTGCTGGCCGCCACGCTGGTCGGCAACCTCCTCGGCTCGGGCCTGGAGTGGTTCTCCTTCCACCAGGCGGCCCTGGGGTCCTACGTCGCGGCCGGGCTCTTCTCGGCCTCCATCTCCACCCTGTACTTCCTTCAGTTCCCGGCCACGCAGACGCCCCGGCCGCGCTCCCCGCTGGAGGGCCTGCGCCGCCCCGCCACCGGCAACGGCCCCGACAAGGGCCGCACCGGCGCGGTCCCCCTGCTGGTCGCGGTCTGCGCGGCCCTCGCCGGAGCCGTCGCCGCGGCCGCCGCCGTCTCCGTACTGCACGCCTACGACCTGGGCGGCGGGCCCGCGACGTTCGCGCTGCTGGTCCTCGGACTGACCGGTGGCACCGCCCTCGGCATCCGCACCGCGCGCCATGTGCTGCCCACCCTGTCGCGCCGCCGTCTGCTGGCGCTGGCCGTCATGGTCACCGGCCTCGCGCTCCTCGCGCTCGGCCTGGTGCCGGACACCGCGACCGGGATCGCCATCGCCCTGCTCGCCGGTTACGCCGCCGGGGTCGCCGCGAACACCGGGCACACCCTGATCGACCAGGAGACCGAGGCGTTCCGGCAGGCCCGGACCACCGAGCACCTCCAGGCCGTCGTCCGGGTGCTCGTCGCGCTCGGCGCGGTCGCGGGCCCCCTGCTGGCCGCCGCGATCGGGCAGCACCGCCTGGTCGCCGGTGACTTCGTCTTCGCCCACGGCGGGGCCGCGTTCACCCTGATGCTCCTCGGCGCGCTGCTGCTGCCCGTCGCCGCGCTCGTCCTCGCCAGGACGGACGACCGGGCGGGTGTGCCGCTGCGCCGGGACCTGCGCGAGGCGCTGCGTGGCGGCGACCCGGCGGTCGCGCCGGCCGCCACCGGCTTCTTCCTCGTCCTGGAGGGCGGCGACGGAGCGGGCAAGTCCACTCAGGTCGAGGCGCTCGCCGACTGGATCCGGTCCAAGGGCCACGAGGTCGTCGTGACCCGCGAGCCAGGTGCGACCCCGGTCGGCAAGCGGCTGCGGTCGATCCTGCTCGACGTGTCCTCCGCCGGCCTGTCCAACCGGGCCGAGGCCCTGCTGTACGCCGCCGACCGCGCCGAGCACGTCGACTCCGTCGTCCGCCCGGCGCTGGAGCGCGGCGCGATCGTCATCTCCGACCGTTACATCGACTCGTCCGTCGCCTACCAGGGTGCGGGCCGGGATCTGGCCCCGACCGAGATCGCCCGGATCTCGCGGTGGGCGACGAGCGGCCTCGTACCGCATCTGACGGTGCTGCTGGACGTCGACCCGGCGACCGCGCGGGAGCGGTTCACCGAGGCGCCGGACCGGCTGGAGTCGGAGCCGGCCGAATTCCACGAGCGGGTGCGGTCCGGGTTCCTGACCCTGGCCGCCGCCGACCCGACGCGCTATCTGGTGGTGGACGCCGGCCAGGAGCCGGAGTCGATCACCACGGTCGTACGTCACCGGCTCGACCAGCTCCTGCCGCTCTCCGAGGCCGAGATCGAGGCCATCGAGGAGGCCCGCCGCCAGGCCATCGAGGAGGCCCGGCGCAAGGCGGAGGAAGAGGCCGCCCGCAAGGCCGAGGAGGAGCGCCTGGAGAAGGAGCGCCAGGAGCAGCTCGCCCGGCTGCGCGCCGAGGAGGAGGAGCGCAAGCAGCGCGAGCTGGAGGAGGCCCGCCGCCGCGAGGCCGAGCGCCAGGCGGAGGAGGCCCGGCAACGTGCCGAGGAGGCCCGCCGCCGCGCCGAGGAGGACCGGCTCCGGCTGGAGGCCGAGGAGCGGGTCCGCGAGGCCGAGCAGGAGCGTCTGCGCAAGCAGGCCGAGGAGGAGGCCCGGCTCCGCAAGGAGGCCGAGGCGCAGCGGCTGGAGAAGCAGCGCAAGGCCGAAGAGGCCCTGATGCGGGCCGAGGAGGCCCGCCGCCGGGCCGAGACCGAGGCCGCCGCCCGTACGGAGGCGGCGCGCGCCGAGGCCGAGCGGGCGGAGGCCCGGCGGGCGGAGGAGGCGCGGGCGTCCCGTGACTCCGGTGACTCCCATGACTCCCGTACGGAGACCTCCTCGCGGTCGGAGGGCCCGTCCGTTCCGGAGAACGAGCTCACGGTGCCCACACCGATCGTGAACCCGAACGAGATCACGCAGCCGGTCCCGGCGGTCCGGACGGAGGACGACCGTCCTTCCGGATCCGGTACGGGCACGGGTGCGCGTTCGGGCTCCGCCCGCGGGGAGGACGAGACGGCGATGCTGCCGCGCGTCACGGACCAGCGGCCGGCCGACCGGCGGCAGACCCGGGACGCGGACGAGACGGCCGTGCTGCCGCCGGTCTCCGCCGACCGGCCCTCCGACCGGGTGCCCCAGGGCTTCTTCCGGGACGAGAGTCAGGCGGCCCCGCCCGCGGAGAGCGAGAACGAGCGCACCCGGGAGCTGCCGCAGGTCGAGGACCCGAACGCCGGAGAGACGCCCGACCGGCAGCGGGGCCGCCGCAAGCGCCCCCGCCCGGACTGGGCGGAGGAGACTCCGCTGGACGATCTGCCGACCCTGGCGGACGAGCTGCTCGGGGGCCAGGAGGACGACGGCCCTGCGGGCCGGGGACGCCGCCCGCGCGGCTGACGCCCCCGCCGCACCTCCGACGGTGAAGTCCCGGCCCGTCCGCCCCTTCGGGGGCGGGCGGGCCGGACTGTCGGTGGCGTCCCCCACAATGGAGAGCGACGAGACGGACAGCGCACACCAGGCACCCTCCCGCGGAACGACGCTGAACCCTCGACGCCACCGCCGCACCACAGCACGGCACGACACCACCGGAAGGGCGGTGACCCATGAGCGTATGGGACGACCTGGTCGGACAGATCCGCGTGCGGGAACAGCTCGCCGCCGCAGCCAAGGACGCCGACGCTCTGGTCACCGCCGTGTCCGACGGCAAGCCGCTGGACCAGGGCTCGAAGATGACGCACGCCTGGCTGTTCACCGGACCGCCCGGCTCCGGCCGGTCCACGGCTGCACGGGCCTTCGCCGCCGCGCTCCAGTGCACGAGCCCGGACCGGGCGCTGGGCGGCGCCCCCGGCTGCGGTTTCTGCGACGGCTGCCACACCAGCCTGATCGGTACGCACGCCGACGTCCAGGTCATCCGTACGGATCTCCTCTCCATCGGGGTGAAGGAGACCCGCGACCTGGTCCGGCGCGCTCAGCTCTCCCCGGCGGTCGGCCGGTGGCAGGTCATCGTGATGGAGGACGCCGACCGCCTCACCGAGGGCGCGGGAAACGTCCTGCTGAAGGCCGTCGAGGAGCCCGCGCCGCGCACGGTCTGGATGCTGTGCGCGCCCTCGCTCGAAGACGTCCTGCCCACGATCCGTTCCCGCTGCCGGCACCTCACCCTGAGCACCCCGCCGGTGGAGGCGGTGGCCGACGTCCTGATCCGCCGCGACGGCGTCGACCCCGAGCGGGCGCACTCCGCGGCGCGCGCCACCCAGGGGCACATCGGCCGGGCCCGCCGTCTCGCGACGGACGAGCGGGCGCGGGCGCGGCGGGCGGCGGTGCTGAAGGTCCCGCTGCGGGTCGCCGACGTCGGGGGGTGCCTCAAGGCGGCCCAGGAGCTGATCGACACGGCCACCGACGACGCCAAGCAGATGGCGGAGGAGGTCGACGTCAAGGAGACCGAGGACCTCAAGGCGGCGCTCGGCGGGGTGCCCGGGGGCCGGATGCCGCGCGGTACGGCGGGGGCGATGAAGGAGCTGGAGGACAAGCAGAAGCGCCGCAAGACGCGTACGCAGCGGGACAGCCTCGATCTGGCGCTGACCGAGCTCACCGGGTTCTACCGCGATGTGCTGGCGCTCCAGCTCGGTTCGAAGCTGGCGATCGCCAATGTCGATGTGCAGGACTCCCTCGACCGGATCGTGGAGTCCTCGACGCCCGCGCAGACCCTGCGCCGGATCGAGTCGGTGATCGCCTGCCGCGAGGCGATGGACCGCAACGTGGCGCCGCTGCTCGCGGTGGAGGCGATGACGATGGCGCTGCGGGCGGGCTGAAGGCCTCCACTACTTCCACGACGCGTTCCTGTTCACCCGAATGAGCAGGGAATCGGACGACTCGTCACCCGGCGGATACGCTCCCTGAATGGATACCAGGCGGCTGCTCCGCACCTTCGCCATCGGGATCGGCACTGCCGGCCTCCTCATCTCCGGCTGCAGCGGCAGCGGCTCGTCGCCGAGCGCTTCGGCCACCGGCACCGCGGCCCCCGAGGGGCTGTCGTCGTACTACGCGCAGAAGCTGAGCTGGCGCGACTGCGGGGTGGAGGGGTTCGAGTGCGCGACGATGAAGGCGCCGAAGGACTACGACAAGCCGGATGACGGCGACATCGACCTCGCCGTCTCGCGCAAGAAGGCCACCGGACCGGGCAAGCGGATCGGCTCCCTCCTGGTGAATCCGGGTGGCCCCGGCGGCTCCGCGATCGGCTATCTCCAGGGGTACGCGGCACTCGGCTATCCGGCCCAGGTGAGGGCCCGCTACGACATGGTGGCGATCGACCCGCGCGGCGTGGCCCGCAGCGAACCCGTCGAGTGCCTCACGGGACCGGAGATGGACGCCTACACCCAGGTCGACCAGACGCCCGACGACGAGGCGGAGGTCAAGAAGCTGAGCGCGTCCTTCGAGAAGTTCGCGGCGGGCTGCGAGAAGCGGAGCGGCGAGATCCTCCCGTACGTCTCCACCGTCGACACGGCCCGCGACATGGACGTCCTGCGGGCCCTGCTCGGCGACGAGAAGCTGAATTACGTCGGAGCGTCGTACGGGACCTTCCTCGGCGCCACCTACGCGGACCTCTTCCCCGAGCGGGCCGGCCGCCTCGTCCTGGACGGGGCGATGGACCCCTCCCTGAAGGCGATCGACATGAACCGCGACCAGACGGCGGGCTTCGAGGGGGCCTTCCAGTCCTTCGCCGCCGACTGCGTCGAGCAGCCTGACTGCCCGCTCGGCACCACGTCCACCGCCGACGCGGCGACCGCGCTGAAGCAGCTCTTCAAGGACCTGGACGCCAAGCCGGTCCCGACCGGCGACGACCGCAAGCTGGGTGAGTCCCTGGCCACCACCGGGGTGATCGCCGCCATGTACGACGAGGCGGCCTGGCCGCAGCTCCGCGAGGCGCTGGCGGGCGCGCAGCGTAGCGACGGTTCCGGCCTGCTGTCCTTGGCCGACAGCTACTACGAGCGCGAGCCGAACGGGAAGTACGCGAACCTGATGTTCGCCAACGCCGCCGTGAACTGCCTCGACCTGCCGCCCGCCTTCGACGGCCCCGACGCGGTCGAGAAGGCGGTCCCGGACTTCGAGAAGGCCTCCCCGGTCTTCGGGCGCGGCTTCGCCTGGGCCTCCCTGAACTGCGCCTACTGGCCCACCGATGCCACGGGCACCCCGCACCGCACCGAGGCGAAGGGCGCCGACCCGATCGTCGTCGTCGGCACCACCCGCGACCCGGCCACCCCGTACAAGTGGTCCGAGGCCCTCGCCGAGCAGCTCTCCTCCGGCACCCTGCTCACCTACGAGGGCGACGGCCACACCGCGTACGGCCGGGGCAGCGACTGCATCGACACGGCGATCAACACGTACCTCCTGGAGGGCACCCCGCCCGCCGACGGCAGGAAGTGCACCTGACCCCCTGCCCCTCCGACCTGCCCTGACCAGCGCAAACACCGCCGGGGGTGCCGTGTGCGGAGCACCCCCGGAAACTGTGTAGACTTGGCCCCGCTGCTGATCGCACCATAGTGCGACAGGGCACGCCGCCTTAGCTCAGTTGGCCAGAGCAACGCACTCGTAATGCGTAGGTCTCGGGTTCGAATCCCGAAGGCGGCTCAGTCAAACCCCAGGTCACATAGCCCGTGACCTGGGGTTTTCTGTTGCTCGGGGCATGGTGGGTCACACGGCCGGGTTGCCGTGACGTTGCCTGCGTGAGCGGTGCGTGAGCGGTCGGCCCAGCAGGGGCCGGCAACAGCACGCCGACGGTAGGCAAACAGCGCAACCCGCTGAGCAGCGCTGCATCACGCTTTCGATTCGCCTGCCGCACCGCTGAGAGTCTTCGGCCGCACGCTTCACGTTCGAGGTGGCTGCCTGTGGTGAGAAATCCTAGGGCGACGAGTCCCGCCGAGCGTTAAGGGGCAACGAGCTCACGCAAGGCCGCAGCAGCCTAGAGTGGCGAAGCTGGACAGACGAAACGTCGAGGGGTGAAGGCGCATTGGCGCGTTGCGTTTGCGGGCAGCAGGTTGGTGCGAATGACACTTTTTGTCGGGCCTGCGGTGTGCGCACATCTATGGTCGGCTCGCTGTGCGGAACGCTTGCTCGGCGGGCCGAGCTGACCTTCGAAGCTCTGGCTGCCGAACACCGTAGGGGCTGGCCGTCGAGCGAAGTGACGCACACCGAGGAAAACCTGCGGGCCATCGATCGGGCCCATGGTGACCGGGTGGCGATCCGTCCGTTCACGAGCGACGAGGAGCGCTCGAATGGGGCGGACTGGGAGTGGTGGTTTCATTCTGGGGCAGTGGGGTTCGGCATGCGAGTCCAAGCGAAGCGTGCTAATCGGAATGGCGGATACGACCTGCGGTATCGACCCGACGGCGACAGGTATCAGAATGATCTTCTGATCGAAGACGCCATGAAGGCGGGCTGCATCCCCGCCTACGTCTTCTACAACCACCTCAACTGGCCACAGATACGACCAGGCAAGCCGTGGTTGGGCTGCGATCACGGCCCCTTCACCGAGGGGCAGCTGGGATGCACCATAGCGTCGGCCTTGGTTGTCAAGCAGACCCTTCGCGGAGCGCGCGTTAGCTCGCGATATGTGAAGCATCGCAGTCGTCCTTGGAACCGCATCCTTTGTGATGGGAGCGAATCCAGTGCGCCAAGCTTGGAAATTGCTTACGGGAGGGTGCTGAGTCTGCACCAGGCAGCTCTTGTGGAGCTTGAGGGGCAGGTGGAACTTTCTGAAGCTCCTTCAGCAGTAGCTAGGCTTCCGATCCGGTCTGCCATCTCAAAGGAGTCGGGCCGGGTTGATCGTCGTCAGCGAGACGGCGAAGATGACCGGAGGCGGGCCGATCATGAGACGACTCGTGGGGCAGCGCCGCTTAGTTCAACTGAACGTGGCCTTCGCCGACAACTCCGGGAAATGTCGGACCGTCCAGTGGGACGGCTTCCGCAGCGCGTGCGAGCCATGATCCGTGGTGCTGAGGGGGAACCGGCCGATAGGCGAGTTGCAGGTGCGGTGCTAGTGAACCTTGGCTCCGCTGAGCCCTGATGAGGTCTGTCCGGGGGCATGGCCCGCAGGCCATGCTGGAGTCGGCTCTCGCTACAGAGAACCTTCTTTCTTGGACTTCTTCACCTTGCCCTTTTTCTTTCGCCTGGCCTGATCCTTCGTCTTGGCCTTCGTGGCCGCCTTCTCGGCCTTGCGCGCGGCCTTCTCGGCCTCGGCCTTGCGCTGGAGGGGGACGAGCTTCGCGGTGGCCTCGGCGGCACTCTTGCCGACGTGGGGGAGGACGCTCTGGTAGATGTCCCGCGTGATGCGGGTGTCGTTGTGGGCGGCTCGCAGGACTACGACCATGCGACTGTCCGCGACTGCACTATCGGCCGGTGTGGCTGAGCCCGCACGGTCGGCGGTTCTGGCGGAACAGAAGCACCGTCCACGTCTGTGAGGGAGGGGGCGTTCCTTGGCCCGGAGGTCCTGCAACCAGGCCAGATCCAGTAGGTTGTGGAGCCTTGGTGCTCTCCCGCAGTTCCCCGCCGGAACTCGGAGCGGTCTACGCGGACAAGATCCCATCGAGGTAGTCCTGTACCGGCTCGAACAGCCCGTACGGCACGTACTCCGGGATCTCGCCATGGGATACCCAGGCAAGCTCGGCAAGCTCCTCGGTATCGGCGACGTGAGCTCTGCCGCCCAGGATCTGGCAGGCGGTGTAGGACATGAGGCGGCCTGTCTTGGGGTGAACGCGCTCGCCGAGCAGCTTGACCGCCTCGACGGTCAGCCCTGCCTCCTCCTTGGTTTCCCGTACGGCGGCGGCCTCACGTTCCTCGCCGGGCTCGACCTCCCCGGCGGGGAACTGCCAGGAGAGCTGCCCCTCGCTCACCCGGCGGCGGACCATGAGCACGCGGCCCTCGTGAACGACGATGGCGGCGGCGATGCCCGGCCGCTCGTCCGTGGCCTGCTGCGTCACGACTGCTCCTCCAAGAGGCCCAGGATGGGTGGGAAGACCGTATCGGTGGACTTGAAACGGTCCTGCGTTGTCAGACCGTTCGTCTCGGGGCTTCCGCCGAAGGCGCGCACGCCAAGGACCCGCCCCGGCCACGGGCTCTCGCTGCGGGGGACAGCGGGCGCCAGCGTGACCGGGGCGGGGGCTCAACTACGGCGGAAGAGCCTGCTCTCGCCCCGATGCTTGCCCGTTCTCCTGCCGGAGGTCGACTGCCCCACCTCGGCGGATTCGCTCGGCCGGGTGGAGCCGGCCGAGCGGCTCTCGTTGAAGAAGGATTGCCAGACCCGTTCCTGCAGCTCGCCGATGCAGGCGCCGCACGCGTACATCGGGGCCTGGGCCCCGGCGACTCTGGCGGGGCCGATCCACAGGACGCGCGTCCACCGCTGTCCGCAGTAGAGCCAGCAGGATCCGTCGACCCACTCGTTGCCGTCGTCGGTGGCCGCCGGTGAGGGCAGTCCTCCTCGGGCGAACTCGGCGATCCCGGGGATCACCCTGTGCTGTAGGGCGACTTCCGTCAGCATCGCTCGTCTCCCTCCGCGATCAACGGTCCTGGGCCGTGGGAGAAGCGTCCTTCTGCTTCTCGGCTTCGGAGAACAGGAGCGTGGGCTCGGCGAGGATGTCGCGGCCGGCCTCGCTCTTGTAGATCTCGTCGACGCTGCCGAACCGGGCCTCGGAGTAGTCGAGGTCCAGCAGCGCGGCGGCCTGGCGTACCGATGCCTCGTCGGGTCCTTCGATCTCCAGGAAGGTGGGGAGGTCGGGCCAGGTGTCGAAGTCGAAGGCGACCTCGCCCAGGCGCCATTCCTCGCGGTAGTTCTCCTGGTACCGGACCTCGGTGAGGCCGACCCGGCGCAGGATGTCGGCCATGGCGTGCAGGTCGGTGACCTCGGTCTCGATCTCCTTGGTGCCGTCGATCGTCGTTGCGTCGGTGACCTGCTTGAGCGTGAGCGTCGAGCGGGTGCCCTCGTCCCGCAGACGGATCCAGGCTCCACCGTCGAGGGAGTCGTTCTCGAAGATCTTGCGGGTGAGGAGCGTGCGGGGGAATGCCTGGACGGCATTGAGGGCGCTCAGTTTGTTCTGGAGGTCGGCGACGTCGACGGCCAGGAACTTCGCCTCGTATTCGTGTTTCATGGGGCCTTCTCTCAGAATTGGTCGGTGAGGGTGAATGTCCGGGCCGCGAGCAGGAGGCCCATGCGGTGGGTGTGGTCGTGCAACTGGCCGACGTGGGCGCGTTCCGTGAACTCGGTGGTCCGCAGGGTGAGCAGGACCTCCCAGTCGCCGATGAAGTGGGGGTGAAGGCGTTCCGGGGAGGTGTAGTGCTCGATCATGTGGTGGCGTCTTTCGACGGGCATCATGAACTCCGCGCCGAACACGCCGCCTGGGCGGACCAGGCGCTGCATGCGGTCGACGAACTCGCCGAGCGGGCGGTGGTGGTTGGCACTGTAATGCCACGAGCAACTCGTCCAGACCGCGTCGCACTGCAGGCCCAGGGGCTCGCCGTCCAGGAAGTCGTCCTCAACGACCTCTACGCGTTCGTGGAGTTCTTCGAGCTTCAGTCGATCGATCAGTCCCAACGCGTGGGCCTGGCTGTCACCCGGGAGGTGGACGTCGCCCCCGTGGAGGGCGACCGCGTCGCGTTCGATGGCGACGACGCGGTAGCCGGCGGCGGCGAGGGGCAGGACGAACTTGCCGTCGCTCGCGCCGACCACGGCGACGGTGGCGTCAGGGGCGACACGTTCCCGCAGCGTGGCGAGGAACTGCGGGAAGAACGTGAGGGTGTGCTCCCACAGTGGATGCATCTCATAATTCGGTGATGACGCGCGAGTATACCTTTACGCGGAATGACGGCAGTCAGGTCATCATTCAGGACCATGGATACGGCCACTACTACGGCGAATGCGGGGTCGGAGACCAGGGGTCCCATTTCAACGTCCGCCCATCAGAGAACCCCCGAACTGGTAAGGTCCCCGGTACGGCGCAGCACTACGAATACTAGCCAGAAGGCAGGGAAGCGGGTCGGTATGCAGTGGACTGCACTTCTGAACAACCCGGAAGGCGTTAACGCCACCTATCAGAGGGATCCGCCGGATCTTCGGGGGGTTCGCATACATGAAGTGTCCCTCCAGGTCGAAGGGCCGACACTGAAACTTCGATTCGACCTTCCCGCATACCCTGATAACCCACCAAAAAAGTGGCTGGCACAGAAATACAACACCGTACAGGTCGAGCTCTCTTTCGGTGGCCTCAAGTCAATCTCGCTGAGCGGATTCGGGAGCGAGATTTCTGCTGACGTAGCCCTCACGGGAGAGGGTGGGGTTAACGTCACGGCCACCTCCCCAGCATTCCATCTTCAAGCTAACGCCACGACCGTGTTCGTGTCGAAATTGAGTGCTTACGCCAATGAACTGTAATTCTCGCCACAAGGTGATTGGGTGCTCAGTAGCCACCGGCCTGTTCATGCCATTCGAGGCTCCCACGTTCTTCGGCGACAGCTGCGGTGGAACCTGGGGTGATCTAGGGTGTGTCCCTCTCCCGTGAGTATCTGATGGCCTTGCCGCCCACGGTGTACCTGCAGACGGCGAACAAGGTCCTCTCAATGGGGAGGAGCACCGGCTACGGTCTGGCGAAGCGGGGTGAGTATCCGTGCAAGGTGTTGAAGCTCGGCAACGCCTACCGGGTAGTGACCGCCGGCCCACAGCGTCTGGTGGCAATCGAAGACATACCTGGGGAGTCGGTGCCCACTGCACTACCGCTGGACCGAGGGAAGGGGGCTGGCGGCCTTGAAGGAACGACAAGACGTTGCTGTTGTCGTTGAGGGTGCTGTTCCCGCAGGATTCGTAGAAGCGCAGACACCTCGCTGACTTGTAGGTTTACGACAGCCAGTACGGCTGACGAAGCGAAGGCACCATCGCCTAGAGCCGCCGCACTCGTGGCAGCCGCCCGATGGCCTGGGGTCGGCCTCGCCGGTGGACGACCGATGGACAGACGCCTTCGGACGGTGCAACAGGGAGTGGTAGAAATGAATCTGTCGTACGTACCCTGAGCAGCTGAAAAGCAACTGCGCGGAACAGTTCAGCAGTGGGCAGCACAAACCTTCTCGGTCTCGTCATGCGTAGGTCTCGGGTTCGAATCCCGAAGGCGGCTCCGTCCGAAGCCCAGCTCAGACATCTCTGAGCTGGGCTTCCGTGTTTTCCGGGAGGGGATTCCCGTCGAGGCGGTCGGGTGGTGCGGGACGGCGGCGGGTCCCGGCGGTGCCCGGGGTGGCAGGTTGCTGCCAGCGGTGAGGTCAACATCTCAGGCGGTCGTCGCTCCGCGGGGGCTCCCTGTCCGATAGCGGACAGGGAGGGCGGGATCGCTGTCGACGGGAGGCGGCACGTTTCTAGGCTCCGGTGGGGAATGCCGACGGCCGAGAGAGCCGTGTACCGGAGGGAAGCTGATGACCGCGCTGGCGGCGAGGATGCGGGGGCGGTCGATCATCAGTCGGCTGGTCGTCGGTGAGAGCGCCTTGGAACGACGGGTGCTCCGGGGGCTGGAACAGGTGGAGAACCGTCTGCTGAGGTGCGCGGGGGAGGCGGAGGATCCGCGGCTGGCCGAAGTCGCCGGGCATCTGATCGCGGCGGGGGGCAAGCGGCTGAGGCCGCTGCTCACGCTGCTCGGCGCGGAGTTCGGCGACGTCAGGGGTGAGGGGGTCATCGAGGCGGCTGTGGTGGCCGAGTTGATCCATACGGCTTCGCTGCACCACGACGACGTGATGGACGAGGCGCTGCTTCGCCACGGTGTCAGCAGCGTCAACGCCCGCTGGGGCAACACCGTTGCCGTCAGGTCGGGCAACTGGCTCCTGGCCAAGGCCGCCCGGATGTCGTCCTCTCTGGCGTCCGAGGCGATCCCGCTCCAGGCCGAGGCGTCCGAGCGGCTGGTCCGGGGGCAGTTGCGGGAGCTGGTCGGGCCGGACGGTGCGGAGCAGCGGCTGTCCCACTACTTCGAGGTGATCTCCGACAAGTCGGCGTCGCTGATCTCCCTCTCGCTGCGGCTCGGCGCGGTCCAGGCGGGCGCGCCCGCAGCGGTGGGCGAGGCGCTCGCGGTGTACGGCGAGCATCTCGGTGTCGCCTTCCAGATATCGGACGACCTGCTCGACATCACCTCGTCCTCGGCGGACCTCGGCAAGGAGCAGGGCAAGGACCTCGCGGTCGGCGTGGCCGGCCTGCCCGTTCTGCTGGTGCTCGACGACGCGTGGCCCGGTGACGAGGAACTCCGCTCGCTGCTGACCGGGCCTCGGACGATGCGGGGGCAACAGCACGAGCGGGCACTCGTGTTGCTCCAGCGATCCGGCTGCATGGCCCGGGCCCGGGGAATCATGGACGAGCGGCTCGCCGCCGCGCGTGCGTCGCTGGGGCCGCTGCCGCCGGGTCCGGCGCGGAAGGCCCTGGAGTCCCTGTGCGACTTCGTGGCCACCAGGACGGCGTAGCGGCGCTCGCGGTCAGAGGCGCGCGCGGTCGCGAGCGCGCTCCACCGCCTGCTTGAGCGAGGTCTGGGCGGCGCCCCGGTAGGGGGCGAGCCGGGGGACGTGCCCGGACCTGGTCGTCTCCGCGCCCAGGAACAGGAGATCGTCGGCGAGCCCCACCGTGCGGAACGCGGCGCGCAGATAGGGCTCCTGGAAGTCGTCGGCACGGTCCGCCGCGCCGGGGCGGAGGCTTCCGCCGCGCGCTGTCGCCACCACGGTCCGCAGACCGGACAGCGGTCCCTTTCCGGTTCGCGGGCCGACGAGCAGCGGCGGGATGGCGATCCGGTCGAACCAGGCCTTGAAGGCGGAGGGAACGGAGAGGTTGTACATGGGCAGGCTGATCAACAGGGTGTCGCACACGATGAGTTCGTCGATCAGTTCCCAGCTGTGGCCCCAGCTGTCGAGCTCCTCGGGGGTGCGGGCCGCCCTGCGCGCCTCCTCCAGCTCCACCGTGCCCGCCGATTCGAGCCGGGAGACCACCTCGACCTGGGCCGCGTCGACATGGCGGACGGGCCTGGCCGCCAGGTCCCGGTGCAGGACCCGGCCTCCCGGGTGGGCCCGGTGCCAGGCCGCGGCGAATTCGGCCGAGATCTGCCGGGAGACCGACTCGGGGCGGGGGCTACAGTCGACGCGGAGCAATGTGGACACGCCGGGCTACCTCTCATCGAAGGGTCGGGAGTGCGGGAATAGCTCCATTCAACCGGTCAACTCGGTCTCAGGCCGCGCCACCTGGAGTAACCATTGGTGACGTTCGGCATTAGGGGAATCGACGGTACGCATCGTGCTTGACGTACGGAAGCTGGTTCTGCTGCGCGAGGTGCAGGCGCGCGGATCCATCGCGGCGGCGGCCGAGTCCCTCAACTACACGCGGTCGGCGGTGTCCCAGCAGCTGTCCGCGCTGGAGGCGGAGACCGGGACCGAACTGCTCGACCGGCGCAGCAACCGGGCCGGTCTGACCTCGGCCGGGCGGCTGCTGGTGGACCACACGGAGCACATACTCGCCGGCCTGGAGACGGCGGAGTCCGACCTGCTCGCCGCGACCGGCCGGGTCCGCGGAGAGCTACGGGTCGGCGTGCCGTTCCACGAGGGCCCCGCCCTGCTGATACCCGCGCTGACCCGGGTGCGTGATCTTCACCCCGCTCTCAGGATCACCTTGCAGGGGCTTCCGGTGGGCGGCTGCCGGGAGGCGGTCCGGCTCGGGCAGGTTGATCTGGCGCTCGCGATGGGCTACGACGAGGTGCCCGAGCCGCCGATGCCGGGGCTGTACGAGGAGCCGGTGGCCGCCGACCGGGTCCGGCTGGCCGTCGGGCCGGGGGGAGCCGCCGACGAGTCGGCGAGCCGCCCGCCGGACCGGCTCGCCGCGTACGCCGACCGGGCCTGGGCCCTCGACCCGGACTCGGGGCTCGGCCGGCTCACCGTGCATGCCTGTGCCTCGGCGGGCTTCGTCCCCGACATCGTGGCCCGGACCTCCGATCTCCAGGCCACCCTCGGCCTCGTCTCCCTGGGCTGGGGAGTCTCCCTCGTACCGGATCTGGTGCCCGACCGGCCCGGCTACCCGGTCCGCCGGATCATCCTCGACGGTCCCGGGCTGATGCGCCGTGTCTCCCTCGTCGTCCGCGGCGGGGCCGTGTCCAACCCCGCGGTCTCGGCCGTCCTCGGGGAGGTGCGCCGGCAGTCGGACGCGTCGCTCCGGCTGCCGTGACGCGGTGGCGGGGACGGGGCGGGCGGTCAGGTCTCGATGAGCCGATGGAACAGGACGGTGTCGAAGATGTCCTCCATGACCGTGGCCTTCCCGTCGCGCAGCGTCCAGGAGTGGACGAACTCCAGCTCCTCCGTGTGACCCCGCAAGGACGTCACCTGACGTACGCCGAACACCACGATCCGGTCGCCCGCCACTACGAACTCCCTTGGTTCCAGGCGCATTCCCCCAAGAACGGCGGGCACTCGGGCGAGGAAGCTGCGGACGCCGGCATGCCCGTGCCGGGCACCGCCCAGCTGGTACTCGGACATGCCGGCCGGATGGATCCACTGGACGTCCGGCGCCAGGATCGCCAGGAGGACGTCGGCGTCCTGTCGGCGGAAGGCGCGGTAGGCCTCCTGGACCAGCTCCAGGTTGGGCGGCGTTCCGGTGGGCGCCGGGGACTCCTGGACGACCCGGGCGGGCGGCGGGGTCACGGACTCGTCGGTCATGGGCATGGGACTCTCCTCAACGGTGGACTGGGCTCGGGGGCGTCGTGCCGATCACGGCCGGGTCCGCCTCGGGGACGTACATGGGGAAGTGGGCGGCGAGGGTGCGGCTGATGCCGTCCTGCCAGGAGACCGTGCACGGGCCGGTCAGCGCGCGGCGGCGCGTGGGGTCGAAGCGGTAGGTCTCACGCGTCACCTCGGACGGCGCCAACGTGACCGGTACGCCGGTCAGTTCGCTCATGTGGCGCACGCAGTCGGTGATGCCCACCGACTCGTCGCCGCCCCAGTTGACCAGCGTCACCGGGGAGGACGCGGCGTCCCACAGGGCCGGGACCTGGGCCACGAGGTCGTCGGTGTACAGCGGTGAGAACCAGTTCTGTCCCTCCATCGGGACGGGGATGGGCTCTCCGGCGAGCATCCGCTGGAAGTACAGCATCGGTACGCCGCCGTATCCGCCGGGTCCGTAGGCGATGTTGAGGCGGGCGATCGTGGTGGGCAGGCCGAGCACCTGGCTGAAGGCGCGCACCGCGCCCTCGGTCGCGATCTTCCCCACGGGGTAGGCGGGCAGCCAGCCGGCGACCCCGTCGACCGGGTCGTCCTCGCCGTAGAGGTGGTCGAGCGACTGCCGCGCGTACAGGGCGCCGGTGGAGACGTACAGGAACGAGTCGGCGGCGGCGCAGTGCGTCATGAGCCGGCCGGTCGCGACGGCATTGGCCTCGATGGTGGCGTTGAAGTCGCCGTCGTCCCCGCGGCGTACGGCGGAGTGGAAGACGTGGGTGAAGTCGTCGGGAACGGCGGCGAGCGCGTCCGGCGCGGGGTCCTCCAGGTCCCAGTGCCGGGTGGTGATCGACTTCCGGTTGAGCTCCCGCTCGATCCCCGGAGTGCCGAACCTGCCGAGGCACCACACGTCGTTGTGTTCGGCGAGTGCCTCCGCCACGGGCCGGGCGACCTGTCCGGTGCCGCCCGTGACCAGGATCTTCTTGCCCTTCAGCATCAGCTCTCCGTCTCGGTGGTGGTGGAAGTGGTGGAAGTGGACGCCGCGGTGGACGTGGTGGCTGCGCCGGCCCGGCGCGTGCCGTGGGCCCGCTGCCGTGCCGTTGCGTCGGCGTCCTCCAGGGCGCGGTCGAGCTCCCGGCGCAGAATGGCCTGGAAGGACGCCACGTGCTGGGGGCTCATCAGCGTGTAGTGCTCGCCGGGAACCTCGATGTAGCGGTTGGGCCCGGTGGTGTGCTCGTCCCAGCGGCGCAGCTCGTTGTTGAGCCAGTCCTCCTTGGTGCCGCGCAGGGGGATGGCGTGGAAGACGCTCATCGAGGGCACCGTGCCGGTCGGCCGGTAGGAGCGGCCGAGGTCGGTCAGCGAGTTGGCGACGTGGGCCCAGCCCGCGAACTTGTCAGCGGTCAGGTCCAGTTCGGCGAGTCGTCCGGGCCGGGAGAGGTCCAGCAGCCGGGCGACCTGGTCCTCGAAGGGCAGCCCGCGAAGCAGTCCGGGCAGCTCCCGGGACTGCTTGCGGTCGATCAGGGCGAGGAAGAACGCCAGGTTGACGGCCGTCTCGGTGAAGTCCAGTTCCTTCATGCGGTACTCGATGTTCGGCGGCAGGTTGAAACTGCCGACGAAGTCCACGCGTTCGCCCCGGGAGCGCAGCACCTTGGCGATCTCGAAGGCCACCGCGCCGCCGTAGGAGTATCCGGCGACGGCGTAGGGGCCGTGGGGCTGCTTGGCCCGGATGGCGTCGACGTAGCAGTCGACCATCTGCTCGAAGGTGGCGAAGGGCTTGTCCCCGTCGTCGAACCCTCGGGCGCGCAGCGCGTGGAAGGGCCGGTCGCCCACGAAGTACTTGGCCAGGTTGACGAAGACGAGGACCTCGCCGACCCCGGGGTGCACGCAGAACAGCGGGGTCTTGGCGCCGCTGGTCTGCATCGGCACGATCGGGTCGTACGGGGGCGCTTCGGCGGCGGTCCGTTCGGTGAGCCGTGCGGCGAGGGCCCGGGCGGTGGGGGCCCTCAGCACCGTGATGATCTCCAGGCCGGAGACGCCGAGGTGCCGGCCGACCTTGCTGCGCAGGCGGAGAATGTCCAGGGAGGTGCCGCCGAGGTCGAAGAAGTTGGCGGTCGCGCTGACCGATCCTGGCGCCACGCCGAGTATCTCCGCGTAGATGTCGCAGAGGATCCGCTCGGTGTCGTTCGCGGGCGCCGTGTAGCCGCCGAGCATGCGCAGGGTGAGGTCGGCGACGGCGCGGGCCGGTCCGGCGTACGCGCCCGCCTCCAGGCGTTCGCGCATCAGGGACCGCTGGATCTTGCCGAGGCTGGTCTTGGGGAAGGCTTCCTTGGGCAGGGGCAGGACGAGGAAGGGGCGGAATCCCCAGTGCATCACGGCGCTGCTGCGTACGGCGGTGAGCACCTGGTGGAGGGCCGTGTCGTCGCCTTCGGGGACCTCCGGGTGCAGGGCGATCACCAGCTGTTCGGTGTCGGCGCCCGCGGGACGGGTCGGGAAGGCCGCCACGTAGGAGCCCGCCACGCCGGTCAGCTGCTCGACGGACGTCTCGATCTCGTGGCTGTAGTAGTTGACCCCGTTGACGATGATGCTGTCCTTGCTGCGGCCCACCAGGGAGAGCCGCCCCTCGACGATCCGGCCGAGGTCGCCGCTGCGGAACCAGCCGTCGGCGGTGAACGCCTCAGCGGTGGCACGGGGGTTGTTGTGGTAACCGCGGGTGATCATGGGGCCGCTGAGCTGCAGTTCGCCCGTCTCGCCGTCCCGCAGCTCGTGATCCTGGTCGTCGGCCACGCGCATGGCCAGACCGGGCACCGGGGTGCCGAGGGAGGCGAACTCGCTGTCCTGGTCCACGCCGGGGAAGGCCCGGTGGGAGTAGACGCTGCCGGCGCAGGTCTCGGTCATGCCGAAGGCCGGCCACAGGGCGTCGGGGGCGAGCCCGTACGGGGCGAACGCGTCGAGGAAGGCCTCGCCGGTGGCGCGGACGACGGCCTCGCCGCCGCTGACGATGTGCCGCAGCCGGGTCAGGTCGAGTTGTTCGCCGCTGGAGCGCAGCTCCTCGACCGCCGAATTGAGCATACCCAGGAGGAAGTTGGGCGTGAAGGTCATCGTCACGCCGTGTTCGGAGGCGATGCGCAGGAACTGCATCGGGTCCTCCAGGACGGCCTGGGGCTCCACGTGCAACTGGCTGCTTCCCTGGGACAGGGGGAGAAGGTGGCACTCCAGGAGCGCGGCCACATGGTCGAACGAGATCCAGTTCAGGGTGGTGTCCGCCGGGGTGAGCCGGTGGTAGTGGTTCTTCCCCGCCATGGAGGCCAGCAGGTTGGCGTGGCTGAGCGCGACCGCCTTGGGGTTCCCTGTCGAGCCCGAGGTCAGGACGAGCAGTGCGGTGTCCTCGGGCGACGCGGTGTACGCGGTGGCGGGCTCCGCGGCGTGCAGCTCGTCCGTCAGGGCGACCATGAGGCCGTCGACCGGCGGGAGTTCGGCGGCCAGGGGTCCGTCGGTGACGACCAGGGGCCGGTCGAGCAGGGCGTCGACCTGGCTCAGCCGGGCCGCCCAGCGTTCCGGGTCGCCGCGCAGGGGAGCCATGGGGCACGGCACGAATCCGCCGAGCACCGCCGCCCAGAACACGGTCAGGAACTCCTTGGGCTGTTCCAGGATCAGGAGGACCTTGTCCTGGGGGCGCAGTCCTCGGGCGCGCAGTCCGGAGAGCATCCGCAGGGCGTCGTCGAGGAGTTCCGGGTGGCTCTGCTCCCGTACTCCGGCGGACGTGCCGGGGAGGTGATAGCGGAGGCCGGAGGTGGAGTGGTGCCGTGCGGCATGCACGAGAAGGCCGGCGATGCTCTGGTGCGGTGAGGTGTTCACGCTTGTCTCCCTTGCCTGATGGCGTGACGGGCCTGATGGCACTGCGCAGGGCGGAGCTGAGGACGGGTGTGCCGCGACAGGGGAGTGCGCACGGCTGCTGATCACGTGCGGTGCGACGGCGGATGCGAGCCCTGGAAGCCGAGAAATACCGCAGGTATTCATCGGTTATTTATGGAGGGGAATCGCCGTGAGTCGAATAGGGTGCTGCTGGCCCGTTTCGGGCGGTATCGGGGCCGGCGTTCGCGTCGAGCGGAGGGGATAGTTCTCGCCGACGGCTGGTGCGTGACGGCAGGGGAGGCGACGGGGGTGCCTGGGAGTGGCTGATTCTGCGTGGTCGCCCCGGCCGTTCGGGGTGGAGCGTACTGGCTTGAAATGTGTGGCTCTGTCAGTACCTCGGATGGCTGAGGTCGGCTTTCGATGTGCCTGCTGGTGCCGGTGTGAAGGGTGTTGTCGATCTGCGATGTGTGCACGGCGTGGGCATGCCGAAGAATCTAGGCGGATACCCGTCCGGAGTGCGGGACGTATGGCCGCTAGCGGACAGGGATACTACGTAACGTGAATGTTACTTCACAGTAATGCAGCCAAAAAGGAATATGAGCCGCCGCTTCCGGTGATTCGGTGCAGTTTGCTGACAAGAGTCCAGAGGCTGTTTCTGCAAGCCTGTTCCTGTGTTGTGGATGACTGTTCCATATTCAATAATGCCTTAAAGGGTGTAGGGGGCTGTTGACTGGATGTGATTGCTCGAACTACTGTCTGGAGCAATCTGGTCGGGCTTCCTGTCGACACATAGTTGATAGGCCGACAAATGGCTTAGTCACCAAAGTTCCCGCGGGGGCGTACCTGTGAAGCCCGTGGCCGGCGGAAGTCTCGCCGGAGAGCGGGAGCCTGGTGCGCTACAGGGGGGCTTTCAGATGTCGGACGCGTTGCTTGAACACAGAAGTGGCGAGAGAGCGGCGACAGCCGATCACTCCGCCAGTCTGGAACAGACGCTGTTGCAGGTCAGCGCCTTGATCGATTCAACGGTCCTGCTGCACAGGCAGCGTTCGATGTCCCCCCAGCCGGTGGCCCGCACGGGCGGTGTCCCCATCGGCGACGCGCTGGAGGCGCTCATCGGCCGGACCCGCCACACGGTGTGCGTCGCCCTGACGGAGACCGGCGAGTTCGCCGACGCCGTGGTGAGTTCGCTGAGCAGGATCCCGGCCCGGACGGCCGTGCGGATCCTGTGCACCGCGGAGGCGACGGACTCCTCCCTGGCGCGGCTCAACCAGTTGGCCGACCGTCGGGTCGAGGTCCAGGTCTCGGAGAGCGAACTGCGCGAGACCCTGTTGGTCGACGGGGTGGCCGCGCTGGTGCGCGGCGTCGAGGGGACCAGGGGGCAGACCGCCATCGTCAACGACCCCGCCGCGGTGCGTGCTCTCGAACTGCTCTTCGCGGGCGCGTGGTCCCGGGGCCGCAGGCTCGCCGATCACCTCCAGCTGAGCCCCCGCCTCCGCACCGACCTGGCCCATCGCATCCTGGAGCGGCTGCGCGCGGGCAACACGGACGAGACCGCGGCCCGTGAACTCCAGGTGTCGTTGCGCACCTACCGGCGCTACGTGGCCGAGATCATGCGCGAACTCGACGCGCACTCACGCTTCCAGGCCGGAGTGCGGGCCGTGGAGGTCGGACTCCTCACGGAGTAGCGCATGCCGCCGCGTCGCGGAACCGTGCGAGGGGAAAACGGTCCCGGGCGGACATCGCGCCCAGGGATCTTGATGGCTGAATCAAGGTAGGTGGATACGACGTGCCCATCGGGGGAGACGATGAGCTGGAGAGCGCTCTACTCCAGGTACGGGCGCTGATCGAGTCGACGGTCGCGCTGCACCGGGACCGCAATCTCCAGGAGAGCCTGATCACCGGTCTCGACAACGACTACGACGTCGTGCTCGACCAGGCGCAGCAGCTCATCGGGAGCGCGTCCCGGAGCATCGACATCGTGCACGCGCGCAAGCTCGGCTCCGACGAGCGGTCCGAGCGCACGGAGCGGGAGCTCATCTACGAGGCCCGGGAGGGGGTGCAGGTGCGGCTCCTGTCCAGCCCGGCCATGCTCGACGAGGGCTATGTGCGGGAGCAGTTGACCAGGGAGAACCCGGTGGCCATCCGGGTCGCCCGGGTTCCTCCGCTCCAGGCGCTGATCGTGGACGAGTGCGCCGCCCTGGTGGTGGCCGACTCGGCGGTCGGCCGGCGGGCGTCGGTGATCCGGGTCCCGGAGGTGCTCAACACACTGCAGAGCCTCTTCGAGAACGTGTGGATGCGGGCCGTTCCCGCCGGGGAGCGCACCGTGTTCGGGGACCGGTACCGGGCCTCGCTCGCCCGGCAGATACTCGGCGCGCTCCAGGCCGGCGTCACGGACGAGGTGGCGGCCCGCGAGCTGACCATCTCCGTGCGCACCTACCGCCGGCATGTCGCGGAGATCATGGCCCTGCTCGGGGCGCAGTCCCGGTTCCAGGCGGGGGTGCGCGCCGCCGAGCTGGGATTGCTGCCACCGGCTGCCGGATCGGGCCCGGAGCGTGGCGGCCCGTTGGCACCTTCCTGAAAGGTCCGTTGCCGCCCGCGCCGTACCGCCGTTTCATGAGGTGTCAGGAACGGGACTCCCCGAGGGGGCCCGTTCCCCGGCGGCTGGTACCCCCCCCGTTGGCCGTCGGCGCACGAGGCCGGTCATCCCCCTGTGGGATGGCCGGCCCTGCGTGCCCTTCGAAGAGCGTCGTGCGGAAGGCGGGTTCATGAATCAGGTACCGGTCGGGCTGGTGTTTCCCGGTCAGGGGACACAGAAGCAGGCAATGGGAGCGCCCTGGCGGGACACTCCGTCGTGGGCGATCGCTGAGGAGGTCTCCGCCGTCACGGGGGAGGATCTTCCCGAACTGCTGCTGCACACCTCCGACGAGCATCTCCGGCGTACGGATCTCGCTCAGCTGACCGTCTTCACCGTCGCGTTGATGGCCCATGCCGAAGCGGTCCGCGACGGCGTACTCGACGGTCCGGTCGCCGGCTGCGCCGGACACAGCCTCGGTGAGTACGCGGCCCTCGTCGCGTCCGGGGTCCTGACCGTCGGCCGGGCCGCTGCCCTGGTCGCGGTCAGGGGGCGGGCCATGCGGGAGGCCGCCGGGGCCCGCGAGGGCACCATGGGCGTCGTGGTGGCGGCCCCGCTGGGCGAGGTGGAGGCCCTGGCGGGCGAGATGCGCGCCTCGGGCGCCGACGTGTGGGTGGCCAACGTCAACGCCCCCGGTCAGACGGTGGTCTCGGGTTCGCCCGACGCGATCGGGGAGGTCGCGGACCGGGCGCCGTCGATCGGGGGCAAGATGCTCCGCCTCGCGGTCGGCGGGGCCTTCCACAGCCCGTACATGGCCCCCGCCGCGGAGGCGCTCGGCCGGTCCCTGCGGGACACCGTCCTCGCCCCGGCCGCGGTGCCGGTGGTGACCAACGTCGACGCCGAGGCGCACACGGGCGAAGCCGACTGGTCGGCCCTCTGCATCCGGCAGCTCACCTCCCCGGTGCTGTGGGAGCGGAGCGTACGGACCCTCACCGGTCCGCTCGGCTGCCGCCGGCTCGTCGAGCTGGGGCCGGGACGGACGCTCGCCGGGCTGATCCGCCGGATCGACCCGGGCGTGGAGACCGTCTCGGTGAACAAACCCCTGGTCGCCCCCGCACGGTCGGCGGGCGAACGATGAGCGTGGCGACCCGGCAGCCGAAGCGGGTCAGCGGCATCGGGGTGCTCGACAAGGCCTCGGCACTCCTCGACGTGGTGGAGAAGGGCCCGGTGTCGCTGGCGGAGCTGGTGTCGGGCAGCGGCTTCGCCCGTCCGACCGTCCACCGCATCGCCCTGGGGCTGGAGAGCCTCGGACTGCTGGCCCGCGACTTCAGGGGGCGGTTCGTCCTCGGTCCGAGGCTCGGCAACATGGTGGTGGAGGTGCAGCGCGACCGGCTGGTCAAGGCGGCGTCCCCGGTGCTCTCGGAGCTGCGGGACCTGACGGGGCTGGACGCGCGGCTGTTCCGGCGCAGCGGGGCCATGCAGGTCTGCGTCGGCGCCCGGACCGAGACGGGCGGGGACGCGGAGGATCTGCCGGTCGGTACCGCGCGGTCGCTCCGGGCGGGCCCGGTCGCCCAGGTCCTGCTGGCCTGGGAGGAGCCCGGGGAGCTGTACGAAGGGCTGCGCAGCGCCCGGTTCACCGCCGCGCAGCTCTCGCTCGTACGCCGTCGCGGGTGGGTGCACGGCCCCGACGCGACGGTGCCGGGGGCCGTTTCGATCGCGGTGCCGGTGCGGGCCATGGGCAAGCGGGTGGTGGCCGCACTCGCCCTGACCGGAACGCATCCCCGGATGCCCGCCACCCCCAGCCGGCTGCTGCTCGGTGCCGTCATCGACGCGGCGGGCGAACTCGGCGACGTACTCGTGGATTCCCGGCCCGTCCGGACGCGCGCGGCGGCCTCTCACCGTGGTTGAGCGCTGTCCCGCGGTTCCCGGCGGGCGCGCGACGACAGCTGCGGCACCTCGCCGCGTTGTCGGAACATCCCCGTACATCCGGTACGCGGACGCCCGCCGCCTTGCGATGCAACGCATCCGACGCCGCGCGCTGATCCACCGGGAATCGCGGGACAGCTCTTAGCCCTTTACCGGCCGGGCGCGTCCGCAGCGGGTTCCGGTCACTCGCAGCCGCGCTGCCAATTCCACCCGATAAAGGTGTTCTTCAGCTTCACGTCGAAGGTGCAGTCGGCGGTCGCGTCGGCCTGGAGTTTCACGGATGAGCTATGGGTGTTCGCGTAGGTGTTGCCGGACGGGTCGAAGATTCCCTTGTAGGTGAAGTCGGCGGTGGACTCGTGGTTGACGACGGAACAGTCGGTCGCGCAGTCCTGGTTCCCGGATGCGGATTTCAGCGACCAGCCGGCGTTCCACGGCTCGCGGTTCCACTCCTGGGTCGTGCCGGTGGCGGCCGTGGTGATCCGGCCGGCCGCGGTGTTCCAGTCGGCGGTCGTGTACAGGCCGGTCATACGGATGTTGCAGCAGTCGAACATCTCGTTCCAGCTGCGGATCTGCCGGGTGGCCAGGGGCGCCGCGGCGCTCCGTGCCGACGGCTGCGCGGTGCTCGGCGCCGGGACGTACCGGACCGGACCCAGCTCGGGCTCGCACTCCGCGCCGATGGTCACCGTCTGCCGCACGGACATCCCGGCCGGGGGCACCGGGAGCGAACCCGACAGGTCGAGGGGACCGCACGACCGCTCGGCGCCCTGCCCGACGGCGGGCGCGGCGGGCGCCGCGACAGCCGCCGTGGCGAGGGCCGGGACGAGACCGACGGCGGCGATCGTGACGAAAGCGAGGTGCTTGTATCGCATTTTTCCGGGTCTCATTCCTTCTCGACAAGTTCTTTGATTCAGGAGAGTAACTTCCTTTCTTTGGTGCAGGGCCGGCCGCGCAGATGTTGGCAGGAAGGTGAACAGCACTGGAATTCGGCGGTCTCTTCTGCATATCGGCACTTTCCTGTCACGTCTATTGGGCGAAGCCGGTCGCGCTGCGAGAGTCGACAGCGACCGTCGCGGTCCCGGGCCACAGGAGGAATCGGGTATGACGATGCATGACCGGGTGGGCGAACTGGCCCAGATCCGTCACGAGGTACTCGCAGGCGTCGACACGGCCACGCGGGCCCAGCACGCCAAGGGGAAGCTGACGGTGCGCGAGCGCCTCGCGCTCCTCTTCGACGAGGGCTCCTTCACGGAGACCGAGCAGTTGCGCAGGCACCGGGCCACCGGCTTCGGCCTGGAGGCGAAGAGGCCGCACACCGACGGCGTGGTGACCGGCTGGGGCACGGTCGAGGGGCGCACGGTCTTCGCCTTCGCCCATGACTTCCGGATCTTCGGAGGGGCGCTCGGCGAGGCCCACGCCGCCAAGATCCACAAGCTGATGGACCTGGCGATCGCCGCCGGAGCCCCGCTGGTCTCCCTCAACGACGGGGCCGGGGCCCGCATTCAGGAGGGCGTCTCCGCCCTGGCCGGCTACGGCGGGATCTTCCAGCGCAACACCCGTGCCTCGGGTGTGATCCCGCAGATCAGCGTGATGCTCGGACCCTGCGCCGGCGGCGCCGCCTACAGCCCGGCGCTCACCGACTTCGTCTTCATGGTCCGGGACACCTCGCAGATGTTCATCACCGGACCCGACGTGGTGCGGGCCGTCACCGGTGAGGAGATCACCCAGAACGGGCTCGGCGGGGCCGACGTCCACGCGGAGACCTCGGGTGTGGCGCACTTCGCCTACGACGACGAGGAGACCTGCCTCGCCGAGGTCCGCTACCTGCTGTCCCTGCTGCCCTCCAACAACCGGGCGTTGCCGCCCGCCGTGCGCCCGGAGGACCCGGCCGGCCGGCGGTGCGAACGACTGCTGGAACTGGTGCCGCTGGACGGCAGCCGTCCGTACGACATGCGGGAGGTGATCTCCGAACTCGTCGACGAGGGCGAGTACATGGAGGTGCACGAGCGCTGGGCCACCAACGTCATCACGGCCCTGACCCGGCTGGACGGCCACGTGGTCGGGATCGTCGCCAACCAGCCGCAGTCCTTCGCGGGTGTGCTGGACATCCACGCCTCGGAGAAGGCCGCACGGTTCGTCCAGCTGTGCGACGCCTTCAACATCCCGCTGGTCACCCTGGTCGACGTGCCCGGTTTCCTGCCCGGCGTCGACCAGGAGCACCGGGGCATCATCCGGCACGGGGCCAAGCTGCTGTACGCGTACTGCAACGCCACCGTTCCCCGGGTGCAGGTGATCCTGCGCAAGGCGTACGGCGGCGCGTACATCGTGATGGACTCCCTCTCCATCGGAGCGGACCTCTCGCTGGCCTGGCCGGCCAACGAGATCGCCGTGATGGGTGCGGAAGGCGCGGCCAACGTGGTCTTCCGGCGGCGGATCCAGGCGGCGGACGACCCCGAGGCGACGCGCCTGCAACTGGTCAAGGAGTACAAGTCCGAACTGATGCATCCGTATTACGCGGCGGAGCGCGGGCTCGTCGACGATGTGATCGACCCCGCCGACACCCGGTCCGCCCTGGTCCGCGCCCTGGCCATGCTGCGCTCGAAACACGCCGCGCTTCCCTCGCGCAAGCACGGAAACCCCCCGGTGTAGAGGAGTAAGCCATGCCGATCTCCCCGTTCGACGGGCCACTTGGTGACGGACTGCTCAAGGTCATCAGCGGCTCCCCCTCCCCGGAGGAGCTCGCCGCCGTCGTCGCGCTGCTCACCGTTCTGGCCGGCGAGGGCGGGGCCGCGGCCCCGCCGGACGACGGTCGCGGCGCGGTGCCCGTCCGGGCCGGCTGGGCACGCCGGGAAGACGGCCCGCCCTGCTCCTGGGCTGCGGCGGAGCCCGCGGCTGGCAGCTAGCTGCCAGCCGCGTTGCGGGCCCTTCGGCGCCCTGTTAACCAGTACAAAAGCGGAGTGAACGGGTCATGCAGAGGCCGTCCGCGATATCGGGAGGCAGCTCGTGCTTCAGGTGGTGTTCCGGATCCTGGGGCCATTGGACGTCAGCGCCGGAGGGCGGACGATCGTCCTCACCGGCGCCCGTCAGCGCACGATCATGTCCATGTTGCTTCTCGCGCCCGACCGGGTGGTCTCGGTGGACAAGCTCGCCGACGCCGTCTGGCACGGGGCCCCGCCGCCGACCGCGCGCAACCAGATCGCGATCTGCGTCTCGGCCCTGCGCAAGACGCTCAAGGCGGCGGCCGGGGTGGACGACATGCTGGTCACCAGCCACCCCGGCTACATGGTGGTCACCGGCGAACACCGCATCGACGCGGTGGAGTTCGAGGAACGGGCGGCGCTGGGCAGGGAGGCCGCCCGCAGCGGCCGGACCGAGGAGGCCTGCGCCCACTTCGACGAGGCCTTCGCCATGTGGCGCGGCCCGGCCCTGGAGGGGATCCCGGCCGAGCGGGTCGAGGCCGAGGCGTCCCGGCTGACCGAGATGCGGCTCGACGCGTACGAGGAGTACATGGGGCTGCGCCTGGAACTGGGCCAGCACCGGGAGGTGCTCGGCGAGCTGGCGCCCTTCGTGCGCGAGCACCCGCTGCGGGAGCAGGCCACGGCGCACCTGATGCTGGCCCAGTACCGCTCGGGGCGCCGGGCCGAGGCGATGGAGACCTATCGCGAGGGCCGCCAGATCCTGGCCGACGAGCTGGGCATCGACCCCGGGCCCGCACTCCGGCAACTGCACGACCAGATCCTGGCCGACTCCCCGCTCCTCAGCCTGCCCGTCGAGCCGGTGCTGCCGGTCCCCCCGGTGGCGGTGCCGGCCCATCTGCCCCTCAACGTGCTCTCGTTCACCGGGCGGAGCAGTGAACTGGCCTCCCTGGACCGCCTGCTGGATCATGTGGGCGGATCGGCGCTGTCCGTCGGATCGATCACCGGCATCGGGGGCGTGGGCAAGACGGCGCTCGCCATCCGCTGGGCGCACCAGGCCGTCGGCCGCTTCCCGGACGGCCAGCTCTTCGCCGACATGCGCGGATACGACGAGGAGGCACCCCGGCGCGCCGGGGCGGTGCTCGACCGGTTCCTGCGCGCGCTCGGAGTGCCCGGATCCGACATCCCCGGGGACCCGAACGAGCGGACCACGCTCTTCCGTAGCGTCCTGGACGGCCGCCGCGTCCTGATCGTGCTCGACAACGCGCGCTCCTTCCGGCAGATACAGCCCCTGCTGCCCGGTTCCGGTCTCTCCTGCGTGCTGGTCACCAGCCGCGACCCCATGGGCGGAGCCCTGGCCGGCGACTACGCCTTCGTCCCCCTGCACCTCGGCGCACTGGGACACGAGGAGTCGATCGCGCTGCTCTCCAAGGTCGCCGCGGACGGCCGGCTCGCCGCCGACCCGGTGGCCGCGGCCCGCCTCGCGGCCCTGTGCGACCGGCTGCCGCTCGCCCTGCGCATCGCGGCCGCCCGGCTCGCCGCCAAACCCCACTGGTCGGTCCGCACCCTGGTCGAGCGGCTGGAGGACCAGCACCGCAGGCTCGACGAACTCAGTCCGGACGAACGGGGTGTGCGGGCGGGCCTGCGGCTGAGCTACCGCGATCTGCCGGCCGCCACCGCGCGGATGTTCCGGCTGCTCGGCTCCCTGAACGTGCCCGACTTCGCCTCCTGGGCCGGGGCCGCCCTCCTCGACATCGACCCGATCGACGCGGAGGACCTCATCGAGGAGCTCGTCGACGCCCAGATGCTGGTGCCGCTCCCCTTCACGACCGGCAGGGTGCGCTACCGCTTCCAGGATCTCCCGAGGCTGTTCGCCCGGGAACTGGCCCTCGCCGAGGACACGGAGGAGGAGCGGCGCGCGGCCCTGCGCCGCGCGGCGGGCGCGTGGCTCGGTCTCGCGTCGGAGGCCCATCGCCGGGTGTACGGGGGCGACTACACGATCATCCACGGGACGGCCCGCCCGTGGCCGTTGTCGGCGCGGCTGACGGAGAGCCTGCTGGAGGACCCGATGGAGTGGTTCGAGAGCGAGCGTGCCTCCGTCATCGCCCTGGTCGACCAGACCGCCCGGGAGGGCGAGGCCGGCTACGCCTGGGACCTGGCGATCACCAGTGTCACTCTCCTGCAGAACCGCAACTACCTGGAGGACTGGCGCTTCTGCGGCGAGCGCGCGCTGGACGCCGTACGGGAGTCGGGCGACCGGCTCGGCGAGGCCGTGATGCTGCAGTCCCTCGGCACGCTCGGGATCATCCGGTGGGAGTTCGACGAGGCCGCCGCCTTCCTCGACCAGGCGTGGAAGCTGTTCGAGGAGTTGGATGAGGCGCAGCGGGAGAACGGCGAGAAGGGGCGGGCCCTGGTGCTCCGCAACCAGGCGCTGTGCGCCCGCCACCGCGGGGACCTGGACGTCGCACGGGACCTGGGCCGGCGCTCGCTGGTGATCTTCCGCAGGGTCGGCGACCGGTACGCGGAGACCCATGTCCTCGGCCTGCTGGCCCAGATCGAGCTGGAGCGGGGGCGGCCGAGGGCGGGCCTGCTGCTGTCGGCCGAGGCGGTCGCCCGCAGCCGGGGGCTGGGGAGCGTACGCGGAGAGGCGCAGAGCACCGTCCGCTTCGCCGAGGCGCTGATCCACCAGGGTGAGGGCGTCCGGGCGGAGGAGGCGTGCCGGCGTGCGCTGGAACTCGTCCGCGGCAGCGGCGACCGGCGCGGTGAGGCCCACGCGCTGCGGACCCTGGGCGAGGCGCTGTGGTGCCAGGACAGGTACGAGGAGGCCGAGGCGGTGCTCGCGCTGGCCCTGTCGGCCGCGGTCAAGGTCCCGGACCGGTATCTGGAGGCGAGGGCCGGGATGGCCCTGGGCTGTGTGCGCGCCCTGCTCGGCGACCGGGACGGGGCCGCTGTCTGCTTCCGGGCGGCGGGCGACCATTTCGCCGGGGTCGGCGCACCGTACTGGCGGGAACGGACGACCCTGCTGCTGGCCGCGCTCGGCCGGCGCGAGCAGATCGCCTCGCCGGGGCTCATCGAACTCGTACGGCCGTGAGGGGCCCCGCCCGCCGGGGCGTCACGTCCAGGGGTCGTCGCCCTGCACGGAGGTCCACGGGTCGTCCGCGGCCGCCCCGGTGACCACCCGGTCCGCCGGCGGGGCCGTGAACGCTGCGGATCCGATGGCAGCCACGAGCAGTACCGCGCCCGTGGCGACGACTGTCCTGGCCGAGGTGAAGACGAAGTGCTGCACGGCACTCTCCTGAAGTGGGTCTGGCGTGGTCCGGCCCGTGAGGCTTGCCACGCGGTATGCCGAGAAAGCTACGACGGCCGCTTTTTCCGGCGGTTTCGTCTCGCTTTCGCGGCCGCGAAATCCTTCCGACATCGCTGGAGAAGTCCCGTTCCGTAGCGTTTCGCGGCGGGTGGCCCAGCGTCCGGAGCGGGTCCGCGCAGCGAGGAGAGACCATGCACTTCACCCTGCTCGGCTCCGTGTCGGCCGAGACCGGGGCGCGCGTGGTGGCCCTCGACGGCAACAAGCAGCGCACCGTGTTCGCCGCCCTGCTGCTGGCCCACGGCAAGGTCGTGACCGACGAACGGCTCATCAGGTTCGTGTGGGGCTGGGACCCGCCCGCGAGCAGCGTCAACCAGCTCTACACCTACGTCTCGCGGCTGCGCACCCGGATGGGGGCCGGGGTCCGGCTGGAGCGCAGCGGCCCCGGATACCGCCTGGACATCGGCGACTCCACGGTCGACTGGGGGACCTTCCGGAGTCTGGCCGGCGCGGGCGACGCGGACCTGCGGGCCGGCCGGTACGCGGAGGCCGAACGCGGACTGGCGGCGGCCCTCGCCCTCTGGCGGGGGCCCGCCCTCACGGGAGTCACCGAGCAGTTGGCCGGGGCGGAGGCGCCCCGGATGGAAGAGGCCCGGCTCTGCGCCGTGGAGCACCAGACGGAGGCGGCGCTCGCCCTGGGCCGGCACACCGAGACCGTGCCCGGCCTCACCCGACAGGTGGCGCGCCATCCTCTGCGGGAGGGCATGCGCGGCCAGTTGATGACCGCGCTGTACCGGTGCGGCCGGCAGGCGGAGGCGCTCGCGCTGTACGAGGCGGGACGCCGCGTCCTCGCCGAGGAGCTGGGCATCGACCCGGGCCCGGCCCTGCGCGGACTGTACGAGGAGATCCTCCGGGGCGCCCTGCCCACGCCGCCGGCCCCCGAGCGGGTGCGGAGCGCGCCGGCCGGTCCCGTGCGGGACGCCGGTCCGGCGCCGGACGGCGGCCGGGCCGCCGGCCTCGTGCCGTCGCTCCTGCCTGCCGCCCCCGGCGACTTCACCGGCCGGGCCGCGGAGCTGGAGGCCGTGCTCGCCGCACTGCGCGAACAGCGGGACGTCGTGGTCACCGGCGCGCCGGGCACGGGCAAGTCGGCCCTGGCGCTGTACGCCGCCGAGCACTGCCGCGACGCCTTCCCGGACGGTCGGCTCTACGCCGACCTGCGCTCCGGGAGCGGTGCGCGCCGGCCCCGGGAGGTCCTCGGCTGGTTCCTGCGCGCGCTGGGCGCGGATCCGGACCGGCTGCCCGGGACGCTCGACGAGCGGGTCCAGCTCTACCGCACGCTCCTGACCGGACGGCGGGCGCTGGTGGTCCTCGACAACGTGACCGACGACGCCCAGGTCCGGCCGCTGCTCCCGGGCGGGGGGCCGAGCCGCACCGTGGTCACCGGCGTCCGCGCCCCGCTGGCCTCGCTGGAGGGGACCCGGGTGGTGCAGCTCGGTCCGCTCGGCCCGGCCGACGCCGTGCGTCTGCTCACCGCGATCGTGGGCCCCGCCCGGATCGCGGAGGACCCCGAAGCCGTCGTCCGCATCGCCGAGTTCTGCGACCGTCTCCCGCTGGCCCTGCGGATCGCCGCCGCCAGACTCGTCGCCCGGCCGCAGTGGTCCACCACCCGGCTCGCCGGGCGCCTGGCGTACGGGCACCGGCGCCTCGGCGAGCTGCGGCTCGGCAGCCTGGACGTCACGGCGGGGCTGCGCCATGTCGTGGACGGCCTGCCGGTCCGGCTGGCCGAGGCGTTCGTCCGCCTGGCCGCGGGCGGACCGCCGCAGCTCACCGCACCCGACGCGGCGGCCCTCCTCGGCACGGGGTGCGAGGAGGCGGAGGAAGTCCTGGAGCAGCTGACCGACGCCCGGCTGGTGGAGGGCTGGAGCGCCGGGGGCGACCGCTGGCCGTGCTACCGCTTCCCGAGCCTGGTCCGGCTCTTCGCCCAGGAGCTGCGCGGGGCGGGACTCGCCGTCGCCTGACGCCGGTTCGCCCGCCCCTTCGGGGCCCGTCCCCAGGAGGGGGACGGGCCCCGAAGGCGTTGTCCGGCCCCGGTCAGCCACAGCCGCCGGCGTGCCCCTCGTCGAGGGTGTGTATCTCGGCGGGTCTGTTGAACTCGTGCCCCTGGGCGACGAGTTCGTTGAGGGAGTCCACATACTGGGCGAGCAGCTGGGCCCACGGAGCGGGAGCGGCGTACAGCAGTCCCTCGGTGTTCCTCGACGCCTCTTCCTCGATGTCCTCCAGCACTTCCAGCGGGTGCTGCACCTGGACAGGGGAGTTGGGACCTTCACGCATGGTGCCTCCTCTGTTCGCGGAACGGGCCTCTCCGAGGCCCCGCGGTCACAGAGTCGGGCGGTCTTCCGGAGGAATCTGTGCGTGTTTCTCTCACCTCCCGAAGAGGGTTCCTCATGGCGCGGTACAGAAATCCGCAAGGCCGCCCGGGTGGAGCGGCGACCGCCGCCCTTGCATGAAGCTGCCACATCCCCGAGTCCTCGCAGCAGTTGCGCCTAGGGTGGCCCGCGACCTACCGAGGGAGCGGTTTCATGGCAGTACTGGCCGACGGCGTCTTCAACGACCTGCCCCTCGTCCTCCTCCTCGCCCTGACCGCCGTGGTCCTGCTCGGCCTGCTCGCCTTCGGCGTCTCCACGGCCTCGCGGCGGCTCCTGGGCATCAGGGTCGGCCCCTTGCGCGCGTTCGGCGCGGGCCTGGTGGGGGTCGGGGCCCTCGCGGTGTACGGCCGGCTGATGCGGAACAGCGAGAAGGACCTGGGCGCGCTCTCCACCATGCAGATCCCGCTGGCGCTGTTCGCCGCGATGGCCGCTCTGGTGGTTCTGGAGGTGTTCCTGCCGCACGGCAGCTGGGCCCGGCCACTGCACCTGGTGCGCGGCCTCGGGGACCGGATGCGGCGGGCCCGCCGCTACTCCCGGATCAGCCGGATCTTCGTGAAGCACGGTCTGGGCCGGGTGCTGCGCGGTCGGAGCGCCTGGCACCGGGCGATGCAGCCCGGACCGTACGGAGAGCAGTGCGCGGCCTCGGCGCGGATGGCGCTGGAGGAGTGCGGGGGCGCGTTCGTCAAGCTCGGCCAGGTGCTCTCCACCCGGCGGGATCTGCTGCCCGCGCACTTCATCGACGAGCTGAGCCGGCTGCAGAGCGATGTGCCCCCGGCGCCCTGGCCCGAGGTCGAGGCGGTGCTGCGCAAGCAGTTGGGGAAGCCGGTCTCCGAGGTCTTCGACTGGATCGAGCACAAGCCCCTGGCGGCCGCCTCCATCGCCCAGGTCCACCGGGCCCGGCTGAGCGGCGGCCCCACGGTCGTCGTCAAGATCCAGCGGCCCGGCATCCGGGAGGCCGTCGAGCGGGACCTGGACATCGTGCTCTCCATCAGCCGCGGTCTGCAGAGCCGGCTGCGCTCGGCGCAGGTGCTCGGCCTGCGCGAACTGGGCGACGGGTTCGCCGAGTCCGTACGGGAGGAGCTCGACTTCCGGATCGAGGCGCGCAACTCGTCCACCGTGGCCAAGGTGACCGGCGGCTACGAGGCGGACGCGCCGGTGCGCATCCCCCGGGTGCACTACGCGTTCACCACGGACCGGGTCCTGGTGCAGGAGTGGATGGAGGGCGTCACCTTCGACCGGGCGGGGGCGGCCGCCGACAGGGCCGGTCTCGACCGGGAGACGCTGGCCCGCACGGCGATCGGCTCGATGCTCCACCAGATCCTCCGGGTGGGCGTCTTCCACGCCGACCCGCACCCCGGGAACATACTGCTGCTGGACGACGGGCGCATCGGGCTCATCGACTTCGGTTCGGTCGGACGCATCGACCCGTCGGTGCAGATCTCCATCCAGGAACTGCTGGTGGCGGTGGGCCGAGGTGACCCCGCCGGGCTCCACGACGCGGTGATCAGTCTGCTCGGCACCCGTGCCACGACGCACGAGGAGCTGATACCGGACCAGTTGCTGCTGGAGCGCGAGCTGGGGCGCTTCATGGCACGTCACCTGGGGGCCGCGGCCCAGCCCGACACGGAGATGTTCACCGCGCTGTTCCGCATGTTCGCGCGGTTCGGCCTCGCGGTGCCGCCCGAGGTGGCGGCGGTGTTCCGGGCGCTCGCCACGATCGAGGGGACCCTCACCCGCCTCGCCCCGGGGTTCAACATCCTCGACGAGGCACGGGGGTTCGCCCTCGGGCTGCTGGCCGACCGGATCGGTTACGGGAAGCCGAAGGGGGAGGGCGGGAAGAGCGCCCCGGGCGGGGTCTTCGCCACCGTGGCGCAGGCGGCCACCCAGGAGCTGCTGTCGGTGCTCCCGATGTTGCGGCGGCTGCCGCGGCGGGCCGAGCGCATCAGCGCCTCACTGGAGGAGGGGCGGCTCGGGATCCGGGTCCGGGTGCTCGCGGACGAACGGGAGCGCCGGTTCGTCTCCGGGCTGATCCACCAGGTGATGGTGACCCTGATGGCGGCCTGCACCGGTCTGATGGGGGTGCTGCTGATGGTGTTCGGCACCGGCAGGGGACCGAGGGTGTCGAGCCAGTTGGAGCTGTACCCGCTCATCGGCTACCACGTGCTCGCGGTCAGCGCGATCCTCACGCTCAGGGCGCTCTACACGGCGATGCGCCGGACACCGTGACCCGGCGCCCGGCACTCCCGCCGGGTCAGGGGCGCAGCAGGACCGGCAGCGCCTCCAACGGGCGCACCACCACGTTCTGCTGGTAGCGCAGCAGGGACGGGTCGACCGCGAGCCGGGCCGCCGGGAAGCGCTCGAAGAGCCGGCGGGCGGAGACCTCCGTGATGACCTTCGCCAGGTGGGCGCCGGAGCAGTAGTGGATGCCGAAGCCGAAGCTGAGGTGGGCGGGCTTGACCCGGTCGAGGTCGAGCCGGTCGGGGTGGCCGGGGAACTGGCCGGTGTCCCGGTTGGTCGACATGACGCAGACGACGACGACCTCGCCGGCCGGGATGGTCACGCCGCCCACGTCGACCGGCTCGGTGGTGACGCGTTGCAGGGCGTTGCTGATGGGGCTCACGTAGCGGATCAGCTCGTCCATCGACTTGCCCCAGCGGCCGGAGTCGGCCAGCAGCCGGGTCCGCTCCCGGGGGTGCGTGAGCAGGGCGGCGATCACCCCGCCGACCAGGCTCGCGGTGGTGTCGTTGCCGCCGGTCATCAGGGCGAAGCCGGTGGAGAGGATCTCGGTGCTGGTGAGGCGGTTCTCCGGGGCGGCGTGGATCAGCGCGGAGAGCAGGTCCTCGCCCGGCTCGCGTTCCTTGCGGGCGATCAGGTCGGCCATGTAGGCCGACAGCTCCTGGACGTTGCGGTCCAGGACCCCGGAGCTGTCCGTGGGGGAGTGCGTGCGCAACGCGGTCGACCAGCGCAGGAAGTCCGGCCAGGCGTCGGCGGGTACGCCCATCAGCTCGGCGATGGTGATGACGGGCAGCGGGTCGGCGTACCCGGCGATCAGCTCCGCCTCGGGGTCTGAGCCGAGCCGGTCCAGGAGGTCGTCGGCGATCCGCTCCACCTTCGGCCGCAGGGCCTCGGCCCGGCGCGGGGTGAACGCGAAACTGATCGCCCGGCGCAGCGGGGTGTGCCGGGGCGGCTCCAGGTTGGCGAGGTGGTTCGCCTCCTCGGGCGGGGGCGTCAGCGCGCGCCCCGTGCGCTCGGACATCAGGCGGTAGTGCACATGGATGTCACGGCTGAGGCGGGGGTCGGCGAGGGCCGCCTTCGCCTCCTCATACCGGGTCACCACCCAGGCCCGTCCGCCGTCCGGGAACGACAGCTCGCGCACCGGGCCCTCGCTCCGCACGTGTTCGAGCACGGGATAGGGGTTCTGGGTGAACTCGTTGGTGAGCATCCAGTACTTGGAAAGGGTCTGTGTGCCGGTCATGCCCGTCCTCCGTGCCGTGACGCCGGGAGCGCTTCATCCGGTCGGCACGTTAGGCGGGCTCTGCCGTTCGGCACATGCCTGGTTTCAAGAGTTCGATCTGTGCTCGGATCGCCGCATCGCGGCAAGGATCATCTATGCCGTTCGGGAGATGTGGCCGTATCCAGGCGACTCCTAGGCTCCTTGGCAACCGCCGGACACGGTGCACAGTGCTCCGGTCATGGACTGTCCGAATCAACCCGTGTGGGGAGTGTGAGTCATGACCGTGACCATTCCGACGATGACCAAGCGTCAGACCGTGGCGCGAGCTGTCGGTGTGACGAAGCTGTACGGCAAGGGAGAGGCACAGGTCGCCGCACTGCGCGGAGTGGACGTCGACTTCGCCGCCGGTGAGTTCACCGCCATCATGGGGCCCTCCGGTTCCGGCAAGTCCACGCTCATGCACACGCTGGCGGGTCTGGACACGCTGACGGAGGGCGAGGTCTTCATCGGCGACGCCCGGGTCAGCGACATGTCCGACAAGGAGCTGACGCTGCTGCGCCGCACCCGGATCGGCTTCATCTTCCAGCAGTTCAACCTGCTCCCGACGCTGACGGCCGAGGAGAACATCCTGCTGCCGCTGTCGATCGCGGGGCGCAAGCCGTCCAAGGACTGGTTCGACCGGGTGGTCGACACGGTGGGCCTCGCCGACCGGCTGGGGCACCGCCCCACCGAGCTCTCCGGCGGGCAGCAGCAGCGCGTCGCCTGCGCCCGGGCCCTGGTCTCCCAGCCCGAGGTCATCTTCGCCGACGAGCCGACCGGCAACCTGGACTCCGTGTCCGGCACCGAGGTGCTCGAATTCCTCCGGGACTCGGTGCGGTCGCTCGGCCAGACGGTGGTCATGGTGACGCACGACCCGCGCGCCGCGTCGTACTCGGACCGGGTCATCTTCCTGGCCGACGGCCGCGTCGTGACCGAGCTGAGCGAGCCGACCGCGGACGCGGTCATCGACACGATGCGCTCGCTCGACGGCAGGACCGGGGCCGCGTGATGCTGACCTTCACTCTCAAGAGCCTGCTGTCCCGGAAGCTGCGGCTGGTCCTGTCGGGCCTCGCGGTCGTCCTGGCGGTCATGTTCGTATCCGGTTCCATGGTCATCAAGGACACCCTGAACCGCTCCATCGACGCCCAGTTCACCGGCGCCTACGCCGACATCGACCTGCACGCGGCGCTGAAGCCCGCGGTGGAGGCCGAGGGCGAGACCGCGGTGGTTCCCCCGGTGGACGCCGCGGCGGTCCAGCGGGCCTCCCAGGTCGACGGCGTCGCCGAGGCGCGCGGGCTGGTGCTCGCCGAGGGCGCGCGGGCCATCGGCAAGGACGGCAAGGTGGTGCCCGGTACGGGCGGCCCCCGCTACGGCGAGAGCTGGCGCGGTGAGAGCGGGCTGATCAAGCTCCGCTCGGGCCAGGGACCGCGCGCGGCCGACGAGGTGGCCGTCAACGCCGGCCTCGCCGAGAAGGCCGGGCTCAAGGTCGGCGACCGGGTCGGCGTGCTGACGAACGAGCCCCGCCGGACGTTCGTGGTGGCCGGAGTCTTCGGCTACTCCGGCGACCGGGACTCCATCGGTGGCGAGCAGACGGTGGCCTTCACCGATCCGGTCGCGCAGCGGCTCATGCTGGGCCGGGCCGACAGCTTCTCCGGCATCAAGGTCACGCTCGCGGACGGCGCCGCCGCCGGCACCGTACAGGCGGCGCTCGGCAAGCAGCTCGGCGGCGGCTACGACGTGCTGACCGGCAAGGAGCTGGCCAAGAAGGCCTCCGACAAGTCCCGCGGCATGCTGGACATGATGGGCATGCTGCTCCTCGGCTTCGCCGGTGTCGCGGTGTTCGTCGGCATCTTCCTGATCGTCAACACCTTCTCGATCATCATCGCCCAGCGGATGCGCGAACTGGCCCTGCTGCGGGCCCTGGGCGCCAGCCGCAAGCAGATGATCAACTCCGTGCTCGTGGAGTCGTTCGTGGTCGGCCTCGTCTCGTCGGTCCTGGGACTGGCCGCCGGGGTCGGCATCGGGGCCCTGGGGGCCGACATGATGGCCTCGTCCACCGACGGGCTTCAGGTCGCCGGGCTGGGCGTGCCCACCGGAGCGGTGGTCACCTCGTTCGCCGTGGGCATCCTCGTGACGATGCTGTCCGCGCTCTTCCCCGCCGTACGGGCCTCCAAGGTCGCCCCCATCGCGGTGATCCGCGCCGCCGCCGCACCGCAGGGCAGGCACCGGGGACAGACCTGGACCGGTGGGATCATGCTCGGCCTCGGCGCCCTTCTCCTGGCCCTCGGGCTCTTCGGGTCCGGCGGAGCCTCGTTGATCATCCCGGGCGTGCTGCTGGCCTTCGTCGGCGTCTCCCTGCTCACCCCGCTGTTCAGCAAGCCGTCGGTCCAGGTGCTCGGCGCGGTGTTCGCCCGCTCTACGCCGGGATCGCTCGGCCGCAGCAACTCGGCCCGCAACCCGCGCCGTACGGCCATCACCGCTTCGGCGATGATGATCGGCGTGGCGCTGGTCACGGCCATCAGCACCGTGGCCGTCTCGGCCGAGAACAGCGTCGCCGGCGACATCAAGCGGGACCTCAAGGCCGAACTGGTGGCCATGGGCGAAGCGGGTTCGGCGTCCTCCGCCTCGATCGCTCCGGAGGCCCTGGCCGGGATCGCCCAGGTGCCCGGGGTGCGGAACGTCGCCGCCGCCACCATGGACACGGCGAAGATCGGCAAGGAGAACCAGGCGGTCGCCTCCTGGCAGGACTGGGCGAAGGCCCGCGAGGTGCTCGGCCTGAAGCGGGTGGACGGGAGCATCGAGACCCTGCCCGCCGGGGCCGTGATCGTGAACGAGAGCACGGCGAAGAGCCGGGGGGCGAAGGTCGGCGACCGGATCGAGGTCCAGCTCCAGCGCGGTGACTCCCACACCTACCGGGTGGCCGGGGTCTTCGCGGACTCGACCCTGTCGAACGGGATGGTCGTGCCCTGGGCGGACGCCGAGGCGGGCTTCCGTTCCAAGCAGCCCTCGCAGGCGTACTTCCAGCTGGCCGGCGGGGCGGACGAGAGCCAGGTCCGGTCGCAGATCGAGAACCGGCTCAAGGGCAGCCCCGAAGTCACCGTGCAGACCCGCGCCGATGTGATCGAGATGTTCAGCGGCGGGTTCGCCATGATGCTCACCATCGTGCAGGCGCTGCTCGGGGTGGCCATGCTCATCGCGGTCCTCGGCATCGTGAACACGCTGGCCCTGTCGGTCCTGGAGCGGACCCGGGAGATGGGGACGCTGCGGGCGATCGGCCTCAGCCGCGGCCAGACCATGCGCATGATCATGACCGAGTCGGTGGTGATCTCGCTCTTCGGCGCGGTGCTCGGTGTTGTCGTGGGCGGGGCGCTCGGCCTCGCGGTGGCTCGCGGCATGGAAGACCAGGGCGTCAACCAACTGTCGCTGCCCTGGGGGCAGATGCTCGCCTACGTGGTGGGCGCGGCCGTGGTCGGGGTCATCGCCTCGATCGCCCCGGCCCGGCGCGGCGCTCGACTGAACGTCCTCGCGGCCATCAGCCACGGCTGACGGACGCACCCCTGCTCCGAAGGCGTCCTCCGATCCCCCGGGAGGGCGCCTTCGGTCTGCGCCGGGGTCCGGCCCGGACTTTGCCCGTGCAGCTTCCTGCACCCTCCATTGCCCTCGTCCCCCGGTGGGCTGAAAGTGGACAGCAATTCCAGTGGATTCGGCGGTCGAACACCGGACTCGCTGGCAATCGCTTGTGCTCCATCGAGAGACAGGGGGAACTGATGCATGAGCGTGAGTTCCGGGCGTTTGTGTTCGTGGCCGAGATCGGGCGTATGGATCAGGCGGCGAAGGCACTCGGATATTCGCAGCCGGCTATCAGCTATCAGATCAAGTGTCTGGAACAGATGATGGGCGCCAAACTCTTCACCCGCGACTCCACCGGGGCGCGGCTCACCCGGGAGGGACGCATGATCCTGCCGTCCGCCCGCGCCGTGCTCGCTCTGATCGACAGCATGAAAGGGGTCTGCGCGCCGGTGTGACCCGAGCGGCTCCGGACCCGGCTCCAGACGGTCCGGAGCCGGGCCGCCCCGCCGGCGGGCTCAGGCCCACCGGGCCCGGGTCCCCGTCCGGATCACGCCGGGATAGCGGGCCCGGTGCGCGCACCTGCGGCGGCGTCGTCGGTCGCCGGACGAAAGGCCCTATTCCTCCAGGCCGTTGCCCCAGATCCAGGCGGCGATGCCGACCCGATTGCGGACGTCCAGCTTGCGCTGGACGTTGGCGACATGCGTCTTGGCCGTACCGGCCGAGATGAAGAGCTCGGCCCCGATCTCCGCGTTGGTCATCCCCTTGGCGACCAGCCGGGCGATCTCCGTCTCCCGGCCCGTCAGCGCGTCCAGCGGCTCGGCCGACTTGGGCCGGCCGGCGTCCCGGTGGTGCTGCAGCAGGCTGACGGTGAGCGAGGGGCTGATCAGCGTGTCGCCCGCCATCGCGGCGCGCACCGCCTCCACCAGCAGCGTCGGCCCCGAGCGCTTCAGCAGGAAGCCGCAGGCGCCGTTGCGCAGCGCGGTGTGGACGTACTCGTCGAGTCCGAAGGTCGTCACCACCACCACCCGCATCGGGTTCTCGGCCTCGGGCCCGGCGAGCCGCCGGGTGACCTCCAGACCGTCCAGGCGCGGCATGCGGATGTCGGCGAGCACGACGTCCGGGTTGAGTTTCGCGGCGAGTTCGACGGCCTGGAGACCGTCGGACGCCTCGCCGACCACCTCCATGTCGGGCTGGGAATCCAGGATGAGGCGGAATCCGACGCGTACGGATTCCTGGTCGTCGGCGAGGAGTATGCGAATGGTCACGATCGGTACCGTAGTTCGAGTTCGCCCCGTTCAGCCACCGGAACCGTATGCAAATTGTTTCTGCGGACTACGGCCGGGATCGAGCCGCTGGAAGCATCGGGCCGGTAGGAACTTCAGCGCCGCTGGGCGGTGCTTTCCCCCCTTTCCTTTGGAGCGGTGACTGGGCATGGCTCACACCAGGAGAATCAGAGCGCTGGCGGCGGCCGGGGCGACGGCACTGTCGTTCACGCTGCTCGGCGCGGGGTTCCCGGCCTCGGCCGGGACCGCGGCGAGGGGTGACGCGACCCGCGTGCCGCTGCTGCCCGCCCCGGCCGGCGCCGGTGACCGGCCGGCCTGGCCCGCCGGGACGTTCGGCACGACGGCCCCGGTCAAGGGCGCCGCGCGGGCGGCGGCGACCGGACCGGCCGACGGGGCGGTGCTGAGCGGCGTCCGGCCGGAGCTGGTCGCCGACCGCCGTGCGGGCAGGGCCCGTTACGAGTTCGTGGTGGCGACCGGCGACACCCCCCGCACCGGTCAGGTCACCTCCTCGGGCTGGGTCTCCTCGCCCCGCTGGCAGGTTCCTGCAGGAGTCCTGAAGGACGGCGGCCGGTACACCTGGACCGTGCGGACCAAGGACTCCTCCGGCCGGGTCGGTGAGGACGCCGCCGCCCGGGGCTTCACGGTGAACCAACGGCTCGGGGCGCAGCCGGAGGGCGGCCCGGCCCCCACGGACGCACTCGGTCCGGTCACGGTGAACCTGGCCACCGGCAACGCGACCGCCTCCGTCGACACGGCCCAGGCGTCCACCGGCGCCGGCCCCCTGGGCGCGACCTTCACGTACAACTCCCAGGCCGTGGCCGCGTCGTCGGGCCTCACCGGCTCGTACTACGCGGGCGACTCGGCTGCCGGGATCGGCGCGGACGAGAAGCCCGGAGCCGTACGCGCCGACGCCCGCGTCGACTTCCGCTGGGGCGGCGGGAGCGCCCTGCCCGACACGGAGCCGGACGCCGCGTTCCGGGTCGCGTGGACCGGCCGGCTCACCGTGCCCGCCGACGGGACGTACCGGCTCGGCGGCGCCTACGACGGGGGTCTCAGGATCCTGGTCGACGGCAAGCCGCTCCTCGACGACTGGAAGGGCGCCGACGCCTCGGGCGACCGCCCGGCCTACGGCCGTCCGGTGAGGCTGGAGTCCGGCCGCTCGTACGCCGTCCAGGTCGAGCATCGACGCCCGGCGAACGGCCGGCAGGTCGGGCTGTGGGCCTCCCGGGCCGGGCGCAGCGCGCCCGTACCCGCGTCCTGGCTGCGGACGGACGCCGAGGTGCTTCCGCCGGGCTGGACCGTCACCCCCGCGGCCGCCGGACAGGGCGGCGACGCCCCGGCGGGCGCTCCGGGCGCTTCGCGTGCTCCGGGCACCCCGGGCTCTTCGGGTGCTCCGGGCGCTCAGGTTTCGCCTCGGGCCGTCACGGCCCCCGGGGCCGCCGGCGCGACCGCGCCGGACGCGCCGCGGCAGGGCCCGGCCGCCGGGGCCGGACGCGGGAACGCCGAAGCGTCCGCGGGACCGGCCGCGGGCATCGAGGCCGCCGAGGACGCCGGGATCACGTTCCGCTACGCGGGCAGCGACGACTGCGCGGACGCCGCCGCACCGGCCGGCTTTGTGTGCGCGGTCCATGTGCCCGGCGCCGGCACCACCCAACTGCACTATCGCAACGGTAAGTTGAGCCGCTTCGTCAACCCCGGCACCGAGACCACCGACTTCGGTTACACATCCGGCGATCTGCTCGCGGCCGTACGGCCGCCGCTGGTCATGGACTGGATCGCGGCGGGCGCGGGACGCGACACCGAGGCCGCCCGGTACCGGATCGACTACCGGCCGGGATCGGCCGCGGCGAGCCGGGTGACCGGGCCGGCCCCGGACGGGACGGCGGCCACGGGCGACGCGCGGCCACGACGCGACTACACCTACACCCGGGGCGCCACGGAGGTCGGCGTCGCGGGGGTGCGGACCCCGCAGGGCTGGGCCCGCAGGGTCACCCACGACACCGCGGGCCGCACGACGACGGACACCGACGGCACCCGGCGCACCACCCGGTCCACCTGGACCGCCGCCGACCAGCCGGAGTCGACGACGGATCCGGCGGGCCGGCTGACCACGACCGTCCACGACGCCTCCGGCATGCCCGTCGGCGAGTACGGCCCGGGACCGCGCGCGTGCTTCGGCCCGGACCTGCGGCCCGTCTCGCCCGCCCCGAAGGGCTGCGAGGCCGTCCCCGCCACCACGACGACCCTCGGCCCCGAGGGCCTGACGACCGTACGGGCGGACTCCCGCGGAGTGCCGCCCCTGGTCGCACTGACCCGGCTCAACGAGATGGGCCTCCCCACCGCGCTGGTCACCGACCCCGACGGCCTCGCCCTGACCACGGGATACGAGTTCGACGAAGCCTTCCGTCCGGTCGCGGAGATCCTCGCCAACGGCACCCGCAAGACCTACGGCTACTACGGGCCGGCGGAGAGCGCGGACAACCCCTGCACCGCCGGGAACGACCCGGTCGCCCAGCGCGGTCTGCCCCGCTCCATCACCCTGCCCACCGCGGCCGACGGGACCGCGCGGGTCGAGAAGTTCGTCTACAGCGCACGCGGCCTGCCGGTCGCGGTGAACTTCGGCGGGCCCGACTGGACCTGCGTCACGTACGACGACCGGGGCCGGATCAGCCGGATGTCCATGCCGGGCAACGCCGCCCTGCCCGCTTGGAGCGTCGACTACGACAGCGCCCACGGCGGCGACCCGCTGACGCTGAAGGCGACCCAGCACGACCACTCCGTCACCAGCACCGTCGACCTGCTCGGTCGCACCGTGAGCTACACCGACGGCCGGGGCACCCGCACCCGTACCGCGTACGACCGGGCCGGGCGGGCCGAACTCCAGCAGGTGACGCCGCCGTCCGGCGCCACCCAGACCCAGCGGACGCGGTACGACGACGCCGGCCGGGTCCTGGCGGTCGTGCTGGACGGCAGGCAGCTCGCCTCGACCGCGCACGACGACGCGGGCTCGCTGCGGAGCGTGCGCTACGCCAACGGCATGCGGCTCTCCGTGGCCCGCGACGAGGCCGGGCGGATCACCGCCAAGAACTGGGTCCTCGCGGACGGGACGGAGCGGACCAGCGCGGTCACCCGCTCGCGGTCGGGCGCCGTGGTGGACGAGTTCCTCACGGGCGAGGAGGGCGGGCCCGACGGACCCGACTTCCGCTACGACGCGGCGGGCCGGCTCGTCGAGGCCCGGCTCACGGGACACACGTACACCCGTGACTTCACCGCACCCGCGCCCGCGGAGTGCCCGGCCGGCGCCCGCGCCAACGCCGGGGCCAACGGCAACGTCGTCCGGCTCACCGACCGCACCGCCGACGGGAGCACGGTCACCGGCTACTGCTACGACGACGCCGACCGGCTGCTCGCGACCACCGGCGACGCCCCCGTCACCGACACGGCGTACGGCCTCAACGGGCACCTCACCGGCTACCGGTCCGGCGGCGCGAAGCACACGCAGCGCCAGGACGCGGTCGAGCGGCACATCGGCGTCGCCGTGACGGGACCCGGCGCGGCCGACGTCGGCTACGTCAAGGACATCGCCGACCGCTTCCTGACCCGTACCGCCACGACCGACGAGGGCTCCGAGACCGTCGGCTACGGCCACACCGACATCAACGACCCCTCTCCCGACCTGGTGTTCGGCGAGGACGGGCGGCTGCTGACCCGGGTGATCGGGCTGCCGGGCGGCGTCGTCCTCTCCCACGCCACCGGGGCTCCGGCGGACGGCCGGACGACGACGTGGAGCGCACCGACGGTCCGCGGCGACCTGTTCCTCGTCGCCGGGGACACCGGCCGGCAGCAGGGCGACCTGTACCGGTACGGCCTGTACGGCGAGGCGCTCCGGGCGGACGGAACGGCCGACCGCGAGCACCTGCCGGACAACCTGCCGGGCGACTTCGACTACGGATGGCTCGGCCAGTACCAGGTGGGCACCGAGCACGAGGGCGCGCTGTACAACGTGGTGCTCGACACCCGTGTGCTGAACACCGCGTTCGGCCGGTTCTCCGCCCCGGTGTCCGGCGGCCCCTTCCTCAACCCCTACGAGTACGCGGCCGGTGATCCGGTCAACCGCACGAGCATCAATGGCTACGACCTGGACGTGGAGACGGAATGACGAAGACGCCCTTTACCGACGCCGACACCGAGATCCTGGAGCACCACGGCAGCCGCATGGTGCGGGTGCGGCCCACCGCGGGCGGTGACCACCGCGACTGGTTCACGGCCAACGCGCAGGCCCTGCGGTCGGCGATGTACGAGCACGCGGCCGTCATGGTCAAGAGCAGCGGGCTGGTCGAGCAGGCCGAACTCGCCGAGATAGCCGAGGAGGTCGGCGGCCGCACCCTGGAGTACAACGAGCGCTCCACGCCGCGCAGCAGGGTCACCGGCAAGGTCTACACCTCGACCGAGTACCCGAAGGACCAGAGCATCCCGCAGCACAACGAGAGCGCGTACTCGGAGAACTGGCCGCACAACGTCTTCTTCTTCTGCGCGCTCGCCGCGGAGACCGGCGGGGAGACCCCGGTCGCCGACAGCACCGCCGTACTCGACCGTCTCCCGGCCGCCCTGGTAAGGCGGTTCGAGGAGAAGGGGGTGCTCTACACCCGCACCTACCGCACCGGAATGGGCCTGTCCTGGCAGGAGGGGTTCCAGAGCGACGACAAGGGCTACGTCGAGAGCTACTGCTCGGACCACGGCATCGAGACGCGGTGGGACGGCGACGTGCTGCGCACCCGGCAGCGGCGCCCCGCGGTGCTGGCGCACCCCGTCACCGGGCAGAAGGTCTGGTTCAACCAGGCGCACCTCTTCCACGTCAACGCGCTGCCCGACGCGGTGCGCGAGGGGCTGCTGGAGATCTGCGGCGAGGACGGGCTGCCGCGCAACGCCTACTACGGCGACGGCACGCCCATCACCGCCGACGAGATCGCCACGATCCTCGGCGTGTACGACGAGATCACCCTCGCCGAGACCTGGAACACCGGCGACCTCCTGATGATCGACAACCTCCTCACCTCGCACGGCCGCCGGCCCTTCACCGGCGACCGCAAGGTCCTGGTGGCCATGACCCAGCGCGAGACGGCCGGGGCATGACGACGGCCACGACCACGCTGAACGGCGTCGACCTCACGGACCCGCAGACCTTCCTCGACCGCAAGGACGACCTGGTCGGCCTGTGGCAGGAGTTCAGGTCCCACAGCCCGGTCCACTGGCATCCCGTCGAGGGCCGTCAGGTGCCCGGCTTCTGGGTCCTGTCCCGCTACCGGGACGTCATGGAGGTCTACCGGGACAACAAGCGGTTCACCTCCGAGCGGGGCAACGTCCTCGCCACCCTCCTGGAGGGCGGCGACTCGGCCGCGGGGCAGATGCTGGCGGTCACCGACGGCCGCCGCCACCGGGAGCTGCGCAACCTGCTGCTCAAGGCCTTCTCGCCGCGGCTCCTCGCCTCCGTCGTCGACGGCGTGCGCCGCAGGGCCGACCGGCTCGTGCGGGAGGCCGTGGGCCGCGGGCAGTGCGACTTCGCGCAGGACGTCGCGGAGCACATTCCCATGGCCACCATCGCCGACCTGCTGGGCGCGCCCGCCGCCGACCGCGACTATCTGCTCTCCCTGACCAAGCAGGCCCTCAGTGCCGAGGAGGCCGGGCAGTCGGCCGAGGAGTCGGTGGTCGCCCGCAACGAACTCCTCTACTACTTCTCGGAGCTGGCGGAGATCCGGCGGGAGGATCCGCGCGACGACGTGGTGAGCGTGCTGGCCACGTCGACCATCGACGGGAAGCCGCTCACCGAGCAGGAGATCGTCTTCAACTGCTACAGCGTCATCATCGGCGGCGACGAGACCAGCCGGCTGTCGATGATCTGCGCGGTGCACGAGCTGATGGAGCACCCCGACCAGTGGCGGCGCCTCGTCTCGGGGGAGGTCTCCGTCGAGAGCGCCGTCGAGGAGGTGCTGCGCTGGGTCACCCCGGCCATGCACTTCGGCCGCCGCGCGCTGACGGATGTGGAGATCGGCGGCCGGACGATCCGCGCCGGGGACGTCGTCACGCTCTGGAACAGTTCGGCCAACTACGACGAGACGGTGTTCGACCGTCCTGAGGAGTTCGACCTGGGGAGGACGCCCAACAAGCATGTGTCGTTCGGGTACGGGCCGCATTTCTGCCTCGGCGCCTATCTGGGCCGGGGCGAGATCCACGCCCTGCTGACCGCCCTGCGTACCCATGTCGCCGAGATGGAGCCCACCGCCCCGGCCCGGCCGATCCACTCCAACTTCCTGCACGGGTACAGCAGTCTGCCCGTCTCCCTGCGGCCGGTTCCGTAGGGTCCCCACCCTGCGAGTCCTGCTGGAAGCGTGCCCCGTTCCTCCCCAGGAGCGGGGCACGCGCCATGTCCGGAGCCCCGCCGTGCGGAGGCCCGGTGTAAAGCGCGATGAGCATTCTTCGATACGTGGATCCCGGTGGATCGAAGTTTTTCATGAGTTGGTGGAGCGCCTCCCATTGATTCGTAGTGTGGTCCGGGTCGCGACTGCCGTGCCTATCGGTGAGCGATCTTCTGCCGGTTTCGACGCGTCTACTCAATCGGAGTGAATGGAAATGGCTGATCGGAATGGATTCCATTTGCCGCTGACGGCCGCTCAGCACGGAATGTGGCTCGCGCAGCAGGTGAATCCGGACAATCCGATGTACAGCATCGCCGAATGCGTCGAGATACGGGGCGAGATCGATGTTTCCCTCTTCGAGGCCGCGCTGCGCCGCGTCGTCGACGAGGCCGAGACCCTGCGGGTCGGCTTCCGGGCCGGAGCCGACGGGCCCGTGCAGTCGGTGGCGGAGAGCCTGGACCGGCCGCTGCACCACGTCGACGTCAGCGCCGACGCCGACCCCGCCGCCCGCGCCGAGGAGTGGATGCTGGCCCGGGTGCGGGAGCCGGTGCGTCTCGCCGACGGGCCGCTGTTCACCTTCGGCCTCCTCAAGCTGGGCGCCGACCGCTACACCTGGTTCAGCCGGGTCCACCACACCGTCGTCGACGGCTACAGCTGGTCCCTGATCGTGTCCCGGGTCGCGGCCCTCTACTCGGCCCTGGCGGCCGGCGAGGAGCCGCGGCCGAGCACCTTCGGCACGCTGGCGGAGCTCGTCGGCCTCGACACCGACTACCGGCGTTCCGAGCAGTTCACCGCCGACCGCGGGTACTGGTCGGAGCGCCTGGCCGGTGCCGCCGAACCGGTCACCCTCGCCGGCCGCCCCTCCCGCGTGCCCACCGACCACATCCGCCGGACCGGACCGGTCGCACCCGAGCACGCCGAGGCGCTGCGCGACCTCGCCCGGGAGACCCGGGTCGGCTGGCCCTCCGTGGTCGTCGCCGGCATCGCCGCGCACCTCGGGCAGCTGACCGGCACCGACGACCTCGTGCTCGGGCTGGCCGTCAGCGCCAGGTCCGCCGCGAGCAGGCGCACCCCGGGCATGGTGTCCAACGCCCTGCCGCTGCGGCTGAACCCCGTGCCGTCCGGCACCGTGGGAGCCTTCCTCCGGTCGGTGAGCGAGGAGATCCACGGGGCGCTGCGGCACCAGCGCTACCGCTACGAGGACATCCACCGCGACCTCGGCCGCGTCGGCGACCGGAAGCGGCTGTGGGGCCCCGAGATCAACCTCATCATGTACGGCGAGCAGCTCTCCTTCGCCGGGCGCCCCGCGACCGTGCGCGGCTTCTCCGTCGGGCCCGAGGAAGACCTCTCCCTGATCGTCGACAACCGGACGCCCGACGCGGGCTTCCTCCTCGACCTCCACGCCAACGCCGATCTCTACAGCGAGGAGTCGGTGACCGGCCACAGCGACGCGCTCACCGGCTTCCTCACCGCCCTGGCCGCCGCCGGACCGGACGACCGGCTGGACTCCGTCGTCACCGGCGCGCCCGTCGGCTGGGTTCCCCCGAAGGACACCGGGGACGCCGTCGCCGCGCAGGCCCCGGCGCCCTACCGCGCCCCGCGGACCGCGCGCGAGGAGAGGCTCTGCGCGCTGGTCGCCGAGGTGCTCACGGTCGGACGGGTGGGCGTCGACGACGACTTCTTCGCCCTCGGCGGGCACTCCCTCACCGCGATCCGGCTGCTCGGCCGGATCCGCGAGACCTTCGGGGCGGAACTCTCCATCCGTACCGTCTTCGAGACCCCCACCGTCGCCGCCCTCGCCGGCCGCCTCGGCCGGACCGCCACCCGCCGGCGCGCCCTGGAGCCCCTCGCCCGCCCCGCCGTGCTCCCGCTCTCCCTCACCCAGCAGCGCCTGTGGCTGGTGAACCGGCTCCAGGGACCCAGCGGCGCCTACAACATGGGGCTCGCGCTCCGGCTGACCGGCCGGCTGGACCGGGCCGCGCTCGCCGCGGCGTTCCAGGACGTCCTCGCCCGCCACGAGAGCCTGCGGACGACGTTCCCCGAGACGGACGGGACGCCGCGCCAGCACGTCCTCCCGCCCGCCGAGGCCGCGGCGGAGGTGGTGCTCACGGAGTCGCCCGCCGACGCCGCCACCGTGGACGCGGCCGTCGCCGAGGTGGTGGCCGAGGGCTTCGACCTGACCGAAGGGCTCGCCGTACGGCCCCGGTTGCTGGTCCTCGGACCCGAGGACCACGTCCTGCTGATCGTCCTGCACCACATCGTCGCCGACGGCCTGTCCCTGGCCCCGCTCGCCCGTGACCTCGGCCTCGCCTACACGGCCCGCACCTCCGGTGAGCCGCCGGCCTTCGAGCCGATGCCGGTCCAGTACGCCGACTACACCCTGTGGCAGCAGTCGGAGCTGGGCGACGAGAGCGACCCGGACAGCACCCTGGCCCGCCAGCTCGACCACTGGAAGCAGGCGCTGGCCGGGCTGCCCGAGGAGCTGGAACTGCCCCTCGACCGGCGACGGCCCAGCGAGCTGAGCCAGCGCGGCGACATCGTCCGCTTCGACATCGACGCCACGCTGCACCGCCGGCTCACCGACCTCGGGCACGCGCACCGCGCCAGCCTCTTCATGGTGCTGCAGAGCGCGGTCGCCGTGCTCCTGGGCAAGCTCGGGGCCGGGGAGGACATCCCGCTGGGCAGCGCCGTCGCCGGTCGCGGCGACGCGAGCCTCGACGGCCTCGTCGGCTGCTTCGTGAACACCGTGGTGTTCCGCAACGACCTCTCCGGCAACCCGAGCGTCGGCGAACTCATCGACCGCGCCCGGGAGATGTCGCTGTCCGCGCACGCCAACCAGGACGTGCCCTTCGAGCGTCTCGTCGAGGCGCTCAACCCGGAGCGTTCGCTCGCCAGGAACCCGCTGTTCCAGGTGATGATGGACGTACAGACCCCCGCCGAGTCCAGCCTGGAGCTGCCGGGCCTGGTCACCACCCCGCAGCAGGTCGACCCCGGTGTCACCAAGATCGACCTGCTCTTCGGCCTGGACGAGCGCTCGGCGGGCCACGAGGCCGCCGCCGGGATCAGCGGCCGGCTGGAGTTCAGCACCGACCTGTTCGACCGCGCCACCGTCGAGGCCATGAGCGCCCGCCTGCTGCGGGTCCTGGAGGCCTTCACCGCCGCCCCGGACCGGCGCATCGCCGACCTCGACATCCTCATCGACGACGAACGACGTCTGGTCCTCGACGAGTTCGGCACCTCGGCGGAGGCCGGGGCGGAGCTCCTCCTCCCCGCCCTCTTCGAGCGGCAGGCTGCCAGGACTCCCGGAGCGCCGGCCCTGATCGAGGGCGACCGCACCCTCTCGTACGCCGAACTCGACGCGCTGGCGGACCGGCTGGCGCGGCGGCTGACCGACGCGGGGGCCGGCCCCGAGCAGCGCATCGCCGTGCTGCTGCCCCGCTCGGCGGAGCTGGTGGTCGCCCTCCTCGCCGTCCTCAAGTCCGGTGCGGCCTATGTGCCGATCGACCCGGACTACCCCGGCGAGCGGATCGCCTACATGCTGGCCGACGCCTCCCCGGCCCTGGTCCTGGCCGGACCGGGGTCTCCCCGGACGGCGGCGCCCGCCGGGACGCCGGTGCTCGACGTCACCGAGGAGCTCCGCGCCCCGGCGCCGGACCGGGGCGCCCCGGCGGACGCCGACCGGTCGCGGCCACTGGACCCGGACCACCCCGCCTACGTGATCTACACCTCCGGCTCCACCGGCCGCCCCAAGGGCGTCGTCGTGACCCACCGGTCGGTCGCCGTCTACCTGGAGTGCGCACGCGACAGTTATCCCTCGGTCGCGGGCGGCACCCTGCTCCACTCGCCCGTCTCCTTCGACCTGACCGTCACCTCGCTGTACGCCCCGCTGATCTCGGGCGGCGCCGTGCGGGTGACCGCCCTCGAAGGACCCGGGAGCGGCGCACCGCGCCCGTCCTTCCTCAAGGCGACCCCGGCGCACCTGGCCCTGCTCGGCGTGCTGCCGGAGGAGTTCTCGCCCAGCGGCGAACTGGTCGTGGGCGGCGAGATGCTGCTCGGCGAGGCGGTCGAGGAGCTGCGCAGGCACCGGCCGGGGATCACGGTCGTCAACGAGTACGGGCCGACCGAGGCCACCGTCGGCTGTGTGGAGTTCAGGATCGGCCCGGACGACACCGTCCCCGGCGGGCCCGTGCCGATCGGCCGGCCGATGCGCAACTCGGCCATCCGGGTCCTGGACCCCGCGCTCGGTCCCGTACCGCCCGGCAGCCCGGGCGAGATCTACATCGGCGGCGGGCAGTTGGCCCGCGGCTACCTGGACCGGCCGGGGCTCACCGCCGAACGCTTCGTCGCCGACCCGTACGGCCCGGCGGGCGCCCGCATGTACCGCACCGGCGACGTGGGCCGCTGGCGCGCCGACGGCCTGCTGGACTACCTCGGGCGCGTCGACGACCAGATCAAGCTCAACGGCTTCCGCATCGAACTGGGCGAGATCGAGGCGGTGCTGGCCCGCCACCCCGGGGTCGCCCGGTCCGCCGCCACGGTGCGCGAGGACGTGCCGGGCCACCGCCGGCTCGTCGGATACGTCGTCCCCGGCGACGGCGGGGCCCCCGACGAGGCCGAGGTCCTGACCTGGGCGGCCCGGGCGCTGCCCGCGTACATGACCCCCGCCGTCGTCGTCGTGCTCGACGCCCTGCCGCTGACCCCGAACGGCAAGCTCGACCGGAAGGCACTGCCCGCACCGGATCAGGAGGCCGCCCGAGCCGATGACGCGGGCGGGCCGCGCACGCCCGCGGAAGAGGTGATCGCCGGGCTCTTCGCCGAGGTGCTCGGCCGCGAGGGCGTCGGCCTGCACGACAGCTTCTTCGAGCTGGGCGGCGACAGCATCGTGTCGATCCAGCTGGTGTCCCGCGCCCGTCGCAAGGGGCTCGTCTTCTCCCCCAAGGAGGTGTTCGAGCTCAAGACGGTGGCCGCGCTGGCCGCCGAGGCGACCGACGCGGCTCCCGCGCGGACCGACGAGAACGCCGGTATCGGCGCGTTCCCCGCGACCCCGATCATGCGCTGGCTGGAGGAGCGCGGCGGCCCCGTCGACGCGTTCCACCAGAGCGCCCTCGTCCGGACCCCGGCCGGGCTCGGCCGGGACGATCTCGCCCGGGCCCTCCAGGCGGTGCTCGACCGGCACGACGCCCTGCGCACCCGGCTGGACCGGGCGGGCGACGGCGGCTGGACGTACACGATCCCCGGCCGCGGCACGGTCGAGGCGGCCGGTCTCGTGCACCGGACCGACATCGCCGGCCTCGACGGCGAGGAGCTGCGCACCGTGATCGGGCAGGAGGCCCGGGCGGCCTGGAACCGGCTGGACCCCGGGGCCGGCACGATGGTCCGGGCCGTCTGGTTCGACGCCGGCCCCGGCACACCGGGGCGGCTGCTCATCGCCGCCCACCACCTGGTCGTGGACGGCGTGTCCTGGTCCGTGATCCTGCCGGACCTGCGGGCCGCCTGGGAGGCGGTCGCGGCCGGCAAGGACCCCGAACTCGCCCCGGTGGGAACGCCGTGGCGACACTGGGCCGAACTCCTCGCCGGGCAGACGGCCGCCCGGTCCGGCGAACGGGCCCACTGGGAGCGGGCGCTCGCGCTGCCCGCCCCCGTGCTGGCCGACCGGCCGCTCGACCCGGCCAGGGACACGGCGGGAGCCGCCCGCCGGCTCACCCGCACCCTGTCCGCCGACATCACCGGGCCCCTCCTCGACCGGGCCCCCGGGGCGCTGAACGCGAGCGTGCACGAGGTGCTGGTCACCGCGCTCGCCATCGCCCTGGAGCACCGCGCGCACCGCCGGGGCGGGGACGAGGACGCCGGAGTCCTCATCGACGTGGAGGGCCACGGCCGGCAGGAGATCGCCGAGGGCCTGGACCTGTCCCGCACGGTCGGCTGGTTCACCACCATCCGGCCGGCCCGCCTGCGCCCGGGCGTCGACGACTGGGGCGCGCTGTGGGAGGGCGGCCCCGAGGCCGGGCGCGTACTGCGCACGGTCAAGGAACAGCTCAGGGACGTACCCGACGAAGGCATCGGCTACGGACTCCTGCGCCATCTCGACCCGGACGCCGGGCCCCGGCTCGCGGGCCTCGCCCAGGCGCCCCTGCTCTTCAACTACCTCGGGAGAGCCGAAGCCTTCGGCGGCGACTGGTCGCCCGCGCCGGAGACCGACACGGTCCTGGCCGAGGGCGCGGACCTGCCGCTGTCCCACCTGCTGGAGATCAACGCGGTCGTCCGCCAGGAAGCGGACGGGCCCCGCCTGACGACGGTCTGGACCTGGCCGGGCCGGCTGCTGTCGGAAGCCGACGTCCGCTCCTTGGCGGACACCTGGTTCCGCGCGGTGCGCGCACTGACCGAACACGCCGAGCGTCCGGACGCCGGCGGCCACACCCCATCGGACCTGGCGCTGGTGGACCTGTCCCAAGACGAGATCGACGGGCTCGAAGACGAGTGGAGGACGCTGTAATGAAGAAGTCGGGTCCTGAGGACATCCTTCCGCTGTCACCGCTGCAGGAGGGGCTGCTCTTCCACGCGCTGTACGACGAGTCGGGCGACGACGTCTACACCGTGCAGGTGGTGCTGGACCTGGGCGGCGGCCTCGACGCCGCGGTGCTCCGGGCCACCGCCCAGGCACTGCTGGACCGGCACGCCAACCTGCGCGCCGGATTCCTCCACCCCAAGCAGAGCCGTCCGGTCCAGGTGATCTCGCGCAGCGTCGAAGTACCGTGGCAGGAAAGCGATCTGAGGCCGCTCGGGGACGACGGGCGGACCGCGGAGCTGGAGCGGATACAGGCGGAGGAGAAGGCGCACGCCTTCGACCTCGCCCGGCCTCCGCTGATGCGCTACCGGCTCGTGCGCCTCGCCGACGACGCGTACCGCCTGCTCTGCACCTTCCACCACATCCTGCTCGACGGCTGGTCGACGTCGGTGCTCCTGGGCGAGCTGCTGGAGGTGTACGGGAACGGCGGCGACGCCTCCGTGCTGCCGACGGTCACCCCGTTCCGCGACCACCTCGCGTTCCTGGCCCGGCAGGACCGGCCGGCCTCCGAGGAGGCCTGGCGCCGGGCGCTCTCCGGCATCGACGCGCCGACCCGCCTGGTCCCCTCGGACCCGGCCCGCGAGGTCGTCCATCCCGAGCAGCTCGTCCTCGAACTCTCCACGGAGGCGACCGAGGCGCTCTCGGCCCGGCTGCGCGCGGCCGGTCTCACCTTCTCCAGTGCCGTGCACGGTTCCTGGGCGCTCCTGCTGTCGGTGCTCACCGGCCGTCAGGACGTGGTGTTCGGCACCGTCGTCTCCGGCCGCCCGCCGGAGGTGCCGGGCGTCGAGCGGATGGTCGGCATGCTCATCAACTCCCTGCCGGTCCGGGTGCGGCTGAACGGCGGCGACTCCCTCGGCGACGTACTGGCCGGGCTCCAGGGCGAGCACCTGGAGATGATGAACCACCAGTACACCGGGATGCGCGACATCCACCGGCTCTCCGGGCACCCCGAGCTCTTCGACACCTACGTGGCGTTCGAGAACTTCCCGTTCGACCTCCAGGACCTCCGCGACCTCGCCGGAGACCTGACCATCGACGGGTTCGACGTCCTGGACGCCAACCACTACCCGCTCTGCCTCGTCTCCCACGTGTACGAGGGCAGGCTGCGGCTGCTCCTCAACTACCGCCCCGACCTCTTCCGCCCGGAGCAGGTCGGGATCATCGGCGGCCGGCTGGTGCGGATCCTGGAGTCCCTCACCCAGGACCTCACGCGGACCGTGGCCGGGCTCGACGTCCTGGCCGACGGCGAGCGCGAGCGGCTGGTCGTCGCCGGCGGCGCGGCCGGGCACACGGTCGAGCAGTCCGCCTTCCCCGAGCTGTTCGCGGCCCAGGCCGCGCGCACGCCGGACGCGGTGGCCGTGGAGTCCGCGGACCTCTCCCTGACCTACGCCGAACTCGACGCGCGTACCGATGAACTCGCCGCCCGCCTGACGGCCGAGGGAGTCGGCCCCGAGGCGATCGTGGCGCTCGTCCTCGGCCGCTCGGTGGAGTCCGTCGTCGGCTCGCTCGCCGTGATGAAGGCGGGCGCGGCGTTCCTGCCGGTGGACCCCGACTACCCGGCCGAGCGCGTGGCCTTCCTGTTCGACGACGCCCGGCCGGCGGCGGTGCTCACCACCGGGGCGTACGAGAAGGCGGTACCCCGCTCCGAGGGCACCGCGGTGCTCGTCCTTGACCCGGCGGACGGGGCCTCCCCCCGGTCCGCGCCTCGGTCCGGGCCCCGGTCCGCGCCCCGGGCGCCGCTTCCGGTCGCCTCACCCGCGTACGTGATCTACACCTCGGGCTCGACGGGCGTGCCCAAGGGCGTCGTCGTCAGCCACGCGGGACTCGCCGCCTTCGCGGCGACCGAGCGGGAACGCTTCGCCGTGACGGGCGACAGCCGCGTCCTGCAGTTCTCCTCGCCCAGCTTCGACGCCTCCGTGCTGGAGCTGTGCATGGCGCTGACCTCCGGCGCCGCGCTCGTGGTGCCCCGGCCGGGCCCGCTCGCGGGCGAGCCGCTCGCCGAGGTGATCGCCGACCGCCGGGTCACGCACGCGCTGATCCCGCCGGCCGCGCTGGCCAGCGTTCCGGCCGTGGAACTCCCGGGCTTCACCTGCCTGATCGTCGGCGGTGACGCCTGCTCGCCCGAGCTGGTGGCCCGCTGGGCCCCCGGCCGGCGCATGGTGAACGCCTACGGGCCCACCGAGTCGACCGTCGCGGTCTCCATGAGCACCCCGCTGGACGCCACCGGCGGTGTACCGCCGATCGGCGCCCCCGTGCACGACACGCGCGCCTATGTCCTGGACGGTTCCCTGCGGCCGGCGCCCCTGGGCGCCGAGGGAGAGCTGTACGTCGCGGGCGCGGGCCTGGCCCGCGGCTATCTGCGCCGTCCCGGGCTCACCGCCGAACGGTTCGTCGCCGATCCCTTCAGCGCCCCGGGGGAGCGGATGTACCGCACCGGCGACCTCGTACGGCTGCGCGAGGACGGGCAGCTGGAGTTCGCGGGCCGGGTCGACGACCAGGTCAAGGTGCGGGGCTTCCGCATCGAGCTGGGCGAGGTCGAGAGCGTCCTGGCCCGCCACGACAGCGTGGACCGTGCCGCCGTGGTGGCGCACGGGACCGGGGCGGGCGGCAAGCAGCTCGTCGCCTACGTGGTCCCGGCCGGGCCGGGACCGGTCGACGCCGAGACCCTGCGCGCGCATGTCGCGGAGCTGCTGCCCGAGTACATGACGCCCTCGCTGGTCATCGCCCTCGACGCCCTCCCGCTGATGATCAACGGCAAGCTGGACCGCAAGGCACTGCCCGCCCCGGAGGTCACGGTCACCGAGGGGCGCGCACCGGCCGACGCACGCGAGGAACTGCTCTGCACGCTGTACGCCGAGGTGCTCGGCGTGGAGCGCGTGGGCGTGGAGCAGAGCTTCTTCGAGCTGGGCGGCGACAGCATCGGCTCCATCCAGCTGATCAGCCGGGCCCGCAAGGCCGGGCTCCGCTTCACCCCGCGCGACGTGTTCACCCACAAGACCGTCGAGGCGCTCGCCGCGGTCGCCACGGAGGCCGCCGCCCCCACCCGCCGGCCCGCCGCGTCGGACGGCGTGGGCGGTGTGCCGCTGACGCCGATCATCCACTGGTTCAGCGAACACAGCGGCCCCGTCGCCCCGTTCAACCAGGCGATGGCGCTCCCGGTGCCCGCGGGTCTGGACAGCGCCCGCATCGCCGGGGTGCTCCAGACCTTCCTGGACCACCACGACGCCCTGCGCCTGAGGCTCACCCGCATCGAGGACATCGGCGAGTGGACGCTGGAGATCACCCCGTCCGGCACCGTCGCGGCCGCCGAGTCGCTGTACCGGGTCGACGTCGCGGGGCTCGACGCGGACGCGCTGCGCACCGTGACCGAGCGGGAGTTCACCGCCGCCCAGAACCGGCTGGCCCCCGAGCGCGGACGCATGGTCGAGGCCGTCTGGTTCGAGGCGGGAGGGGACCTGCCCGGACGCCTGCTGCTCGTCATCCACCACCTCTCGGTGGACGGGGTCTCCTGGCGCATCCTGCTGCCGGAGTTCACCGCCGCCCTCGAAGCCGCCGCCGGGGGAAGCGCCTTCACCCCCGAGCCCGTCGGCACCTCATTCCGCAGCTGGGCCCGGCAGCTGACCGCCGCCGCCGGAGAGCCGGACCGGATCCGCGAACTCCCGCTGTGGCGCTCGATCCTCTCCGAGCCCGACCCCCTGCTCACCGACCGCCTCCCCGACCCGGCGACGGACACCCTCGCCACCGCGGGCCACCTCACCCTGCGGCTGCCCGCCGACCTCACCGAGCCGCTGCTCGGCCGGGTGCCGACGGCCTTCAGCACCGGGATCAACGAGGTCCTGCTCACCGCGCTCGCCGTCGCGGTCGCCGACTGGCGACGCCTCCGGGGGCGCGGGGACAGCTCCTCCGTCCTGGTGGGCCTGGAGGGCCACGGCCGCGAGGAGATCGTCGAGGGGGCCGACCTCTCGCGCACCGTGGGCTGGTTCACCAGCCTCTACCCCGTGCGGCTCGACCCGGGCGAGGCGGGCGGCGCCGACCTCGTCACCGCGCTCAAGGCGGTCAAGGAACAGCTGCGGGCCATCCCCGACAACGGGATCGGCTTCGGTCTGCTGCGCTATCTGAACCCGCGGACCGCGGCGGCCCTCGCCCGGTTCGCCGAACCGCAGATCGGCTTCAACTACCTGGGCCGCATCGGTGGTGCGGACGAGGGCGCCGGTGCGGACGGTCTCGGCGGCGGCGCGGATTCCGCCACCCCCCTCCCGTACACCCTCACCGCCAACGCGGTCACCGAGACCCACAGCGACGGGCCGCGCCTCACCGTCACCTGGACCTGGCCGGGCGAGCTGCTCACCGAGGACGACGTACGCCCGCTCGCCGAGGCGTGGTTCGAGGCCCTGCGCTCGCTGGTGGACCAGGCCGGCCGGCCCGGCGCCGGTGCCGGGCTCGTCCCGTCCGACCTGCCGCTGGTCGACCTCACCCAGCACGAGATCGCCCAGCTGGAACAGGCCGAGCCCCGGCTCACCGACGTCCTCCCGCTCTCGCCGCTCCAGGAAGGGCTGCTCTTCCACACCGCGTACGACCAGGAGGCCGAGGACGTCTACATCACCCGGCTCGCCCTGGACGTACGGGGAGACCTCGACACCGGGGCGCTGCGCGCCGCCGTCACGGGGCTGCTCACCCGGCACGCCAGTCTGCGCGCCTCCTTCCACCGCACCGGCGCGGGCGTTCCCGTCCAGCTGATCGCGGACGAGGCCGAACTCCCCTGGACCGAGACCGACCTGAGCGCCCTCGACGAACCGGCCCAGCGCGCCGAGCTGGACCGGCTCCTGCTCCGGGAGCGGTCCCTGCGCTTCGACCCGGAGCGCCCGCCGCTGCTCCGCTTCACCCTGATCAGGCTCGGGGACGGGCATCACCGGCTGCTGTTCGCCGCGCACCACCTGCTGCTCGACGGCTGGTCGGCGCCGGTCCTCGCCGGTGAGCTCTTCGAGCTGTACGCGCGGCGGGGGGACGCCTCCGCCCTGCCGCCGGTCGTCCCGTACAAGGAGTACCTCACCTGGTTGTCCCAGCAGGACCGCACCGCCTCCGAGGACGCCTGGCGGACCGCGCTGGCCGGGATCGACGAGCCGACGCTCATCGCCCCCGCCGCGGCCGGCCACGCCGCCGCCCTTCCCGGGCGGATCGTGGACGAGCTGCCGTCGGGCCTGACCGCCGCGCTCACCGAGGCGGCCCGCGCCCGCGGCCTGACCATGAACGCGGTGGTCCAGGGGGCCTGGGGCCTCGTCCTCGCGGGTCTCACCGGACGTGACGACGTGCTGTTCGGCGAGACGGTGTCCGGCCGGCCGCCGGAGCTGCCGGGCATCGAATCGATGGTCGGCCTGTTCAGCAACACCGTTCCGGTACGGGTCCGGATCGACCCCGCCGTCTCGCTGGCCGACACCCTCACCCGGGTGCAGGCCCAGCGCGTCGAGCTGCTGGCCCACCACTACCTGGGGCTCGCGGACCTCCAGCGGCTGGCCGGGCTGCGCACGCTGTTCGACACCGCCGTGGTCTTCGAGAACTTCCCCGCCGACCCCGGATCCCAGGAGACCGTGCACGGACTGGCGTTGAGCGAGGTCGACACCAAGGGCGACAACCACTACCCGCTCGGCATGGTCGTGATGCAGGACGAACGCCGGATGGTCCTCAACTGGTACTACCGCGCCGACCTTCTCGACGAGGAGCTGGTCACGTCGGCGACCCGGCAGCTCCGCAGGGTCCTCGACGCCTTCACCACCGAGCCGGACACCCCGGTGGGCCGGCTCGGTCTCCTCGGCGGCGAGGAGACCGCGGAACTGACGACGGGCTCGGCCGGAGTCCCCGCACCGCTGTCGGACGCCGTGGTCGGTGAGCTGATCGAGGCGCAGGCGGCCCGCACCCCGAAGGCCGTCGCGCTGATCGACGGCGTCACCGAACTCCGGTACGTCGAGCTCAACGAGCGGGCCAACCGCCTGGCGCACGAGCTGATCCACCGGGGCGCGGGACCCGAGCAGCTCGTCGCGGTCGCCATGGAGCGCTCGGCGGAACTCGTCGTGGCGCTGCTCGCGGTCCTCAAGTCCGGCGCCGCCTACCTCCCGGTCGACCCGTCCCATCCGGCCGCGCGCATCAGCGGGCTGCTCGACGACGCCCGGCCGGGGATCGTCCTCACGACCCGGTCCACCGGGGCCACGCTGCCCCGCCACGACGCCGACACCGTGGCCGTCGACGACGCGGCGACGGCGGCCGGGATCGCCGGACGCCCCTGCGCCGACCCGACGGACGCCGACCGGAGGGCCCCGCTGACCGCCGACAACCCGGCGTACGTCATCTACACCTCCGGCTCCACCGGGGTTCCCAAGGGGGTGGTGGTCGAGCACCGCTCGGTCGTCGACTACCTCGGCTGGACCTCCCTCTCCTACCCCGGGGCCGCCGGGCGGGCACTGCTGCACTCGCCGGTCTCCTTCGACCTGACGGTCACGGCGCTGTTCACCCCGCTCACCGTGGGTGGCGCCGTGCTGATCGCCGCCCTGGAGGAGGACCCGGCGCTCTCGGCCCGGCTGGCCGGCGCCCCGGTCACCTTCATGAAGGCGACGCCCAGTCACCTTCCGCTGCTCGGCGCGCTGCCCGCGGCGTACTCGCCTGCCTCCGAACTCCTGCTGGGCGGCGAGGCGTTGCACGGCGAGGCGCTGGCCGCCTGGCGCGAGCGCCACCCGGACGCCACCGTCCGGAACGTCTACGGGCCCACGGAAGCGACCGTGAACGTCACGGAGTTCACCATCGATCCCGGTGACCCGATCGCCCCCGGCCCGGTCCCGATGGGCCGCCCGCAGGCCAACGTCCGGGCCTATGTCCTGGACTCGGCGCTGCGTCCGGTCGCGTCCGGCGTGGCCGGCGAGCTGTATCTCGCGGGTCCCTGCCTCGCCCGCGGCTACCTGGGCCGGGCCGGGCTGACCTCCGAGCGGTTCACCGCCGACCCCTACGGTCCGGCAGGCTCCCGGATGTACCGCACCGGGGACGTCGCCCGCCGGCTCGCCGACGGGAACCTGGTGTTCGTCGGCCGCGCCGACGACCAGGTGAAACTCCGCGGCCACCGCGTCGAGCTGGGCGAGGTCTCCGCTGCCGTCGCCGCCCTGCCGGGCGTCGCCGCCCAGGCCGTCGTGGTCAGGGACGGCGCCGACGGCGGCCGGCTGGTGGCCTACGCCGTGCCCGTCGAGGGCACCGCCCCCGACGGCCAGGACCTTCGCCGGCTGCTTGCGGACACGCTGCCCGACTACATGGTTCCCGACTCCGTCGTCGTCCTCGACGCGCTGCCGGTGACCTCCCACGGCAAGCTGGACCGCAAGGCGCTGCCGGAGCCCGAGTTCACGGCGAGCGCGGCCGTCCGCTCCCCGCGCACCCCGCAGGAGGAGATCCTGTGCGGTCTCTTCGGCCAGGTCCTGGACCTGCCCGAGGCCGGGGTGGACGACGACTTCTTCGAGCTGGGCGGCAACTCGCTGAGCGCGGTCCGGCTGCTCAGCCGGGTCCGTTCCGCCTTCGGCTCCGAGGTCGACGTCCGCGCGGTCTTCGAGGCGCGGACCCCCGCGCGCCTCGCCGAGCTGGTCGGGCCCGGCGGCGACGCCACCCGGCCCGCGCCGACGGCGGGCGAACGGCCGGACGAGATCCCGCTGTCGTTCTCCCAGCGCCGGCTGTGGTTCCTCGACCGGCTGGACGGCGCGTCCGGCGCGTACAACATCCCGATCGGGATCCGGCTCCGGGGCACGCTCGACCTGGACGCGCTGCGCGCCGCCGTGGCCGACGTGGTGGAGCGGCACGAGAGCCTGCGGACCGTGTTCCCCGCCGTCGGCGGCAAGCCGCGGCAGTCCGTCCAGGACCCCGGGACCCTGCGGGTGCCGGTGGAGATCGTCGAGGTCGCCCCCGAGCAGTCCGGAGAGGCACTGCGCCGGGCAGCGGCTCGCGGCTTCGACCTCGCGACCGAACTGCCCTTGCGCGTCACGTTGTTCGTGCTCGGCACGACGGACCACGTGCTCCTGCTGAACGTCCATCACATCGCGTCCGACGGCTGGTCCAACGCCCCGCTGGCCCGCGACCTGTCCGCCGCCTACACCGCCCGGCACAGCGGCCGGGCCCCCCGCTTCACGCGGCTTCCCGTGCAGTACGCCGACTACACGCTCTGGCAGCGGGAACTGCTCGGCGACGAGAAGGACCCGGAGTCCCTGGCCGCGCGGCAGCTGGCCTTCTGGAAGGAGTCCCTGGCCGGCGCCCCCGCGGAGCTGGCTCTGCCCACCGACCGGCCCCGCCCGGCGGAGATGACCACCGAGGGCGCCACCGTCGAGTTCACCCTCGACGCCGGCCTGCACGCCCGGCTCGCCACGCTCGCCCGCACCCACCAGGTCAGCCTCTTCATGGTGGCCCAGGCCGGGCTCGCGGCGCTGCTCACCCGGCTCGGCTCCGGTACCGACATTCCCCTCGGCACGGCGGTGGCGGGCCGTCCCGACGAGAGCCTGGAGGACCTCGTCGGGTTCTTCGTCAACACCCTGGTGCTGCGCACCGACACCTCGGGGGATCCGACGTTCGGCGAGCTCCTGCACCGGGTACGGGCCGCCGACCTGGCGGCCTACGCCCACCAGGACCTGCCCTTCGAGCGGCTGGTCGACCGGCTCGGCCCGGAGGCGCGGTCGCTCGCGCACACCCCGCTGTTCCAGGTGTTCCTCGCCTTCCAGAACAACACGGCGGCCCGGCTGGAACTGCCCGGACTCGACGTCGAGCCGGCCGGCATCGAGCTGACCTCGGCCAAGACCGACCTCGGCGTGGAGCTCCAGGAGAACGTCGCCGACGACGGCAGCCCCGCCGGCCTGCGGGGCCTGATCAGCTACCGGACCGACCTGTTCGACCGGGCCACCGTCGAGTCGGTCGCGGCCCGCTTCACCGCCCTGCTCGACGCGGTGGCCGACGACCCGGAGCTGCCGGTCAGCGGGATCGGCCTGCTCTCCGCCGCCGAGCGCGAGCAGGTGCTCGCCGGCTGGAACGACACCTCCCGCGCCATCACGGCGGAGACCTTCCCCGCGCTGTTCGAGAGGAGGGCGGCGGCCGCCCCCGGCAGCCCCGCGCTGATCGCCGGGGCACAGGAGCTGACCTACGGCGAACTCAACGCCCGGGCCAACCAGTGGGCGCACTACCTCATCGGCAAGGGCGCCGGACCCGAGCGGTACGTGGCGGTCGCCGTGCCGCGCTCGGCGGACTGGGCGGCGATCACCCTCGGCGTCCTCAAGACCGGCGCCGCCCACCTGCCGGTCGACCCCGGCTACCCGGCCGACCGCATCGCCTACATCGTCCAGGACGCGCGCCCCGCGCTGGTGGTCGCCACCGGGGAGACGGCCACGAGCCCGGCCCTGGCCGGCACGGTCGTGCACGCCGTCGACGACGCGGACGTGACGGCCCGGGTCGACGCCGCCCCGGTCACCGACCCCACCGACCGGGACCGCGACCGCCCGCTCCGCGTGGACCACCCCGCGTACGTCATCTACACCTCCGGATCGACCGGCCGGCCCAAGGGCGTCCTGGTCACGCACCGGGGCATCGCGGGCATGGCCGGAGCGCACGCGGACAACTTCGCCATCGACACGGACAGCCGGGTTCTCCAGGCCGTCTCGCCCAGCTTCGACGTCTCGATGGCCGACCTGGCGATGACCCTGCTCAACGGGGCCACGCTGGTGCTGCCGGACACCCACCACGCACCGGCGGGCGAGGAACTGGCCTCCCTCGTCGACGGCCACGGCGTCACCCACCTGCAGATCACCGCGGGCGTCCTCGCCACGGTGCCGCGCACCGGACTGGACTCCCTGCGCACCCTCGCGGTCGGCGGGGAGGCCTGCCCGCCCGACCAGGTGGACCACTGGTCCCGGGGGCGCAGGCTGCTGAACGTGTACGGCCCCAGCGAGGCGACCGTCTGCTCCACCATGAGCCGTCCGCTCTCGGGGGCGGTGCACCCGCCGATCGGCGCCCCGCTGTGGAACACCCGGGTCTACGTCCTGGACTCCGTCCTGATGCCGGTTCCGGTCGGCGTCGCCGGAGAGCTCCACATCGCCGGTGACGGCCTGGCCCGCGGCTATCTGGGCCGGCCCGCGCTGACCGCCGAGCGCTTCGTCGCCCATCCCTTCGGGGCGCCGGGCGAGCGGCTCTACCGCACGGGCGACCTGGTGCGGTGGAACACCGACGGGCAACTGGAGTTCGTGGGCCGGGCCGACGACCAGGTGAAGATCCGGGGATTCCGGGTCGAGCTCGGCGAGATCGAGGCCGCGCTCGTCACCCACCCCGGTGTCGCGGCCGCCGCGGCGGCCCTGCACCGGGGAGAGGACGGGCGCGACCGGCTGGTGGCCTGCACGGTCCTGTCCGGCGCGGCCCCGGCGGACGCCGGGGAACTGAGCGACCACCTCGGCCGGCTGCTGCCGGAGTACATGGTCCCGGCCGCGTTCACCGTGGTGGACGCCCTGCCGCTCAACGCCAACGGCAAGGTCGACCGCAAGGCCCTGCCGGAGCCCGACTTCGGTTCCCGGGGGGAGGGCAGGGAGCCCGGCGACGCCAAGGAGACGCTCCTCTGCGAGCTGATCCGCGACCTGCTCGACATCGACCGGGTCAGCGTCGACGACAACTTCTTCGCCCTCGGCGGAGACAGCATCGTGTCGATCCAACTGGTCAGCCGGGCCCTCGAAGCGGGCCTGGAGTTCACCGCCACGGACGTGCTGCGCCACCGCACGGTCGGGGAGCTCGCCGCCGCCGCCACCGGACACGAGGAGGCGGACGGCGCGACCGCCGCGACCGCCGCCGACGACGACCGGGGCCTGGGCGAGGTCGGGCTGACCCCGTACGTCCACGCGCTGCGCAGGCGCGGGGGGCCGGTCGCCAGGTCGGCGGCCACCGCCGTCCTGGCCCTGCCGCACGACACCGACGAGGCCCGGCTGCACACCGTGCTCCGGACCCTGGTGGAGCGGCACGACACCCTGCGGCTGCGGCTGACCCGCAGGGCCGGGAACCTGGTGTGGGGCCTGGAGGTCCGGCCGCGCGGGGAGACCGACGCGCGCGACCTGCTCACCCGGGTCGACGTCACGGGCGTCGCCCCGGGGGCGCTGGCCGACGAGACGGCGCGGGCGACCGAGGCCGCGCTCGCCGCGCTGGCGCCGGAGGACGGCGTCGTGTTCCGGGCCGTCTGGCTCGACGGCGGACCGGGCGGCGAACACCGCCTGCTGCTCGCCGTGCACCGGCTCGCCGCCGACCCGGACGCCTGGCGCGTCCTCGTCGCCGACCTGCGCACCGCCTGGGATGCGGCGGCCGGGACCGGGGGACACCTGCCCCCCGTGGGCGCCACCTACCGGTCCTGGACCGAGAGGAGTGCCGAGGCGGCCGCCGCCCCGGAACTCCTCGACGAACTCCAGACGTGGACCGACCTGCTCGGCGCCGACCCCGCGCTGTCGATCACGGGTCCGCTGGACCCCGCCCGGGACACCCGGGGCACCGTCCGGAACGTGGAGGTCACCCTCTCCGCCGCCGAGTCGGCCGCCCTGCTGAACGAGGTGCCGGAGAGGTTCGCCACCGGCGCCGAGGAGGTGCTGCTCGGCACCGTCGGCGCGGCCCTGGAGGAGTGGCAGGTCCGACGCGGCCTGCGCACGGCCGCCGGGACCCTGGTCGACGTGGAACGGGACGGCCGCCGCGGCGACGTCGAACTCGTCCGCACACTCGGCCAGTTCGCTCTCGTCCACCCGGTGCGGCTCGGTGCGGGCGAGGCGGCCGGCGGCAGCGCCGCCGACCAGGTGAAGCGGGTCAAGGAGCTGCTGGCGGCGGTTCCCGGCGACGGCAGCGGCTACGGGATGCTGCGCTACCTCAACCCGCAGACCGTTCCCCTGCTCGCCCCGTCGCCTGTCCCGCAGCTGCGGTTCGCCCACCGAGGCACGTTCCGCTCCCCGCTCGGCGACGGCTCGGTGCCGCTCGACGCGGCGGGCGGGGTACGGCCGGCCGGGGCGGAGGCCCCGGACATGCCGGCGGAGTATCCGCTGGAGGTGGAGACCTGGGCGTACGAGGGCCCCGACGGCGTGCGGCTGACGGCCCGCTGGTCCTGGCCCGACGCGCTGCTGAGCGAGGCAGACGTGACCGAGCTCGCCGACTCCTGGCGGGACGCGGCACGGCGACTGCTCGCGGATGCCTCCCGCTCCGGCGGACGCACCCCGTCGGACTTCTCCCTGGTCGGCCTGGAGCAGCGGGAGATCGACCTGCTGGAGAAGGGAGGGCGGCGGCTGGACGACGTGCTGCCGTTGGCTCCCCTCCAGGAGGGCCTGCTCTTCCACTCGCTCTACGACCGGAGCGAGATCGACGTGTACACCGTCCAGTTCGGCCTCGACCTGGAGGGCGACCCGCGCACCGAGGTGCTGCGCGCCTCGGTGCGGGCGCTGCTGGACCGGCACGAGAACCTGCGCGCGGGCTTCGCCCACGAACACCTCTCCAGGCCGGTGCAGTTCATCCCGGCGGACATCGAACTGCCGTGGAACGAGACGGACCTGGCGGACCTCGACGCCACCGCACGGGGCGCCGAGGTCGACCGGGTGATGCGGGAGGCGAGGGCCGAGCGCTTCGACCTCGACCGGCCCCCGCTGCTGCGCTGCACGCTGCTCCGGCTGGGCGGTGGCCGGGCCCGGCTGGTGCTGACCTTCCACCACCTCCTGCTGGACGGTTGGTCCACGCCGATCCTCCTCGACGAGCTGATGCGCCTGTACGCGGCGGGCGGCGACCCCTCCGGGCTGCCCCCGGCCCATCCGTACCGGAGCTATCTGTCCTGGCTGGACGGCCAGGACCGGACGGTCTCGGAGAAGGCCTGGCGCCAGGTGCTCGACGCGTCGGTGGAGCCCACCCTGCTGGCTCCGGCCGACCCGGAGCGTCACGCCGTCGCCACCGAGAAGGTCTCCGTCACCTTCGGGGCGGACGTGGTCGCCGGACTGACCGCGCTGGCGGGCCGGCACGGGACCACGGCGAACACCGTCGTCCAGGCCGCCTGGGGCCTGCTGCTCGCCCGGCTCGGCGGCCGTGAGGACGTCGTGTTCGGGGCGACCGTCTCCGGGCGTCCCCCGAAGGTCCAGGGCGTCGAGCGGATGGTCGGCCTGTTCATCAACACCGTCCCCGTACGGGTGGCCTTCCGTCCCGGCGAGCCGATCGGCGACGCGCTGGCCCGGCTCTGGCAGCAGCAGGTGGAGCTGACGGCGCACCAGCACATGCGCCTGGTGGACCTGCAACGGGACGTCGGCAAGGGCGAGTTGTTCGACACGCTCCTGGTCTTCCAGAACATCCCCGCCGACGGGGCGGGCTTTGGCGGCGACGCCGACCGGGTCCGCGCGGTCGACCTGGAGATGAACGACGCCACCCACTACCCGCTCACCCTGGACGCCGGGCTCTCCGGCGACCTGCTGCACTGCCGGCTCGGCTACCGGCCCGACCTGTTCACCGAGGCGGAGGCCGGGGCCGTCGCCGACGGACTGCGCGAGGTGCTGGAGGCCTTCGCCCGGGACCCGGAGCAGGCGTTCGCTCCGTCGGGCGACGATCCGCTGACCCGACGCTGGACCGGGGTGCGTTCCCGGCTGAGCGGGCGGGCGGCCGCTCCGGCCGACGGGGTGCGGGAGGAGGACCCGGCCGGCTCGTCGGCCGACCCGTCCCGGGAGGCGGTGCTCGCCGGACTGTTCGCCGAACTGCTCGACGCGCCCGACGTCGGTCTCGACGACGACTTCTTCGAACTCGGCGGCGACAGCATCGTCTCCATCCAGCTGGCCGGCCGGGCCCGTAAGGCCGGCCTCCAGATCAGCCTGCGGGACGTCTTCAAGTACCGGACGGTCCGCGGTCTGGCCAGGATCGCCACCCAGGACGAGGGCCCGGCCGAGGGCCAGTCCGCCGCCGAGGCCATCGGGGAGATGCCGCTGACGCCGGTCATGCTCGACCTGTACGAGCGGGGCGGGCCGACGGACAGCGTCCACCAGGCGGCGCTGCTCCAGGTCCCGGCGGACGCGGACGAGAAGAAGCTCGCGGCGACCTTGCAGGCCGTCCTCGACCACCACGACATCCTGCGTTCGAGGATCGTGACGGGCACGGACGGACTGCGGCTGGAGGTCACCCCGACCGGTTCCGTCGACGCCTCCGCGCTGCTCCGCCGGAAGGACATCACCTCCGTTCCGCAGGACGGACTGATCGGTCTGGTCACCGAGGCGCAGACCCGGGCACAGTCCGAACTCGCCTGCGAGGACGGCGAGATGGTCCGGGCCGTCTGGTTCGACGCCGGACCCGCCAGGCCGGGGCGGCTGCTGATCCTGGTCCACCACCTCGCCGTGGACGGCGTCTCCTGGCGCGTCCTTCAGGAAGACCTCCGGCAGGCCTGGGAGGCGGTCTCCCAGGACCGCGAACCCGGCCTCGAACCCGTCGGCACGTCGTTCCGCCACTGGGCCTCGGTCCTGGCGGAGCAGGCGGCCGGGCCGGAGCGGACCAAGGAGCTGGACCTGTGGCGTTCGGTCCTGGAGACAGCGGATCCGCTGCTCTCGGAGCGGCCCCTCGACCCCGCCGTCGACGTGGTCCGCACCGCGCGACGGCTGACGGTGACCCTCCCGCCGGAGATCAGCGAACCCCTGCTGGGCACGGTGCCGGCGGCGTTCAACGCCGCCGTCGACGAAGTGCTCCTCACCGCCCTCGCGCTGGCGGTCGCCCGCTGGCGGAGCGGGCGCGGCCGGGGAGACGGGAGCGAGCTCCTGGTGGGTCTGGAGGGCCACGGCCGTGAGGAGATCGTTCCGGGGGCGGACCTGTCCCGGACGGTGGGCTGGTTCACCAGCGTCTACCCGGTCGCCATCGACCCCGGAGCGGTGGACCGGCCCCCGTCCGACGCGGACGCCGAGGTGCTCGGCACCGCGCTGAAGCGGGTCAAGGAGCAGTTGCGGGCCATCCCCGACAAGGGCATGGGCTACGGACTGCTGCGCCACCTCAACCCGGACACGGGCCCCGAGCTGGCCGGATACACCGAGCCGCAGATCGGCTTCAACTACCTGGGCCGCTTCAAGGCGGTCGACGCGCGGGCACAACGTGCCGACGACTGGGCGGCCCCGCCCGAGGCGACCGAGACGCTGGGCGGAGGCGGGGCCGACAGCGCCCCGCTGGCCCACTCCATCGGGCTCAGCGCGGTGGCACAGGACCGGCCCGACGGAGTGCGGCTGGTGGCCATCTGGTCGTGGCCCGGCGCGCTCTTCGGCCAGGACGAAGTACGGGACCTGGCGGACCTCTGGTTCGGGGCGCTCGAAGCCCTGGCCGGATGCGCCGGCCGGCCCGGGTCCGGCGGGCTCACCCCGTCCGACATGTCGCTGCTGGAGCTCTCGCAGGACGAGATCGAAGAATTCGAGAGGGATCTGAGCTGATGGAGAAGAACCGGAACATGTCGAAGCCTGGATTCGTCGACATCTGGCCGTTGTCCCCGCTCCAGAAGGGCATGCTCTTTCACGCCTTGTACGAGGAGCAGGGCGCGGACGTCTACGTGATCCAGCTGGCGATCGATCTCAGGCGCGCGGTGGACGCGGGCGTCCTGCGCGGCGCCGTGGCCACGGTCCTGGACCGCCACGAGAACCTGCGTGCCTCGTTCCGCAACCGCAAGAGCGGCGAGCCGGTGCAGGCGATCCTGCGCGAGGCCGAGCCGGACTGGTCCGAGACCGACCTCAGCGATGTGCCGGAGCCGGAACGCGCGGCCCGGCTGCGGGACCTGCTCGACGAGGACCGGACCCGCCGGTTCGACCTGAAACGGCCGCCGCTGCGGTTCTCGCTGGTCAAGCTGGCGGACGAGGAGTACCGGTTCGTCTTCACCGCCCACCACATCCTGCTCGACGGCTGGTCCATGCCGCTGGTGCTCGGCGAACTGATGGCCCTCTACGCGGCCGGCGGCGACGCCGCGGAACTGCCGCCGGTCATCCCGTACAAGGAGTACCTGGCCTGGCTCTCCCGGCAGGACCGGCCCGCGGCCGAATCCGCCTGGAAGGCCGCGCTCGACGGGGCCGCGCCCACGCTGGTGGCGGGCTCCGGGACGGGCGCGTCGCTGCCCGACAGCCTGATCGAGGAGGTCGACCCGAAGGTGTCGGCCGCGCTGATCGAGCGGGCGCGTTCGCTCGGCGTGACCCTCAACAGCGTCGTCCAGACCGCCTGGGGCCTGGTCCTCGGCTCGCTGACCGGGCGGGACGACGTCGTCTTCGGTGAGACGGTCTCGGGCCGTCCGCCCGAGCTGCCCGGGGTCGAGCGGATGGTCGGCCTGTTCATCAACACCCTGCCGGTGCGGCTGCGCCTGGACTCCGCGCTCTCCCTCAAGGACCACGTCCGGAACCTTCAGGACGCCCAGGCCGACCTGCTGGCCCACAAGCACCTCGGGCTCGCCGAGATCCAGCAGCTCCACGGCGCCGGACCGCTCTTCGACGCCATCACGATCTTCGCCAACTACCCGATCGACACCGACACCCTGCGGGACTCCGCCGAGGACATCGGCGCGGTCGGCGCGGCCACGGTGGACGCCACGCACTACGCCCTCAACCTGGAGGGCACCGTACGGGGCGAGCGGATGACGGTCCGCCTCGACCACCGGCCCGACCTGTTCGCCGAGGGCGCCGGACGCGAGGTGCTGGACCGGCTGCTCGCGGTCCTGGCGGAGTTCGCCGACCGGCCCGACCGGCGGGCCGGGGAGCTGGAGCTGTTCGACGCCGCCGACCGCGCGCGTCTGGTGCTCTCCCCGTCCGGCACGGCGGACCGCGCCGCACAGCCCGAAGGGGCGGATCGTCCGGACGCGTCGGACGCGTCGGACGCGGCGGACGGGGAGCCGAGGAACGAGCGCGAGGCACTGCTGTGCCGGCTCGTCGCCGAGGTGCTCGGGGTCGAGTCGGTCTCCGTCCACGACAACTTCTTCGAGCGCGGCGGCGACTCGATCAGCTCGATCCAACTGGCCCACCGCGCCCGCAAGGAGAACATCGCGCTGAGCCTGCGGGAGATCTTCGAGCACCGGACGGTGTCCCGGCTGGCGGCGCTCGCCGGCGCCGCACCGCAGCCTGCGGCGGCCGTCGCCGACGACGGTGTCGGCCCGGTGCCGCTGACCCCGGTCATGCACTGGCAGCAGAGCCAGGGCGGCCGGATCGACGCCTTCAACCAGACGCTGACCGTGCCCGTCCCGGCCGGTCTGACCCAGGACCGGCTGCACACCGCGCTCCAGGCGCTGCTCGACCACCACGACGCGCTGCGGATGCGGCTCGGCCGCACCCCGCGGGAGGCGTGGACGCTGGAGGTCATGGCCCGCGGCGCCGTGCGCGCCGAGGACTGCGTGCGCCGCTACGTGACCGCGGCCGGCGACCCGGCGGCGGAGCGGACCCACGAGGAGCAGGTGCTCGCGGCCGTGGAGCGGCTCGCCCCCGCCGACGGCCGGATGGTCCAGGCCGTCTGGCACGACGCGGGGCCGGACGCCGAAGGCCTGCTGGCCCTGGTGATCCACCACCTCGCCGTCGACGGCGTCTCCTGGCGGATCCTGCTGCCCGACCTGGAAGCCGCCTTCGCCGCGCTCCGGTCCGGCGACGCGATCGTCCTCGACCCGGTCGGCACCTCGCTGCGCCGCTGGTCGCGGGAGCTGGCGAAGGAGGCCCTGACCGAACGCCGCGTCGCCGAGCTGGACCGCTGGCGCACGGTGCTGGCCACCCCCGATCCGCACCTGGCGGACCGCCGCACGGACCCCGCGCGCGACGTGGTCGGCGCGGCACGCCAGCTGACCGTGACCCTGCCCGCCGCCACCACGGCGGCGGTCCTGGGAGCCGTGCCCGCCCTCTTCCACGCCGGATCCGACGAGGCGATGCTCACCGCGCTCGCCCTGGCGGTGGCCCGCTGGCGGCGCGAGCGCGGCCGCGGGGAGGGCAGCGCGGTCCTGGTCGGGCTGGAGGGCCACGGACGCGAGGAGATCCTCGACGGGGTCGACCTCTCGCGCACCGTGGGCTGGTTCACCAGCCTCTACCCGGTCGCCGTCGACCCGGGCGCCGGGGCCGACGCGGACGAGGAGACCTGGTCCGGCGGCCCCGCCCTGGGCGCCGCGTTCAAGGCGGTCAAGGAGCAGTTGCGGGCCATCCCCGACAAGGGCATGGGCTATGGACTGCTGCGCCACCTCAACCCGGACACGGGCCCCGAGCTGGCCGGATTCGCCGAGCCGCAGATCGGCTTCAACTACCTGGGCCGGCTCGGCACCGCCGACGCGGACGCCGATCCCGACGCCGTACGGGTACGCGACCTCACCGGAGCCGGCGACGCGACGATGCCGCTCCCGTACACCCTGGAACTCAACGCCGCCGCCGTGGACCACCCGGACGGGCAGCGTCTGACGGCCTCCTGGACCTGGTCGGGCGAACTGCTCGGCGAGGCGGAGGTCACCCGGGTCGCCCGGCTGTGGTTCGACGCGCTGACCGCCCTGGCCGCGCACGCCGAGCGCCCGGACGCCGGCGGGCTCACCCCCTCCGACCTGCCGCTGGTGACCGTCGACCAGGCCGAGATCGACCGGCTGGAGACGACCCCCGGCGGGATCGTCGACGTGCTGCCGCTCTCGCCGCTCCAGCAGGGCCTGCACTTCCACGGCCTGTACGACGCGTCCGAGGCCGACGTCTACACCATCCAGTCGGTCCTCGAACTCCGCGGCCCCGTCGAGCCCGACGCCCTGCGCGAGGCGGCCCGCGCGCTGCTGCGCCGCCACGACAACCTGCGGGCCTTCTTCGTCACCGGCGCGGCGGGCAAGCCGCTCCAGGTCATCCCCGCGGACGCCGAGCTGCCGTGGCGGAGCCATGACGTGAGCGGCCTCGCCGAGGAGGACCGGGCGGCGGAGCTGGAGCGGCTGCTCGCGGCCGACCGGGGGGTGCGGTTCGACCTGGAGAAGCCGCCCCTGCTGCGCTGCACCCTGGTCCGGCTCGGCGAGCGGGACCACCGCTTCGTCCTCACCGTCCACCACATCGCGGTGGACGGCTGGTCGATGCCCCTGCTCGTGCGGGACCTCTTCGACCTGTACGGGCGGTACCAGCGCGGCGAGGAACCGGCACCGTCGCCCGCCGCCCCGTACAAGCGCTACCTCAGCTGGCTGGCCGCGCAGGACCGCGGCGTCTCCGAGGACGCCTGGCGCACCGCGCTGGCCGGCCTGGACGAGGTGACCCACCTGGTCACGGACGCCGGTGCCCACGCCTCCGCCGCCCCCGAGCGGATGGGCACCGACATCCCCGAGGAGCTGTCGGCGGGGCTGACGGCCGTGGCCCGGGAGCACGGGCTGACGGTCAACACCCTGGTGCAGGGGGCCTGGGGGCTCGTGCTCTCCGCGCTCACGGGCCGTGACGACGTCGTCTTCGGGGCGACCGTCTCGGGCCGCCCGCCGGAGCTGCCCGGCGTCGAGGACATGATCGGCCTGTTCATCAACACGCTCCCGGTCCGGATGGACATCGGCCACGGCTTCTCCCTCGCCGGGCTGTTCCAGCGGCTCCAGGAACGGCAGTCGGGGCTGATGGCGCACCAGTACCTCGGTCTGGCCGACGTCCAGCGGCTGGCCGGCAGCGGTGAACTCTTCGACACCCTGGTGGTGTTCGAGAACTACCCCGTGGAGTCCGAGCCGCTGCGCGAGTCCGCCCAGGAGCTCGGGGTGGTGGACGCCGACGTCCACGACTCCGTGCACTACCCGCTCGCCCTGCTGGCCGCCCAGCGCGGCGACCGGCTCACCGTGGAGTGGTCCTACCGTCCGGATCTGCTCGACCGGGCGCGGGTCGAAGCCGTCGCCGAGCGGTTCCTCGCCGTGCTGCGTGCCTTCGCGGACGGGCCGGACCGGCCGGCCGCCGAGCTCGGCCTGCTGGCCCCCGCCGAGCGGCGGCTGGTGCTCGGCGCATGGAGCGAGGGCGAGCCCGGGTCCACCGACGGCTCGGTCACCGAACGCTTCGAGGCGTGGGCGGCCGCCCAGCCCGGGGCCACCGCGCTGATGGCGGAGGATCAGGAGCTGACGTACGCCGAACTGGCCGCCCGCGCCGACCGCCTGGCCCACTGGCTGCGCGAACAGGGGGCAGGCCCCGAGCAGTTCGTCGCGATCCGGCTGCCGCGCACCGCCGACCTGGTCGTGGCACTGCTCGCGGTCCTCAAGTCGGGTGCGGCCTACCTGCCGATCGACCCGGCGCTCCCGGCCGACCGGATCGACTATGTCCTCCAGGACGCGGCCCCCCTCCTGGTTCTCACCGAGGAGGAGATGGCCCGCGCGGACCGTGCCGGTGCTCCGGCCGCCGCCTCCGCCGTGGTCCGGCACCCCGACCACCCCGCGTACGTCATCTACACCTCGGGCTCCACCGGACGTCCGAAGGGCGTCGTCGTGCCCGGCGGCGGGGTGGTCAACATGCTGGACACGCTCGTGCGGCGACTGGGGCTCACCCCGGACGACCGCCTGGCCGCCGTGTCCACCGTCGGGTTCGACATCGCGGTGATGGAGATCTTCCTGCCGCTGACCAGCGGCGGCACCCTGGTGCTCGCGGGGTCGGACGCGGTCAAGGACCCCGAGGAGCTGGGGGCGCTGCTCACCCGGACCGGGACGACCGTGCTGGGGGCGGCGCCGAGCCTCTGGCACGTCCTGGAGGAGACGGTCCCGCAGGCACTCCGCGGGCTGAGCAAGATGACCGGCGGCGAGGCGCTCGCCCCGGACCTGGCCCGCCGGCTCGTCGCCCTCGGCGGCCCGGTGTTCAACCTCTACGGACCCACCGAGATCACCGTGTACGCCACCGGCGCCGAGATGGACGGCGTCGCCCCGGTCACCATCGGCGGGCCCGTCGCCGGCACCCGGGTGTACGTGCTCGACGCGGCCCTGCGCCCGGTGCCGCCCGGTGTGCCCGGGGAGCTGTACATCGCCGGAGCGGGTGTCACGCGTGGCTACAACGGCCGGCCGGGGCTGACCGCCGAGCGGTTCGTCCCCGACCCGTACGGGCCGGCCGGTGTCCGGATGTACCGCAGCGGCGACCTGGTCCGCTGGACCGACGAGGGGCAGCTCGACTACCTGGGCCGCACCGACTTCCAGGTGAAGCTGCGCGGCTTCCGTATCGAACTCGGCGAGATCGAGGAGGTGCTGAACGGTCACGGGGACGTCGGCCGGGCGGTCGTGGGCGTGCATGAGTTCCGTCCGGGCGACCGGCGCCTGGTCGCCCATGTGATGCCGGCCGAGGGGCGGACCGTCGACGCGGCGGTGCTGCGCGAGCACGCCGCGGCGGCGCTGCCCGGCTACATGGTGCCCTCCGCGTTCGTGGTCCTGGACGAACTGCCGCTGAACGCGAACGCCAAGGTGGACCGCAAGGCGCTGCCCGCCCCGGAGGCCGACGGCGGCGAGCTGTCCAGGGAGCCGCGCAACGCCACCGAGTCGACGCTGTGCACGCTCTACGCCGAGGTGCTCGGCCTGGAGCGGGTCGACGTGGCGGATAGTTTCTTCACCGTCGGCGGGGACAGCATCAGCTCGATCCAGCTGGTCAGCCGGGCCCGGCAGGCCGGGCTGCGGTTCAGCCCGCGCGACGTGTTCGCACACCGCACCCCGGAGGCACTGGCGGCGGCCGTCCTGACGGAGGCCGCCGGACCCGCGGAGCCGGACGTGTCGCGGAGCGACGCGGTCGGCGATGTGCCGCTGACCCCGATCGTCCACTGGGTGCGCGAACGGGGCGGCGCGATCGACCAGTTCAACCAGACCATGTCACTGCCGGTGCCCGCGGGCACGGAGCCCGCCGTGGTGACGTCGGCGCTCCAGGCGGTGCTCGACCACCACGACGCGCTGCGGATGCGTCTGGACCGGCTCGGGGAGGACTTCGGCTGGTCGCTGGAGATCGACCCGCCCGGCACGGTACGGGCCGAGGACTGCGTCCACCGCGTCGACGCCGCGGCGCTGATCGCCGCCGGCCTCACCGAGGCGGAACTCGACCTGCGCGCAGCCGAGGAGACCGCCGCCGCCCAGTCGCGCCTGGACCCCGGGACCGGGGCGATGGTGCGCTGCGTCTGGTTCGACCTCGGCCCGGAGACTCCCGGGCGGCTCACCGTGATCGCCCACCACCTGGTCGTCGACGGCGTCTCCTGGCGCATCCTGCTGCCCGATCTGCAGGCCGCCCTCGAAGCGCTCGCCGCCGGCCGGACCGTCGCCCTGGAACCCGTGGGCACCTCGTTCCGCGGCTGGGCCCGGCGGCTGACCGACCTGGCCGCCGCCCCGGACCGCATGCGGGAACTCCCGCTCTGGCGCGACATCCTCGACGGCTCCGACACCCCCCTGACCGACCGTCCGCTGGACGCGAGGCGGGACACCTTCGGCACGGCCGCCCAGCTGAGCGTCCAGCTTCCGGCGAAGCTCACCGCACCCCTGCTCGGCCGGATCCCCGCGCTGTTCAACACCGGGATCAACGACGTACTGCTGACGGCCCTGGCGCTCGCCGTCATCGACTGGCGGGCGCGCACCGGGCGCGGGGACGACCCCGAGGTCCTCATCGACCTGGAGGGGCACGGCCGCGAGGAGATCACCGACGGCGTCGACCTCTCCCGTACCGTCGGCTGGTTCACCAGCCTGTACCCGCTGCGCCTCGTCCCGGGCGAGACGCCCGGCGACGAGGTGTGGTCGGGCGGACCGGCGGTGGGCCGCGCGGTCAAGCGGATCAAGGAGCAGCGGCGGGTCCTGCCCGACAACGGGATCGGCTTCGGTCTGCTGCGCCACCTCAACCCACAGACCGCCCAGGTCCTCGGCCGGTTCGCGCAGCCGCAGATCGGCTTCAACTACCTGGGCCGGCTCGGCGAGTCCGACGACGGCGCCGACACCGGGCGGGAGCCGGAGGTCAACCGGGGCCTGTCGAACGTGGCCGAGGCCGCCATGGCCCTGCCGCACGCCCTGGACCTCACCGCCACGGCCGTCACCTACCCCGACGGCCCGCGACTGGTCGCCCACTGGATCTGGGCCGGCGAGCTGTTCTCGGACGACGACATGCGCGACCTCGCCCGGAGCTGGTTCCGGGCGCTGGAGGCCCTGGTCCGGCACGCCGAACGGCCCGAGGGCGCCGGCGGTCTGAGCCCGTCCGACCTCACCCTGGTCGACCTCGGGCAGGAGGAGATCGACCGCCTCGAATCCGCGGGGGAGGACGTCGTCGACGTACTGCCCCTCTCACCGCTCCAGGAAGGGCTGCTCTTCCACGCCCTGTACGACGAGCGGGGCGCGGACATCTACACCACCCTCCTCGCCTTCGAACTGCGAGGAGAGCTGGACGCCTCCGCGCTGAGGGACGCGGCCGGGGCCCTGCTGCGCCGGCACGACAACCTGCGCGCGGCCTTCCGGCCCGGAGCGGCGGGCCAGTCGCTCCAGGTCATCCCGCGCACGGTCGAACTGCCCTGGCGGGAGGTGGACCTCAGCGGGTACGACGAGGAGCGGCGTACGCGGGAACTCGACCGCCTGACGTCGGAGGCACTGGCCGAGCGGTTCGATCCGCGACAGGCCCCGCTGCTGCGGTTCACCCTGGTCAGGACCGGGGCGGAGGCGCACCGGCTGCTGCTGGCGAACCACCACATCCTGTTCGACGGCTGGTCGGGCCCGGTGCTCTCCGCCGAGCTGTTCGAGCTCTACCGGACCGGCGGCGACGACGCGGCGCTGCCCAGGGTGACGCCGTACAAGGACTACCTGAGCTGGCTCGCCGGCCAGGACCGCGCCGCCGCCGAGAGCGCGTGGCGCGAGGCGCTGGACGGCGTGGACGAGCCGACGCTCGTCGCCCCCGCCGACCCGGCGCGGGCCCCGCTGCGGCCCCGGGCCCACCGGCTGGAGCTGTCCGCCGCGGACACGGCCGCCCTGACCGGGCAGGCACGCCGGGCCGGCGTCACGAAGAACACCGTGGTCCAGGCCGCCTGGGGGCTCCTCCTGTGCGGGCTCACCGGGCGCGAGGACGTGACGTTCGGCGAGACGGTCAACGGCCGCCCCGCCGAACTCCCCGGCGTCGAGACCATGGTGGGGCTGTTCATCAACACGCTGCCCGTGCGGGTGCGCGCCGGGCGCGGGGACACCCTGCTCGACGTGGTGCACCGCTTGCGCGACCAGCAGCTGGAGCTGCTGCCGCACAAGTACCTCGGACTCACCGACATCCAGCGCATCACCGGGACCGGGGCGCTCTTCGACACCTCCACCGAGTTCAGCAGCTACCCGGTCGACTCCGAGACGCTGGAGCGGACGGCCGAGGGGATCGGGATCGTCGACGCCCAGATCCAGGACGGCACCCACTACCCGCTGGCCCTCGGAGCCTCGGACGACGGGCGGAGCCTCACGCTCACGATCGACTACCGCCCCGACCTGTACGACGACGAGACGGCCGAGGCCCTCGGGACACGGCTCCGGACGATCCTGGACACGTTCGCCACCGACCCCGGCCGCCGGGCCGACTCCCTGGACCTGCTGACGGAGGCCGGTCGCCGGACCCTGCTCGTCGAGCGGAACGACACGGCCACCGAGGTCCCGTCGGTCGCCGTGCCCGAGCTGTTCCGGGCGCAGGCGCTGCGGACCCCCGACGCACCCGCCGTGGTCTTCGGCGACACCTGCCTGGACTACCGGGACCTCGACGAGAGGTCGGACCGGCTCGCCGGACTCCTGGCCGGACTCGGCGTCGGCCCGGAGACCCCGGTGGGCGTCCTGATGGAACGCTCCGCCGAACTCCCCGTCGTCCTCCTCGCCGTCCTCAAGGCGGGCGGCGCGTACGTGCCGCTGCGGGACACCGACCCCGCCCCGAGGCTGCGGCAGCTCCTGGCCGACACCGGAGCCCAGGTCGTCGTCACCGACCCGGCTTCGGCCTCCCTCGCCGGCGAGCTGGGCGTCACGGTGCTCGACGCGCGCGACGAATCCCCGGCGGCGGCGCCGGAGGTCACGGTCCTGCCGGACCAGCTCGCCTACGTGATGTACACCTCCGGCTCCACCGGGCTGCCCAAGGGGGTGGAGATCACCCAGCGGGACATCGTCGAGCTGGCCTTCGACCGGCGCTGGGAGAGCGGGGCGCACCGGCGGGTGCTGATGCACTCCCCGACCGCCTTCGACGCCTCCACCTACGAGAGCTGGGTGCCGCTGCTCCACGGCGGCGCCGTCGTGGTCGCCCCGCCGGGGGCCCTGTCCGTGGCCGCTCTGGAACGGCTCCTCGCCACCCACGAGGTCACCGGCCTCTGGCTCACGGCGGGACTCTTCCGGCTGGTCGCCGAGGAGTCGCCGGGCGCGCTGTCGGGCCTGCGCGAGGTGTGGACGGGCGGCGACGTGGTCCCCGCCGAGGCGGTGCGACGGATCCTGGAGGCCTGCCCCGGCATCGTCGTCACGGACGGCTACGGGCCCACCGAGACGACCACGTTCGCCCTCAGCCACCCCCTGACGGCCGGCGAACCGGTACCGGTGCGGGTGCCGATCGGGCGACCGCTCGACAACATGCGCGTGTACGTGCTGGACGGCAGCCTGCGCCCGGTGCCGGCCGGAGTGGCGGGCGAGCTGTACATCGCCGGCGCCGGCCTCGCCCGGGGCTACACCCGGCAGCCGGCGGCGACCGCCGGGCGCTTCGTGGCGAACCCCTTCGGCCCGCCCGGCGCCCGGATGTACCGCACCGGCGACCTCGTCAGGTGGACGGCGGACGGCGTGGTGGAGTTCGCGGGCCGCGCCGACGACCAGGTCAAGCTCCGGGGCTTCCGGATCGAGCCCGGTGAGATCGAGGACCGGCTGGCCCGCCACCCCGCCGTGGCCCAGGCGGCGGTGATCGTGCGCGAGGACCGGCCCGGCGACAAACGGCTGGTCGGCTATGCCGTCCTGGCCGATCCGGACGGACCGGCCACGACGGCGGACCTCACGGCGTACCTGAGCGGCGAACTGCCGGACTACATGGTGCCGTCCGCGCTGGTGGCCGTCGCCGCGCTGCCGCTGACCGCGAACGGCAAGATCGACCGCAGGGCCCTGCCCGCGCCCGAGTACGGCGGGGCGGAGGAACGCCGCGCGCCGCGCGACGAGCGGGAGAAGACCCTGTGCGCCCTGTACGCCGAGATCCTCGGGGTGCCGGAGGTCGGCATCGACGACAGCTTCTTCGATCTCGGCGGTCACTCGCTGCTCGCGACCCGGCTGGTCAACCGGATCCGGTCCGCGTTCGGTGCGGAGGTGCCGGTGCGTCTGGTCTTCGAGGCGCCCACGGTCGCGGCCCTGGCCGGCCGGCTGACCGGTGCGGAGGCGGCGAAGCAGCGCCTGGTCCCGGTCGAACGGCCGGCGGCGATTGCGCTCTCGCACGCCCAGCGGCGGCTCTGGTTCATCGACTCGGTGGAGGAGGACACCACCGGCTCGTACACCATCCAGCTGGCCGTGCGGCTGCTCGGCGAGGTGGACCCCGGGGCGATGGAGGCGGCCGTCGGCGACGTGGTGGACCGCCACGAGAGCCTGCGCACCGTCTTCCCCGTCGAGGGCGGCGCCCCGCGCCAGCGGATCCTCGCCCCGGAGGAGTACAGCGTCCCGCTCCCCGTCGAAGCGGTGACCGAGGACGGCCTGGAGGGGTCCCTCAAGGAGTCGGCGGCGTCGGTGTTCGACCTGGCGGCCGACATCCCGCTGCGGGCGCGGCTGCTGCGCCTCGCGCCGCGCGAGCACGTCCTGGACCTCGTCCTGCACCACATCGCGGGAGACGGATCCTCGCTGGCGCCGCTCGCCCGGGACCTCGGCCACGCCTACGCGGCCCGACTGGCAGGAGTGGAGCCGGAGTTCGTCCCCCTGCCCGTGCAGTACGCGGACTACGCCCTGTGGCAGCGGCGCACCCTCGGGGACGAGAACGACCCGGAGAGCCCCTACGGGCGGCAGCTGGCCCACTGGCGGACGGCCCTGGCCGGGCTGCCGGAGGAGCTGGACCTGCCGGTCGACCGCCCGCGTTCGGCCGAGGCCGGCAACCCGGGCGGGCAGGTGGAGCTGCGCTTCCCCGACGATGTCGTCGAGGGCGTCCACCGGCTGGCGGACGAGGGCGGCGCGAGCCTGTTCATGGTGCTGCACGCCGCCGTGGCCGCGACGCTGCACCGGGTGGGCGGCGGCACGGACATCCCGGTGGGCACCGTGGTGGCCGGCCGGGGTGACGAGGCGCTCGACGAGCTCGTCGGCTTCTTCGTCAACACCCTGGTGCTACGCACGGACCTCTCCGGCACCCCGGACTTCCGGGAGCTGCTGAGGCGGGTGCGGAACACCGATCTGACGGCCTTCAGCCACCAGGACGTGCCGTTCGAGCGGCTGGTCGAGGAGCTGAACCCGGCACGGTCCCTCGGCCGGAACCCCCTCTTCCAGGTGGCGGTCAGCCTGGAGAACAACGAGGAGGCGGACCTGGAACTGCCGGGCCTCACCCTGGCCCCGCAGCCGACCACGGCGGACCTCGCCAAGTTCGACCTGTCGTTCGCCTTCGGCGAGATCCGTCCGGACGGAGGACCGGCCGGGCTGGGCGGCCAACTGGATTACAACGCGGCTCTGTTCGACCACGCCACGGCCGAGGCCCTCGCCGACCGGCTGGTGCGGCTGCTCGCCGCGGTCGTCGCGGACCCCGGCCTCCCGGTCGCGGACGCCGACCTGCTCTCGCCGCGCGAGCGCGCCGTGCTCCAGGAGCGCAACGACACCGCGCGGGCACGGCCGGCCGGGACGATCGTCTCGCGGTTCGCGGAGCGGGTGGCCGCCGAGCCGGACGCACCGGCGGTCTCCGACCGGGGTGTGACGATCGGCTACGCGGAACTGGACGCCCGCGCCAACCGGCTGGCCCACCGCCTGATCGCCGCGGGCGTCGTCCCCGGTGACCGGGTGGCGGTCCTCCAGGAGCGCTCCGCCGACCTCGTCGTCTCCACGCTCGCCGTGCTGAAGGCCGGCGCGGCGTACGTCCCGCTCGACGCCCGCTACCCGCTGCCCCGCCTCGGACTCATCGTCGAGGAGACCGGCAGCCGCGTCCTGCTGACCGACCGGGCCCTGTCCGGGGTGGCGGTCGACGGTCCCGTCGAGGTCATCGTGGTCGACGGCGAGCGGGAAGCGGCGGAGTCGGCCGGCTACGCAGCGAGCAGCCCGGATCTCGTCGGCCACCACGACGAGTTGGCGTACGTCATGTACACCTCGGGCTCCACGGGCAAGCCGAAGGGCATCGGCGTCACCCACGCGTGCGTCGTCGCCTTCGCCGCGGACGAGCGGTGGCGGTCCGGGCACGAGCGGGTGCTGTTCCACTCGCCGCACGCCTTCGACGCGTCGACGTACGAGATCTGGGCGACCCTGCTGGGCGGCGCCCACCTCGTGGTCGCGCCCCCCGGCCAGCTGGACGCCGCCGGTCTGCGGCGGCTCACCGAGGAGGAGGGCCTCACCGCGGTCTTCATGACCACGGCTCTGTTCAACCTCGTCGCCGAGGAGGATCCCGGGGCCTTCGCCGGGCTCCGCGAGATCTGGACCGGTGGCGAGCAGGTCTCCCCGGCCGCCTTCCAGCGGGTGCTCGCCGCCTGCCCGGACACCGCGGTGGTCCATGTCTACGGGCCGACGGAGACCACGGTGTACGCCCTCTGCGTCCCGCTGCACGCCCCGGTCGCCGCCCTGCGCAACGTGCCGGTCGGACGCCCGATGGACAACACCCGGGCGTACGTCCTGGACGACCGTCTCCGGCCCGTCCCGTTCGGGGTGGCCGGGGAGCTGTACCTGGCGGGGGCCGGCACGGCGCGCGGTTACCTCGGGCTGCCGGGCATGACCGCCGAGCGCTTCGTGGCCGACCCGTTCGGCGCGGTGGGCGAGCGGATGTACCGCACGGGCGATGTGGTGCGGCAGGACGCCGAGGGGCTCATCGAGTTCGTCGGGCGTGCGGACCACCAGGTGAAGATCCGGGGTCTGCGGATCGAGCTGGGGGAGATCGAGTCGGTCCTCCAGGACCAGCCGCAGATCTCCCGGACCCTGGTGACCGTCCGGGAGGACGAGCCGGGCGACAAGAAGCTGGTGGCCTATCTCGTGCCCGTGCCCGGCGCGGACACCGCGGGCCTCCGGGAGCAGGTCGCACGACGGCTGCCGGACTACATGGTCCCGTCCGCCTTCGTGTACCTGCCGGACCTGCCCGTCAACGCGAACGGCAAGGTGGACCGGAAGGCCCTGCCCGCACCCGATTTCGGCCCCGTGGCCGGGGGGCGCGGACCGCGCGACCCCCGGGAGGAACTCCTGTGCCGGCTCTGGGCCGAGGCCCTGAAGCTGGACCGGGTGGGGATCGACGACAACTTCTTCGAACTCGGCGGCGACAGCATCGTCTCCCTCCAGCTCACCAGCAGGGTCCGTTCCGTCTTCGGGGTCGAACTGTCCAACCGGGCGGTGTTCCAGGCGCCCACGGTGGCCTCGCTGATGGAGGTGATGGGCGCGGGCGGCCAGCGGGACGACTCCTTCGAGGTGGTCCTGGAACTGCGGGCCGGAGGGGCGGCGGCCCCGCTGTTCTGCCTGCACCCGGTCGGCGGCGTCAGCTGGATGTACTCCGGCCTGATGCGGCACATCGCCGGCGACCGCCCGTTGTACGGGATCCAGGCGCGGGGCCTGGCTAGGCAGGAGCAACTCCCCGTCTCCATAGCGGAGATGGCGGAGGACTACACCGAGCGGATCCGTGAGGTCCAGCCCTCGGGCCCGTACCACCTGCTCGGCTGGTCCATGGGTTCGCTGCTCGCCCACGCCGTGGCGGTCCGGCTGCAACAGCAGGGACAGGAGGTCGCGTTGCTCGCCAACCTCGACCAGCCGCCCGTCAGCGCGGAGGAGCTGGACGGCGAGTACGTCGCCGCCGACGACCAGAAGGTCTACGCGGCCCTCCTCGACTTCGTGGGGCGCGACCCCGGGATGTTCGGGGACGGTCCGCTCGAACGCGACCGGGTCATCGAGGTCCTGCGCGAGGAGGGCAGCGCGCTCGCCACCTTCGACGACGACCACATCCTGCGGATCGGCGAGGTCAACAACAACAACTGGTCCCTGACCATCGGCTACGAACCGGAGGTGTTCGACGGGGACGTCCTGCTGTTCGTCGCCACCCGCGACGAGGACGGCCCGGAGGGGAAGACCGACCGGTCCGTCGCGAAGCTCCAGCGCTTCGTCACCGGGAAGGTCGAGGTCGAGGAGATCGACTGCGAGCACCGCCAGCTCCTGCAGGCCGGGCCGGTCGCCGAGGTCGGCCGCGCCCTTCAGCAGCGGCTCGACGGCCTCCAGGACTGACCCGGACGCCCCCGAGGGCCCGAGGGGCCCGTACGACGGCCCGGTGCCGCCCGCCGCTCGCGCGGACGGCGCCGGGCCGTCCCGCTGCCCGGTCCGGCCGTGCGGGATCTGCCGTTCGGCAGATGTGCCGGGCGGCCCGGCCAGGAATGCTGATCAGAGAGAAGATCCAAGGAGGAAGCATCATGACCCAGGTGACCGAGCACATGTCATCGCGGACGGCGGCCGGTGCACCAGGTCCGGTGCGCGGGCGATTCAACTGGACGGCCCTGATCGGCTACGTGGCCTTTCTCGCGCTCCTTCTCTACGGGCTCGCCCACACCTACTGGGCCTTCGGCGGGGACGGCTTCCCGTTCGGCGCCGACGACGCCAACCCGGAGTACTCGGCCTTCGAGCACGTCGGCCGCGACCGGCTGGCGCCGTGGATCGCGGGCGGGTTCCTGGGCAGCTCGGTGGTCGCACTCCTTCTGGCGCTGCCGGGCCGGCGGCGGATCCCCACCCGGGTCCTGGTGGGCGCCTCCGTGTTCTCCGCGGCCGCGGTGTTCAGCACGCTCGCCGACTTCCGCATCCTCGGCAATCTCGCCTATGTCTTCATGCTGAAGTTCAGCGCGATCAACTGGACCGTGATCAACCAGCTCTTCGCGGTGGTCTCGGTGGGCCTCATGCTCGCCTCCGCGATCATCTACCAGCGCCGCACGTCCGGCGCGTGCACCGGCTGCGGGCGCAGCGACTCGGGCGCCGGCTGGACCTCGCCGGAGGCCGCGGCCCGCTGGGGCAGGCGGGCGGCGTACACGGCGGTCATCGTCCCCCTGCTGTACGCCAGCACCCGGTGGGCCTGGGCCCTGGGCATCCCGCTCGGCATCTCCGAGAAGCTGTGGGAGGAGGGCAAGGAGGACAACCTCTGGATCGCCGGCGCCGCGCTGGCCACCATGGGGGCGCTGGGCTCGCTGCTCACCCTGGGCCTGGTGCAGCGCTGGGGCGAGGTCTTCCCCCGGTGGATGCTGGGCCTCCGGGGCCGGCGGGTTCCGCTGACCCTGGCGGTCGTCCCGGCCACGCTGGTCTCCATCATGGTGACGATCGCCGGGATCATGTACATCCGGCTGCACCTGCAGGGATCCTTCGACAACCAGAGGGACGACTGGGGAGCCACGGTTCCGGAGATGATCTGGCCGGTGTGGGGCATCGCCCTGGCGGCCGCCACGCTCGCCTACTACTTCCGGCGGCGCGGGGTGTGCAAGCGTTGCACCCGCGGCTGAGGAAATCGGCCGAGAAATGCGGGGGCCCGGAACCGGATGGCCGGTTCCGGGCCCTCTGCTTTTCCTGTTCTCAAGTGCTTGATACGGCATTGAGTGCGCGCGGCGTTCTCGTATTCACTGAAGTCTCCATCTATCGGAGGTGTGCAGTGAAGAAGCTGGCTTATGCATTGGCTTCCGGCGTGGCGGCTCTCGGGCTGCTGGCCGGTGCGCAGGGCGTCGCCCAGGCGGAGGAGTCCGCTGCCGTGCCGAGCTGTGTGAAGGGCGAGGGGGCGTACCTGATCGCCCTCTACGTCACCATCACCAACAACTGCGACACCACCCAGCGGGTGACCGCCTGGTACGAGCGTGACGGTGTGCCGGTCTACCCCGAGAACCGGTGCTACACCCTCGCCCCGGGCGAGCAGGTCAAGTACCGGGAACCCTTCTGGTTCGGCGAGCGCTACGCGGGTCTGATTCACTGCTGAGCCGATAGGGGGCCCGGAACCGGAATGCCGGTTCCGGGCCCTCTGCTTTTCCTGGTCTCAAGTGCTTGATACGGCATTGAGTGCCCGCGGCGTTCTCGTATTCACTGAAGTCTCCATCTATCGGAGGTAAGCAATGAAGAAGCTGGCTTATGCAATGGCTTCCGGCGTGGCGGCTCTCGGGCTGCTGGCCGGCGCGCAGGGCGTCGCCCAGGCCCAGGGTGCGACCGCTGTGCCGAGCTGCGTGAAGGGGGAGTGGACCCTGCTGGGCGGCGTCATCGTCACCATCACCAACAACTGCGCCACCACGCAGCAGGTGAACGTCAAGTACTCCTTCGGCGGGGAGCCGTTCGTGCCCGACAAGTGTCACACCATCGCCCCGGGCAAGTCGGTCACGACGAGCGAGGCGGTGTGGTCGGCCAACCGCTACGAGGGCCTCATTCCCTGCTGACCCGCGGTTCGGCGCGTTCCACGACGCAGGGCGGGCCCGGAACCAGGTGACTGGTTCCGGGCCCGCCCTGTTGGCCGGGAGGGTCAGGTCGCCCGGCGGAAACTGCGGATCGCCAGCGGCGCGGTGACGAGGACGAGCACCAGGCAGCAGCCCAGTGTCGCCAGGATGGTGCCGAGGTCGGGGCTGCCGAGCGCCAGGTCGCGGGCCGCCGTGATCGCGTGGGACATCGGGTTGACCTCGGCGACGGCCTTCAGCCAGCCGGGGAGGCCGTCGGCCGGGACGAACGCGTTCGAGGCGAAGAGCAGGACCATGTTCACCATGCCTCCGATGGGCTGCAAGGACTCAGGACGGCGCAACCAGGCGGAGAGCGCCATGAACAGCCAGCCCAGGGACCAGCCGAGCACCACCGCGATCAGCGCCGCGCCGAGCGAGCCCAGCACACCGCCCTCCGGGCCGTACCCGAAGACCAGGGCGGCCGCCGCCAGCATGACGATCAGGTTGACGACGTTGAGCATCGTGTCCGCGATGCTCCGGCCCACCAGGACCGAGCCGGTGTGGATCGGCATGGCCTTGAACCGGGAGATGATGCCGTTGTTCATCTCCGTCGTCAGCGCCACCCCCGACTTGAGCCCGGCGCTGATCGAGCTGGTGACGAGGAACGCGGGCAGCAGGTAGTCGATGTAGGTGACGCCCGGGGGGAACGACGACGTCTGCGAGACGCTCTTGAACACCTGGCTGAACACGGTCAGCATCAGGATGGGTTCGAGAGCCCCGGGCAGGACCATGGCGGGTTCGCGGAGCACCCGCAGCGATCTGCCGGACAGCACGGAGATCTGCCGGAGCACACCGCTCCCGCTGAACCGCGGTGACGGGGGGTGGACGGGGGCCTTCGTGAGGGCCGGCGGGCTGGTGGTGGTGGTCATCGGGGCATCCCTGCCTGGAGTCTGTCCGGCGGTTCGGGCTGCCGGAGGGAGAGGGCGGTGGCTGTACGGCCCGACGTCGGGCGTCAGTTGGCGCCGGAGTGGTTCAGGGCCATGTACACGTCGTCCAGCGAGGGCTCGGAGAACGCGAGCCCCGCGAGTTCCACACCGGCCTCGTCGGACGCCCGGACGACGCCCGCCAGGCCGGTGGAGTCCTTGACGGGCATGGTGAGCACGAGGCCGTCCTGCTCGTGGGCGGGGGCGAGGCCGGCCGCCTCCAGCGCCCGTACGGCCCGCGGACGGTCCTCCGCGACGCGCAGGGTGACCGAGACGGAGCGGTGCCCGACCCGGTCCTTGAGTTCGTCCGCGGTGCCCGAGGCGATGACGCGGCCGGAGGACAGCACGGTGATCGAGTCCGCCAGGAAGTCGGCCTCGTCCAGGTACTGCGTGGTCAGCAGCACCGTGGTGCCCTCCTGGACCAGTCGCTTGACCACGGCCCACAGGCCCCGGCGGGCCGAGGGGTCCAGCCCGGTGGTCGGCTCGTCCAGGAAGATCACCTCCGGCTGCCCGACCAGGCTGGCCGCCAGGTCCAGGCGCCGGCGCATGCCGCCCGAGTAGCCCTTCACCTTGCGCAGGGCGGCGTCGGTGAGGGAGAAGAGATCGAGCAACTCCTCCGCGCGAGCGGCGGCCTGGGCGCGTGAGGCGCCCAGGAGCCGGGCGATGAGCACCAGGTTGGCGTGACCGGAGAGCGTCTCGTCCACGGCCGCGTACTGGCCGGTGAGGCCGATGCGGCGGCGGACCTCCTCGGCGTTCCTGGTGACGTCGAGCCCCGCCACCCGGGCCCGGCCCGACGTGGGCAGCGAGAGGGTGCTCAGGATGCCGACGACGGTGGTCTTTCCCGCACCGTTGTGCCCGAGCAGCCCCAGCACCGATCCCCGGGGCACCGCGAGGCTCACGCCGTCGAGCGCGCGTGTGGCTCCGAACGATTTCGTCACGTCGGAGACTTCGATCATCATCGTGTCCATGAAATGCCCTTCCCTCGTCACCGGAAGCCCGCCACCGGCCGCCGGGCGCATTCAGGGAAGACCGAAAGGGACTGCGTGGGGCGTCGCCCGCAGACGTAACGTAGCGGTGGGAGCGGGAATTCAGGAGGGTCGATCAGAACTCTGAAAGTGGCATTGTGGAAACCCGTGAAAAGGGGAGTGCTCTCAGCCCAGCGGCAAAGCTGCGGTGACCCGCCAGCCGTGCTCCCCGTGCACGCCGAACTCCAGGGTCCCGCCGAGCGCCCGGACGCGTTCGGCGAGGCCTTCCAGGCCACTGGCCCCGTGTCGTCCCCGGTCGCCGAAGTACCCGCCGCCCGCCTCGCTGATGGAGGGGGAGCCGTTGGTCACGGACACGGTGAGCGACGGCTCCCGGTGTTCGGGGCCGGGCGTCACGGACACGGTCACCCACGGCGTGGTGCCCGCGTGCCGCCGTACGTTGGTCAGCGCCTCCACCACCACCCGGTGGGCGGTGCTCGCCACTTCGCGGGGGACCCGGCCGACGTGCTCGGGCGACCGGTCGATGTCCAGGCGCACTTCGGCCCGGCCGGACGCGCGGAACCGGTCCACGACGTCCACGATGTCCTCCAGCCCGTAGGCCACCGGCTGGGACTCCTCCGTCGCGCCCCGGCCGGCCGGGGTCGTCCCGTCGGAGGACCTGAGCATGTGGACGGTGCGGTCCATGGAGCCGAGGGCCTGGCGGCCGGAGGCCTCGATCTGCTGGAGGAGCGGCAGAACCTTCTCCGGCCGGTCCGCGCCGATCACCTGCGCCGCCTGCGCCAGCACGACGATGCCCGACACGTCGTGGGCCACGAAGTCATGCAGATCGGCCGCCAGTTGGAGGCGCTGGCTGCGGCGGGCCTCGTGCACCGCCCGGATCCGGCGTGTCTCCAGGGTGCGCAGACCGCCGCCCGTGGCGGCCGCGGCGATCGCGCCCAGCGCGAAGAACGCGCTCTGGGCGGCGGCTTCCAGCGCGGTCGGGGGGATCTGGAGGCGCAGGAGCGCGGTCGAGGCCAGGAGCCCGAGCACGGTGCAGAGCACGAAGGCCTGCCGGGTCCCGGCGTACCGGGCGACCAGGCAGACGAGCAGCAGAAGTCCGGCGATCTCCACCAGGGTGGCCACGCCGGTCGCCTCCTCCAGGGCCGGAGGGTCCCCGAACAGGGTGCCGAGGGCGGAGCTCACGGCCACCACGACGGCGGCCGCCGGGACGACCCGGTCCCGGGTGTGCAGTGAGGCCACGGCGAGCGCGCCCAGCACCGCGACCATCATGGGCAGGACCGCGCGCCAGCCGGCGGAAGGGCCCGCCAGCAGAGCGGCCGGCACCACGCAGAGCGTCAGGACCGCGCAGACCGGGCCGACGGCACGCTCCCGGAGGCGGCTCTGGATGCGGTTCCCCGTGTTCGTCCCCATTCCCGCGATTCTACGCACCCGTCGGATTCTCCCTTTTCTGTCAGCTTGGTGAAGTCGGAAGCGGGAGCGGGGCGGAGAAGCGCGCGATCGGATCTCCCTGTTGACAGCTAGTTGCCACCGGGAAGTCGGGGGCGATTCCGCGGCGGAATCATCCCTGGGGCACGCCGTGGGAACAACGTCGATGACGGTCCGTTCGGGAGGGTGATATGTCTGGTGAGGGCGAGTCCGAACTGGAACGGCTGCTGCCGGAATGGCATTTCAGGGAAATCCATCGTGTTCCGGTCCCCGGCGCCACCGCCGAGGTCATGACGGCCGCGCACGCGACGACCTGGTCCGAGGCCCCGATCGCCCGGGCCCTGGTCGCGATCACCGGTGCGGACGTCTCGGGCCGGGGGCTCATCGTCTCCGAGTTCCTGAGCGGCATGGGCGAGGTGCTGCCCACCGGGGACGAGGAGTTCCTGCTCGCCGCGGTCCAGGGTCTGGGCGACACCCCCCGGCCGGACGGCAGCGTCGTCGACATCGTGACCGGCTGCGATCAGCCGGGCATCCTCAAGGTCGGGATGAACGTCCGCCACGCGGCGGGCGTGCTCACCACGGAGACCCGGATCCTCGCCACGGACGAACGCACCCGGCGCCGGTTCCTGCCCTACTGGCTGTTCATCAGGTTCGGCAGCGGGCTGACCCGTACGTCCATGCTCAGGGCGATCCGGGCCCGGGTGCTGCGTGAGGCGGCCTCCGGCTGACCTCCGGATCAGGCGTCAGGACGGTCTTCCCGCTGCTCCGCCCGGCCCCACCGGGTGGAGCACACTCATGTGCGCGGGCAGCCGGCTCCACACCTCGGGCGTGTAGAAGTGCCCGCCCGGCAGGAGGGCCGCCTCGAACGGGCCCGTGGTCAGGCGCCGCCAGCGCTCCAGGTCCTCCTCGTCCACGTCGTCGTCCGCGCCGCGGAGCAGCTGGAGCGGCGCGCCGACCAGCTCCCCGGGCCGGTACCGGTAGCCCTCGACCGTCCGTAGGTCCGCCCGGAGCACCTCCACCGCCATCCGCAGCAGCTCCGGCTCGTCCCGGACCGCGTCGGCGACCTGACCGACCGTGAACATCCAGTCGAGCAGCTCCTCGTCGGTGTTCCCCGTGTGGGGCGGCGCGTCCCGGTCGGCCGGGCGGTCGGGGGCGCCCGCGGCCGAGACGACCAGCCCCCGCGGCGGGGCGATCCCGGCACGCTCGGCGCGCACCGCCAGGTCGAAGGCGACCCACGCACCCATGCTGTGGCCCGCCAGTACGTAGGGGCGGGCGGCGATGCCGGCGAGTGCGGCCAGCGCCCCGCCGAGCAGGTGCTCCCAGGTCCGTGCGAACGGGACGCCATAGCGTCCCTCGCGCCCGGGATAGCAGTACAGGACCAGTTCGGTGTCCTCGGGCAGGGCGTCGGCCCACGCGCGGAAGGGTGCCGTACCGCCCCCGCAGAAGCTGAGACAGAACAGGGTGCGCTCCGCCTGTGGCCGGGGCAGCGGCCGGAACAGTGGCCCGGGCACGGTGAGTCCTCTCGACGGCCGTCGGTGTCACCGGGAATGTACCGGCGCCGGCCGGGCCGCCGTCCCGGGGCCAACAAATCTTCGATCCTCCGGGGTGACGCTCGGCTACGGGACGTGGCGGGAGAGTGACCGGGGCGGCGGAGGGCCGGCTACCGAAGGCCGCGACCGTTCGTTTTCCCGGCACTTCCGGCCCGGCGGAGGAGTGGCCGAAAGCTGCGCAACGCAATATTCAATTCTTCTCAATGCAAAGTCTCGAACGCGGGGCCGAAGTGGTCGCCGGAAGCTCTTGTTAGGTCGATTCTCCGACGCCTAGGGTCGACTCGAATTCGGTGACAGCGCCAGGAAGAGGAGAGCTCCATGGCCAATCCATTCGAGGATGACAATGCCGAGTACTACGTGCTCGTGAACGACGAGGGGCAGTATTCGATCTGGCCCGTATTCGCCCGGATCCCGGAGGGCTGGAAGACGGTGCACGGTGCGGCCGCCCGTCAGGAGTGCCTCGACCACGTGAATGAGAACTGGACCGATATGCGTCCGCGCAGTCTCGCCGAAGCCATGACGTCCCAGCCCGCCTGACGTCACAGCCGTACCGAACGAGCCTCACTTCCTGCTCAGCAGTTCCGCGGTCCACATTCCTGTGCCGGCCTTGCGGCGACCGAACCATCCTGGAGGAAAGAAATCATGCCGACCATCACCAGCGACCGTCGTTCCGCGATCAAGGAAATCGTCTGCGACATCCTCGAACTCGAAGAGGGCGACGTGAGCGAGACCAGCCTCTTCATCGACGATCACGGCGCCGACTCCCTGCGGGCCATCGAGATCCTGGCCTCCTTGGAGAAGGAGTTCGGCATCACCATCGACCAGTCCGAGCTCGCCCAGATGATCAACCTGGAGGCGGTCTACAAGGTGGTCGCCGAGGCGCCCGCCCGCTGACCGCTCCCACCCTCTCGATCTCACGTCTGAAGGACTGAAGGGGAATCAGCATGTCCTCAGCAAGCCCCGGCGCCGCAACCGGGAAACGCCGGGTGGTTCTCACCGGCTTCGGAGTGATCTCCAGTATTGGCATCGGGGCCGAGGAATTCACCGAAAGTCTGCGGGCGGGCCGTAGCGGTGTCAGTCCGATCTCGGTGTTCGACGTCGAGGGCTTCGCCCATGTCAACGGCTGCGAGGTCACCGGATTCGATCCCGAGCAGTGGATTTCCCGTACTCCGGTACGGGAGTTGGGGCGCGCCAGCCGCTTCGCCGTCGCGGCGGCGCGGATGGCGGTGCAGGACGCTGATCTGGACCTCGCGGAACTCGCCGGCCGACGGGGGCTCATCTCCGTCGGCACCACGGACGGCGAGTCCTACGAGCTGGATCAGCTGGTGGCCGCCGAACTCGCCGGAGGACCTCACGGCATGGACGCAGAGGTCGTCCGGCGGGTCTCGGCGGCCCGGCTCTCCACAGCCATCGCGCAGGAACTGGAGCTCACCGACGTCGAGGCGCCCACCATCGCCACGGCCTGTTCCGCGGGCAACTACGCCATCGGGTACGGCTTCGACGCGGTCAGCTCGGGCGAGGTGGAATTCGCCCTGTGCGGAGGCGCCGACGCGATGTGCCGCAAGACGTTCACCGGCTTCTACCGGCTCGGGACCATCGCGCCCGACTACTGCCAGCCCTTCGACGCCGACCGCAAGGGCATCCTCACCGGCGAGGGAGCCGGGATCCTGGTCCTGGAGAGCCTGGATTCCGCCCTGGCCCGCGGCGCCACGATCTACGCCGAAGTGCTCGGCTACGGGCTCAACTGCGACGCGTACCACCAGGTCGCGCCCAACGGGGAGAGCGTCGCGCAGTGCATGAGCATCGCCCTGGCGAACGCCGGGGTGAAGCCCGACGAGGTCGACCTGATCTCGGCCCACGGCACCGGCACCAAGGCGAACGACATCACCGAGGCCGGCGCCATCCGCAGCGTCTTCGGCGACGCGACCCCCCGCACCATCTCCCTGAAGTCGATGCTCGGCCACACCATGGGCGCGGCCAGCGCGCTCGGCGCGATCGCCTGCGGCCTCGCCATCACGCACGGCTTCATCCCGCCGACGATCAACCACCACCGGACCGACCCGGAGTGCGACATCGACTGCGTGCCCAACCACGCCGTCGACGCCGACCTGCGGATCGTCCAGAACAACGGGCTCGCGTTCGGCGGCAACAACGCCATCGTGATCCTGGGCAAGTACGACGCGGACGGCGGCCGTCCATGACCTACCCGATCATCGGCGCCGGCGCGGTCAGCAGCATCGGCGGCGACCCGGACGCGATCTTCGCGAGCCTCTGCGAGGGCCGCAGCGGACTCGCCCCCCTCCGCGCCTTCGACCGGTCCCGATTCAACGCCCAGCAGCTCTTCGAGATCGACGACCGGGAGACCGACGGCGTCGACGAACCGGGCCGGGCCACCCGCTTCCTCGTCGAGGCGGTCCGCCAGGCCGTCGAGGACGCGGGGCTGCCCGAAGACCTCGCGGGCATCCCCGTACTCGTCGGCACGGGCCTGCGCGAACTGCGCTCCCTGGAGCTGTGGTGGCGCGACGGCGTCCCGTTCGAGGCCGACGGGCTGCACTTCGAGGACGCGCTGCGCAGCCGCTTCGGCGCCGTCGACACCCACACGTTCGCGGGCGCCTGCTCCGCCTCCCTCTACGCCCTGGCGCTCGCCTGGGACCTGCTGGAGGCGGGGGAGGCGGAGGCGGTCGTGGTGGCCGGCTGCGACGTGGTCACCGAGAGCATGTTCGGCCAGGCCGACCGGGTCCAGTTCGATCCGCCGCCCTCGGTACGCCCCTTCGACAAGGACCGCCAGGGCACCATCCTCGGCGAGGGCGCGGCGGCCGTCGTCCTGAGCCGCTCCGCCGGGAGCCGCCCGGCGCGCGGCCTGCTGCGCTCGGTCGCCGTCAACTGCGACGCCCACCACCAGACCGCGCCGGACGCGGCGGGCGTCGAGGCCGCCGTACGGCAGGCCCACGACAGGGCCGGTGTGACCCCGCCCGAGATCGACCTGGTGGTGATGCACGGCACCGGCACCCCGCTCAACGACCGTACGGAGGCCACCGTGACCGCGGAGGTCTTCGACGCACCCGGACCGGCCCTCACCGGCATCAAGTCCCTGACCGGGCACACCTCGGGGTCGGCCGGGCTGCTCAGCCTGGTCGTGGCGCTGAGCTGCCTGGACAGCGGGACCGTGCCGCACGTCGCCGGCCTGGCCGACCCGCTGCCCGAGGGCGCGGGGCTGCGGCTGGTGGCCGGCGAACCCCTGGTCTCGCCGGTGCGGCTGGCCCAGGTCAACAGCTTCGGCTTCGGCGGGGTCAACGCCGTCGCCGTCGTGGGAGGCGTCGCATGAAGATCGCCGTCACCGGGGTCGCCGTCGCCCTGCCCGGCGCGTCCGGCCCGGACGCCCTGCTGCTCCCCGCCCGCCCCGGCGCCGAACCGGTCGACCCCGCCGCCGTGATCGGCCGGAAGGGGCTGCGGTTCAAGGACCGGGCCACCCAACTGGGCCTGCACCTGGCCCATGCGGCGCTCACCGACGCCGGACTGCTCGTGGCCGGCGGACCGGCCGCCGCCGGGGACCGGCTGGCCACCGTGGTCAGCTCCAACCTCGGCAACACCGACACCGTGTGCCGGGCGGTGGAGACCATAGCCAAGGAGTCCACCGGCGGCCTCAGCCCGATGGACACCCCGAACGCCTCCAGCAACATCATCGCCTCGGAGACCGCGATCCGGTTCGGCCTCCGCGGCCCCAACCTGACCGTGTGCAACGGGCGGGGCTCGGGGCTGGACGCGATGCGCTGGGCCGCCCTGATGCTGCGCGCCGGACGCGCCGACCACGTCCTGGTGACCGGAGTCGAACCGGACAACGAGGTGACCCGCAGGCTCGTCGACGGGCCGGTCGCCGACGGCGGCGCCGCCGTGGTCCTCAGCCGCGACACGACGCGGGCCAAGGCGCTGCTGGGCCCGGTGTTGCGTACGGCGCAACCGGCGGAGACCGCCGCCCTGCTGGCCCGCCGGGCGCCCGGCGGCGACCTCTGGCTCTGCGCCGACGACGACCTGGCGCCCTCCTCCGCACGACGGATCGGGCTCACCGGCTGGGGAGAGCTCTCGGGCGCCCTCGGCGTGGTGCAGTGCGCCGCCGCCGCGGGCTGGTTCGCCGAGGGGCACGACGGTCCGGCGTACGCCGTGGCCGGCGCGGCCGGGGCCGTCCTGCTGCCCCCGGAGCGCACCCCATGAAGAACGTCGTACTGCTCCACGGGCTCGCCAACAACGAGGCCATCTGGTCGGGCCTGAAGGGGCACTGGCCGGCGGACCTGGCGGTCCACGCCCCCCGGCTGCCCTGGCACAGCGGCGGCATCGCCGACTGGCGGCACGAGACCGACTCGGCGGCCCGGCTCGGGGACGTCCTGGACGCCGTGCCCGGCGGCCCGGACGTGGTGGTGGCGCACTCGTTCAGCTCGGTGGTCCTGCTCGACCTGCTCGGCCGCCGGGCGGCGGCCGGCGACCCGCTGAACCCGCCGGCCGTGGTCCTCGTCAACCCGTTCTACCGGAGCGACGCGGACGACTTCCACTGGGACATGATCGCCCCGACCCTGGCCGACTTCCCGCGCACCATGGCCGAGTCGATCAGGCTGCGGACGCCCGACCGCACCGTCGACGCGGACCTGCTCGCGGACATGGCCCGGCGGATGACCGAGTGGATCGGCCCCTACGGCTGGCTCCGGTTCTTCGACGCCTATCTGCGCACACCGCTGTTCCGCGTGGACCTGATCGAGACCCCGGCCCTGGTCATCGGCGGCGGGGACGACCGGTCCGCGCCCCCCGAGCAGGCGCGGACGCTGGCCGCCCGGCTGCCGGCCGGCCGCTCGCTGACCGTCCCCGGCTGCGGTCACTTCCCGATGCTCGAACGGCCCGCCTGGTTCACGAGCACCGTGCACGCCTTCCTCGACCGGACCCCGGAACACCCGTTGGCCGTCACCTGATCCCGGCCCGCGTTCATCCCACCCCGATCCGCCCCGACCCGAAGGAGTCCGTGATGGGCCCGACGCCCCATCCCGCTGTCACGGCGCTGCTGGAGACCCCGACGACGGGGCGCCTGCGCCCCCTCTTCGAGGGAAACAACATCAGCTTCGCCATCGGCTTCAAGCACATCAACTACGTTGCCGAGGCAGCGGTTCTCCACCACTTCAGAGAGGCGGGGCTGCCCGTAGGGGAGCTGTACCGGCGGTTCGGCCTCGGGTTCGACGTGGTCGACATCCACTCCCGCCTCGGCGCCCTGCTCGCCGTCGACGACGAGGTCGAGGCCGTGGTCACCCCGGTGACCAAGGACGGTGCCGACCGGCTCCGCTTCAAGGTCGAGCAGTTCGTCGAGCGCGACGGCAAGCGGGTCAAGTGCGCGGGCTCGACGATCCTGGTCGCCCTGCGGATCGACGACCACATCACCGCCGAGGAGCCCTGGCCGGCCGGCCTGGAGCGGTTCACCACCGCCCGCCTGGGCGACGGCGAGCGCCTGGAGATCGCGGCGGCCCCGCGACCGTACGGCGAGTTCACCGCGGGCCGCGGCACCAGCACCGACCCGGTGCTGAGCGAAGTCATCGGGGAGACCAACGCGTTCGGCTGGCGCTGGCGCATGGGCTACTTCTACTGCCACTTCAACGAGCGCGTCCAGATGTCCGGATTCCTGCGGGTGATGGAGGAGGTCGAGGACCTCTTCCTCGCCGACCGCGGCCTGGCCATCAAGGAGGTCCTCGACACCCGGGGCTGGATCCCCGTCGTGACCCAGTCGCGCATCGAGCTGCTCGACGAGACGGTGATGGAGGAGGAGCTCTACACCGTCTACACGGTCGAGAACGTCTTCAAGACCCTGCTCTACACCTGCCGCATGGACTGCTACGTGCTGCGCGACGGCCACCTGGTGAAGACCGCCACCGGCTCCATCACCCACGGCTACCTCCACGAGACGGCCCCCAACCAGTGGGAGATGGCCGAGTTCGACCAGTCCACGGTCGAGGCCCTCACCACCCCCCGCAAGGCGGCGTCATGAGCACCCCGGTGACCGACCGTCCGGTGATCACCGGCTGGTCCGCGGTCTCCCCGTTCGGCCTCGGGGCCGAGGCCTTCGCCGAGGGACTGCGCGAACAGCGCTCCACGGTGGCCCCGGTGGACACCGCCCGCTGGAAGGTGCCCACCTCCCGGGCCCACCTGGTACCCGGCTTCGAGACCCGGGAGGTGCTGGGCAAGAAGGGCACCCGCTCCATGGACCGGGTCACCGGACTGGCCGTCGCCGCCGTCGGCTCCCTCCTGGACCAGCCCGGTTCGGTGAAGGAGTCGGAGACCGGGGAACGCGCCGCCCTCGTACTGGCCACCACCACCGGCAGCGCGGCCAGCATGATGGACTTCACCCGCAGCTCGCTCGTGGGCGACCGGCCCTACGACGTGGACCCGGCGGTCATGCCCAACGCCGTGATGAACTGCGCGGCCGGGCAGTGCGCCATCTGGTACGGCATCAAGGGCCCCAACACCACGCTCGCGGGCGGCCGTGCGGCCGGACTGCTGGCGCTCAACTACGCCACCCGGCTGCTGGCCTCGGGCCGCGCGGACGCGGTGCTCTGCGCCGCCGCCGAGGAGTACTCGGCCGCCCGGTACTGGCTGGAGAGGCACAGCCGGGGACCCGAGGCGCCCAACGTCGCGCTCGGCGAGGGCGCGGCCGTCCTCCTGGTCCAGCCGGCCTCCACCGTCACCCCCGACCGCCCCGCCCTCGCCGAGGTGCTCGCCGTGCGCACCCGGGTGGCCATCGGCCATCAGGTGCGCCCGGCCCTGGAGGCCTGCGTGCGCTCCGCCCTGGAGGCCGCCGGGGTGGCGGCCTCCGAGGTGTGGGCCGCGAGCCCGTCGGACGCGCCGGGGCTCCTCGGCCACGTGGAGCGTGAGGTCCTCGGCGAGATCTGCGGGGACGCGGCGGTGCGGCGGATTCCGGCTGTCGGCCGGCTCGGCGACGTCTCCGCCGCCTCCGGCTCGTTCCAGATCGCCACCGTCCTCGCCGCCGCGCCCCGTACGGGCGGCAGCATCGCCCTGGTGACGTCCGCCGACCGCGACGGCTCCCTCGCCTGCGCCGTGCTGAAGCTCCGGGACGCACGATGACCGCCGCCCCGCGGACCCGGGTGAGCCCGGTCGCCGCCGAGGTGCGGGTGGAGTCCCGGACCGAGGACGGTCTGACCGCCGTCGCGCGGGCCGAGGTTGCAGAGAGCGAACCGGTCTTCGCCGGCCACTACCCCGACTTCCCGATCTTCCCCGGAGTCTGCGTGCTGGAGTGCGTGCAGCGGGCGGCGACCGACGGGGAAGCCGCCCCGGCCCCCTCCGACCTCGCCGCCGTCGAGTCGGCACGGTTCGCCGGGGCCGTCTACCCGGGAGACACCCTCCACCTGACCCTCACGTGGCGCCCCACGGAGGCCGGCCTGCGCTGCGACGCCGTGGCCGTCACCCAGCGGGGCAAGGCCGCCACCGTACGGCTGCGCTACACGACCGCCCGAGGTGAGCGATGACCGCGCCCGCACCCGCCCTGCCCCGGGTCACCGACCTGCTGCCGCACCGCTACCCGATGCTGCTCGTGGACCGGGTGACCGAACTCGTGCCCGGCGAGCGGATCCGTACCGTCAAGGCGATCACGCTCAACGAGCCCTGTTACGCCGGGATACCGGCCGACGCCCCGTTCGACTACCCGCCGTCCCTGCTCATCGAGTCCTGGGGCCAGTCGGCCGGACTCCTCGCCTCGGCGGTCGCCGAAGCGCCGCAGGGCCAGGTGATGCTGTTCGGCTCCGTCGCGGACGCCGCGTTCCACCTGCCCGTCCTCCCGGGCGACGTGATCGAGCACCGGGTGAGCATCACCCGGTCCCTCACCGACTCGGTGATCTTCGAGGGCAGCAGCCACCGGGGGGACGACACCGTGATGACCGTGACGCGGATGGTGATGGCCTTCCGCGCCGCGGAACTGCTTCGCCCCGCCGACCCCGCCGCAACGCGGCCCACCACCCCGTCGTCCCCAGGAAAGGCCGTCCGATGACCGACACCAGGCCCGTGGCCCTGATCAGCGGGGGTTCCCGCGGAATCGGCCGTGCCGCCGTGCTGAAGCTCGCGGAGGACGGCTACGACATCAGTTTCTGCTACCGCTCGCAGTCGGAGACGGCGGAGATCCTGGCGAAGGAGGCCGAGGCGCTGGGCGCCCGGGTGCTCCACCGCAGGGTCGACGTCAGCGACGCCGCCGCCGTACGCGACTGGGTCGCCGCGACCGAGAAGGACCTCGGCCCCATCGAGGCCGCCGTCCCCTCGGCCGGCATCACCCGCGACAAGGCGCTGGTGATGATGTCCGACGACGAGTGGACCTCCGTCCTCTCCACCAACCTCGACGGCGTCTTCCACGTCTGCCGTGCGGTCGCCTTCGGGATGATGAAGCGCCGGCGCGGGAGCATCGTCACCATCTCGTCGGTGGCGGGCGTCTACGGCAACGCCAACCAGACGAACTACGCCGCGTCCAAGGCCGGGATCATCGGCCTGTCGAGGTCCCTGGCCAAGGAGGCCGGCCGCTACGGCATCCGCGTCAACGCGGTGGCGCCCGGCTTCGTCGACACCGACATGGTCGCCGCCGTCTCCGAGAAGTTCCGCGACGAGGCCCTCGCGGGCGTCGCGCTCGGCCGGATGGGCACCGCCGGTGAAGTCGCCGAACTGGTCGCCTTCCTGGCCTCCGACCGCGCCAGCTACATCACGGGATCCGTGTTCCAGATAGACGGGGGGATCGCCCTGTGAGCAGCGCCGCCCGCCGGAAGAAGAACCCCCGATGGTACTTCTCGCTGCGCAGCCCGTACTCGTGGTTCGCCTACCGCGACCTCAGCGAGAAGCACCCGGACGTGCTCGACCGGATCGAGTGGATTCCCTACTGGGAACCGGACGAGGAGTCCACCCACCTGCTCTCCGAGGCCGGGGTCACCCTGCCGGTGATGCCCATGCACCGCTCCAAGAACTTCTACATCCTGCGTGACGCGCGCCGCTGGGCGCACGCCCGTGGCTGGCAGGTGACCTGGCCGGTGGACCGCGCCCCGCACTGGGAGGTGTCGCACCTCGCCTACCTCGCGGCCGAGGAGCGCGGCCTGGGCCGTCAGTTCGTCGACCTCGCCTACCGGGCGCGCTGGAACCAGGGCCTGGACCTCGCCGAGCGCTCGACCATCGCCGGCATCGCGGGCGAGCTGGGCCTCGACCCGTCGGTCGCCGACGCGGTCGACGACCCCGACCTGCGGATCAGGGGCGTGGAGTGCCTGATCGCCGCCTACCACGACGACGCCTTCGGGGTGCCGTTCTTCATGCACGGCCGTGAGGCGTTCTGGGGCGCCGAGCGGGTCGGGGCGTTCGTGTCCGCCGTGCGCGGCGAGGAGTGGGACGGCCGCAGCGACGCGCCGTTCGACGCGCCCCCGTTCACCGCGGTGGTCCCGGACCAGGGCGGCCCGTCCGACAGGAGAGAGCCATGACCGTGACCGGAACACCCCAGCGGACCGTCCCGCGCTGGGTGCCACCTCCGCCGCCCGGTCAGCCGGCGCGGACCGCGCACGAGGATCTGATCCGCCCGGTCCCGCTCCGGCTCGCCGCCCGGGTCCGGCTGCTCGCCCGCCGCTCGGGCGTCGGCTGGGAGGCCCTCCTGCTCGCCGCCCACACCGCCGTCCTCACCGCTCTCGGCGGCGAGTCCTCGGTGGTGAGCGGCTACCGTGCGCCCGGACGGGCCGACGCGCTCCGCCCGGTGGGCCTCTCGCTCCGGGGCGAGACCTGGCGCGAGCTGTTCGCCGCCGCCGGACAGGCCGCCGCCACCCCCGTCGAGGCGGCGTTCGAGGCCGTACTGGACCTGGGGCGGACGGAGGGGGAGCAGGCGGAGCCGCTCACGGACACCGTGCTCACGGCCGCGCTGCGCCGTGGCCCCGAGGGTCTCGCGCTGCTGATCCGCCACCGTACCGACGTGCTGGACGCCGAAGCGGCCGGCCGGATCGCCGGGTACTACCTCGCGGCCGTCGGCCGGCTCGTGGCGGAGCCGGACGCGCGGGCCCGTGGCAAGAGCCTGCTGTCCGCTGCCGAACTCCACCATCAGATAGTCGAACTCGCGGGTCCGGCGAGGGAGTTGCCCGACAAGCGGTTCCATGAACTGTTCGAGGACCAGGTCGCGCTGCGGCCCCTGGACCTCGCGGCCGTGCACGGCGAGGACACCTGGACGTACGAGGAGCTCAACACCCGGGCCAACCGGATCGCCCACGCGCTCCTGGCCCGGGACCTGGGGGACGAGGCCGTCGTGGCCGTCGTCACCGAGCGCAACCTGGACTGGCTCGCCTCGGTCATCGGCGTCTTCAAGGCCGGCGCCGCCTATCTGCCGATCGAGCCGCACGCCCCCGTCGACCGGATGTCCCGCACCCTGGTCCGCAGCGGCTGCCGGCTGGTCCTGACCGAGGACGGCGGCCCGGACCACGCGCGGCGGGCCGCGCCGTCCGGCGTCGAACTCCTCGACGTCGGCGCCGCCCTCGCCGAGGACCGCCCCATCCACGACCCGGGCGTGCGCGTCGGTCCCGGCCGGCTCGCCTACCTGTACTTCACCTCGGGCTCCACCGGCGAGCCCAAGGGAGCGATGTGCGAGCACGCCGGGTTCCTCAACCATCTGTACGCCAAGATCGACGACCAGGGGATCGGCGCGGGCCACGTGGTCGCCCAGACCGCACCGCAGTCCTTCGACATCTCCCTGTGGCAGCTGGTCGCCGCCCTGGTCGTGGGCGGACGCACCCTGATCGTCGAACAGGAGGCCGTCCTCGACGTCGACCGCTACCTCGACACGATCGAGCGGGGCGGGGTCTCCGTGCTCCAGGCCGTCCCCTCCTATCTGGAGGTGGTGCTCAGCCGGCTGGAGGAACGCCCCCGGGCGCTGCCTTCCCTGCGCTGCGTCTCGGTCACCGGTGAGGCGCTGAAGAAGGAACTCGCCGTCCGGTGGTTCGCGCGCTTCCCGCACATCTCCCTGATGAACGCCTACGGACTCACGGAGACGTCGGACGACACCAACCACGAGGTCATGACCTCCGTGCCGGTATGGGACTCGGTCCCGCTCGGGCACGCGGTCGGCAACGTTTCCGTGTACGTCGTCGACGAGGACCTGCGGCCGGTACCGCTCGGCGCGCCGGGCGAGATCGTCTTCTCCGGCGTCTGCGTGGGACGGGGGTACGTCAACGACCCCGAGCGCAGCGCGGAGGCCTTCGGCGAGGATCCGCACCGGCCCGGTCAGCGGCTCTACCGATCGGGCGACTTCGGCCGCCGGCTGCCGGGCGGCTCCGTGGAGTTCCTCGGCCGGCGCGACGCGCAGATCAAGATCCGTGGCTTCCGCATCGAGATCGGGGAGATCGAGAACCAGCTGCTGCGGCTGCCCGGAGTCCGCGACGGTGCGGTCGTCGTCGTCGACTCGCCCGACCGGGGCCGCCATCTGGTCGGCTTCCAGGTCGGCTCGGCCGAGCCGTCCGACGCCCTGCGCGAGCGGCTGGAACAGGCGCTGCCCGCGTACATGGTGCCGGACCGGTTCGAGCCCCTCGACGCGCTGCCGCTCACCCCGAACGGCAAGACGGACAAGCGCGCCCTGCGCACCCTCGCCGCCGAACTCGCCCTGGTCGCCGAGCAGGAGCACGCCGACGCGTACGAGGCGCCCCGCCCCGGCACCGAACTGCGGCTCGCCGAGGCATGGGCCGCCGTGCTGAAACTGCCCGTGGAACGGATCGGCCGCACCGCCGACTTCTTCCTGCTGGGCGGCACGTCCCTCTCCGCCGTACGGCTCGTCGTCCGGATGGAGCGGGCCTTCACCCTGCGCGACGTGGTGCGGCGCCCGAGGCTCGACGCCCTCGCCGCGTTCCTCGACGATCCGGAGGCCCGCACCGAGGACGCGCCCGCGGACGGCGGCCGGGAGACTCCCGCCACGAACGGCGCGTCCGCCGGATCCGCCGCCCTGCCCCGTACCTCCCTGGAAGCGGCACCGTTCGACGTGGTCAGGACCGAGGGCCGGCCCGCCGTGCTCACCCTGGACGGCCCGGCCCCCGAGGACCCGGCGGCCTGGGCGGCGGAGAACGCCGGCCGGGTACGGGCCACGGTGGCGGAGCACGGTGCGCTGCTGGTGCGGGGCCTCGGCCTGCGGGACGCGGACACCGTCGGCCGGGTCGGCCGCGGACTCCTGCACCAGGTGATGACCGAACGCGAGGGCTTCGCGCCGAGGCAACGGCTCGCGGACGGCGTGTACACCTCCTCCGAGTGGCCCGTCGACCAGCCCATGTGCATGCACCACGAGCTGAGTTACGCCCGTGAGGTGCCCGGCACCCTGCTCTTCGCCTGCCTCACCGCACCCGAATCGGGCGGCGCCACCGGTGTCTCCGACTCCGCCGACGTCCTGGAGGCGCTCCCCGCCGAGCTGGTGGCGCGCTTCGAGGCCGAGGGCTGGCTCGTCGACCGCAACTACACCGACACGGTGGGCGTCGGCCTGGAGGACGCCTTCGGCACGACCGACCGCGCGGCCATCGAGGCCTACTGCGCGGAGCGGGGCATCGAGTGCCGCCCGCAGTCCAACGGGGACCTGCTCACCCGGCAGTACGCCGCCGCCGTGCTCACCCACCCGGTGACCGGCCGGCGCGGCTGGTTCAACCAGATCGCCTTCCTCAACGAGTGGACCCTCGACCCGATCGTCCGCGAGTACCTCATGTTCGAGTTCGGCGACGCCGGACTGCCCTTCAACAGCCGTTACGGCAAAGGCGCGGGCCTCGACGAGGAGACCGTGCTCACGATCAACGCGGTGTACGAGAAGCACACGCTCCGCGAGCCGTGGCGGGCGGGCGACCTCCTCGTCGTGGACAACCTGCGGATGGCGCACAGCAGGGAGCCCTACGAGGGGGACCGGCGGATCGCGGTCGTCATCGGCGACCCGGCCACCGTGCCGGCCCACCACTGACCAGCCTCTTCCCACCGCACCCACCGCCCATGGATGGAGTCCCATGTCCCAGCAGCCGCTCGTGCCGCCCTTCGCCGTCATCACCGGCGCGCAGGTGGCACAGGTTCTCACCGGCAGCGAGAAGCAGGTCGTGAACCTGGTCGAGGACGTCTACCGGCTGCACGGCCGGGGCGACTCGGTCAACCCGCCCTCGTACTTCCTGCGGTTCCCGGACCGCCCCAGCTCCCGGATCATCGCCCTGCCCGCCTCGGTGGGCGGAGACCGTCCCACCGACGGCCTGAAGTGGATCTCCAGCTTCCCGGAGAACGTGGCCGCGGGCATCCCGCGGGCCTCCGCCGTCCTCATCCTCAACGACCACACGACGGGCTACCCGTTCGCCTGCCTGGAGAGCTCCATCATCAGCGCCTCCAGGACCGCCGCCTCGGCGGCCCTCGCCGCCGACCGGCTCAGCGGGGCCGAACGCCCGCGCCGGATCGGCTTCATCGGCACCGGCCTCATCGCCCGCTACGTCCACCACTACCTGGAGGCCACCGGCTGGACCTTCGACGAGCTCGGCGTCCACGACCTGTCCGCTGCGCACGGCGAGGCGTTCGCGGACTACCTCGGCGGGCGCGGGGACGCCCCCGTCGTGGTGCACGGGACGGCCGAGGAACTGATCCGGGAGAGCGACCTGGTGGTCTTCGCCACCGTCGCCGGCAGCCCGCACGTGCACGACCCCTCCTGGTTCGCCCACAACCCGCTGGTCCTCAACGTGTCGCTGCGGGACCTGGCGCCGGAGATCCTGCTCGCGTCCGCCAACATCGTCGACGACGTCGAGCACTGCCTGAAGGCGGACACCTCCCCCCACCTGACCGAACAGCTCACCGGGAACCGCGACTTCATCGACGGCACCCTGTGCGACGTGATCGAGGGCCGGGTCGAGCTGCCCGGCGACCGCCCCGTCGTGTTCTCGCCGTTCGGTCTCGGCGTGCTCGACATCGCCCTCGGCCGTTACGTCCACGACCAGTTGCGCGACGCGGGCGGACTCGCCGTCGTCGACGGCTTCTTCCACGAGCTCGACCGCTACGGCCGCTCCCGCGCCTAGGCGGCGCCCGACTGACTGAAAAACGGTGATGAAGTGACGGTCATATCCGCTCCCTACGAGATCAACGTCGACGACGTCTTCGTGGATCTGCTGCCCGTCTTCGACGTCCCCCTCTTCCTCAAGTACGAGGGGATCAATCTCGCGGGCTCGGTCAAGCTGAAGGCCGCCCTGGAAATGGTGCTGGCCGCCGAACGCGACGGCACGCTCACCCCGGGCGACGTGCTCGTGGAGTCCTCGTCCGGCAATCTCGGTGTGGCGCTCAGCATGATCGCGGCCCACCGGGGATACGGCTTCGTCTGCGTCACCGACAGCCGCTGCAATCCGGCCAGCCGCCGCCTGATGGAGTCGTTCGGCGCCCGGGTGCTGGTCATCTCGCGCCCCGACAAGCACCGGGGCCTGCTGGGCGCCCGCATCGACTACGTACAGCGGCTCGTCGACTACGACCCCAACTACGTGTGGCTCAACCAGTACGTGAACCCGCACAACTGGCTGGCGCACTACCGGTCGACCGGCCCCGCCGTCGCCGCCCAGTTCCCGGAGGTGGACGTGCTCTTCGTCGGCGCCGGAACCACCGGGACCCTCATGGGCTGCGCCCGCTACTTCCGGGAGACGCGGCCGCAGACGAGGATCGTGGCCGTCGACAGCGTCGGCTCCGTGACCTTCGGCGGCCCCGCCCTGACCCGGCACATACCCGGCCTCGGGGCGGGCGTACGGCCCCAGTTGCTCGACGACGGGCTCGTCGACGACGTCGTGATGGTGCCCGAGCGGGACAGCCTGGAGAGCTGCCAGACCCTCGCCCAGCGGGGCTTCCTGTTCGGCGGCTCCACCGGGACGGTCGTGAGCGGCGCGCTGCGCTGGCTGGCCGGCCGGCCCGAGGGGGAGCGGCTCACCGCGGTGGCCCTCTCCCCGGACCAGGGCGACCGCTATCTCGACTCGGTGTACGACCCCGCGTGGGTGGAGGAGCGCTTCGGCGCACCGCACACCTGGGACGCCGTTCCGGCGGCCCCGGCCGACCTGCCTCCTCTGGTGACGAGCGCCGGCTGAGCCCGCACAGGTCTGTCCGGGACACCTCATCGCTCTCTTCGAGACAAGGAATAGCGTCGTGCACAAGCCAATCGTTCTGATCGCCGAGGAGCTCTCTCCCGCCACCGTCGACACCCTGGGGTCCGATTTCGAGATCCTGAGCTGTTCCGGCGCCGACCGGGGCGCCCTCCTCGACGCACTCCCGGGGGCCGACGCCGTACTCATCCGCAGCGCCACCCGCATGGACGCGGAGGCCATCGCGGCCGGCCGGAGGCTCAAGGTGATCGGCCGGGCCGGGGTCGGCCTGGACAACGTCGACGTGGCCGCCGCGTCCCGGGCGGGCGTCATGGTGGTCAACGCGCCCACCTCCAACATCGTCAGCGCGGCCGAGCACACGGTGGGCCTGCTGCTGGCGGTGGCCAGGAACATCCCGCAGGCCCACGGGGCGCTCAAGGAAGGCCGCTGGGAGCGAGGCCGGTTCACCGGTGTCGAGCTGGCCGACAAGACGCTCGGGATCATCGGGCTCGGCAGGATCGGCTCGCTGGTCGCCCGCCGCATGGCGGCGTTCGGGATGCGGGTGCTCGCGTACGACCCGTATGTGCAGGCCGGGTACGCCGAGCGCGCGGGGGTGTCCGGCGTCGGGCTCGACACCCTCCTCGACGAGGCGGACTTCCTCACCGTCCACCTTCCGAGGACCCCGGAGACGGTGGGCCTGATCGGCTTCGACGCGCTGCACCGGGTCAAGCCGGACGTACGGATCGTCAACGCCTCCCGGGGCGGGATCGTCGACGAGGCGGAGCTGTACGCGGCGCTGAAGGAGGGGCGCGTCGCGGGCGCGGCCGTCGACGTGTTCGCGACCGAACCCTGCACCACCTCCCCGTTGTACGAGCTGGACAACGTGGTCGTCACCCCGCATCTGGGCGCGAGCACCCTGGAGGCGCAGGAGCGGGCGGGCGTCGCGGTCGCCCGGTCGGTGCGGGAGGCGCTGGCCGGCCGGTTCGTGCCGGAGGCGGTCAATGTGCGGATGGGCGAGGTCGACGCCGAACTCGCCCCGTGGCTGGCCGTGGTGGAGCGGCTCGGCCGGCTGTTCACGGCGACGGCCGGCGGACTGCCGTCGCAGTTGCGGGTGACGGTGTCCGGCGAGATCGCGTGCCACGACGCGGGGTCCCTGGAACTGGCGGTGCTCAAGGGGGCGTTGAGCCCGGTCGTCGACGGTGGTGTCAGCTATGTCAACGCCCCGCTGATCGCCCAGGAGCGCGGTCTGGGCACCGCGGTGCACTCCGACCCCGACAGCCCCGTCTACCGCAGTCTCGTGCGGGTCGACGGCACCCTGGCGTCCGGTGAGCCGGTGTCGGTGACCGGCGCCCTGAGCGGGCTCCGCTCCGGCGCGCGCCTCGTGGAGATCTGCGGCTACGCGACCGATGTGGCGCTCGACGGCGACCTGGCCTTCTTCCTCGCCCCCGACCGGCCCGGCGCGATCGGCGCGGTCAGCGAGGTCTTCACCCGGGCCGGGGTCCCCGTCGAATCCCTGTGGATCGGCCGGGGCGGCGGATCGGGAGAGGCGGCCCTGGTCGCCCTGGGGCTGGGCGGACCCGCGGATCAGGCGCTGCTCGACGACGGGGCCGCCGCGATCGACGCGGCCCGCGCCTGGGGCCTGGAGCGGACCGGATGAATGGCTACGACTGGCTGCTGGACCAGCTGGAACGCAGGCAGGCGCGGTTCCGGCTGATGGACCACGTCCCGGAGGGCCGCACGGATCTCGCCAGCGTCCTGCGCCGGCACTCCCTCGCCCAGGCGGCCAAATGCCTGGTCGTCCGGGTCGCCACGGGCCGCCGGTCCCGGCGGTACGTCCTGGCGGTCGTGCCGGGCGACCGCAAGGTCGACCTGGGCGTGCTCCGGGACATGTACGCGGGCAGGGAGGCGTCGTTCGCGACGCGCGACGTGGCCGAGCGGCTGGCGGGCAGCGTCAGCGGATCGGTGATGCCCTTCGCACGTCACCCCGAACTCGAACTGGTGGCAGACCCCGGACTATTGGTCCACGACGAGATCTTCTTCAACGCGGCACGCCTCGACCGGTCGGTGGCCCTGGCCACGGAGGACTACGTGGCGATGGCCCTGCCGCGGATACACCCCATCACCCAGCTCTCCGTCGACCGACTGCCCATCGCCCCGAGCCTCACAGCCCCAAGGATGACCGGATGAACGTCGGAGTCCACCGCACCGCACCGTCGGCGAACGTCGTCGCGGACGGATGGCTGCGTCGCTACCCCGCGACGGCGGGCGTCCGCCGCAGGCTGCTGGTCCTGCCGCACGCGGGCGGCTCGGCCGGTTTCTTCCACTCCTGGGGCACCGCGTTCGACAGCGGTACGGAACTGCTGGTCGCGCGCTACCCCGGACGCCACGACCGGCTGGGCGACCCCTGCGTCACGTCGATGGACGAGCTGGCCGACCGGGTGACCCAAGCGGTCCTCCCCTTCCACGACGTACCGCTGTCGCTCTTCGGTCACAGCATGGGAGCCTCGCTCGCCTACGAGGTGGCGCTGCGCCTGGGACGGCGGCACGGAAGGGTTCCGGCGGCTCTGCACGTGTCGAGCCGCAGGCCGCCGCACCGTCTGACCCCGCGGGCCCTGCACGAAGAGGGCGACGACGCGCTGATCGAGGAGGTGCGCCGGCTCGGCGGCACCGACGAGTCGGTCCTCGGCGACCCGGACCTCCGGGAGATCGTCCTGCCCGCCATCCGCGCCGACTTCACGATCGTCGGGACCTATGGACCGCGCCCCGCCGATCCGGTCGGCTGTCCCGTGTACGCGTACATCGGGGACGAGGACCCGGGCACCTCGGTGGAGGACATGTCGGCGTGGTCCGACGTCGCGTCCGGCGGCTTCCGTCTGGACGTCCTGCCCGGAGGCCATTTCTACCTGGTCGAGCAGCACGAGCCGCTGCTCCGGTCGGTCCTCGCCCGGCTGGTTCCGCCGACGGCGGCCCCCGCCCTTCCCTGACCGTGCTCCGGCCGGGATCCGCGGGAAGCGCCAGCCCCCGGTGCTCCTGTCCTTGGCGGGCGCGCACGGCTCCGGCCGGGCGTGAACGACCGCAGGGGACAAGGCCATCGGGGGATCGGGTCAGCATGGGCCAGGACCGCGCCTGACCGGCGCCGGTCATCCCGGGGCGGTCAGTCCGGCGCCTCGCCCGGGTACGCGCTCTCGAACGCCGCGTGGAACAGGGCCGTGACGTCCTGCCCGGTGAGGCCCTCGGCGCGGGCCCGGTCCAGCCATTCGGCCAGCGCGGAGCGCAGGGGTGAGCCGGGGCCGGACTGGGGCTGGGCGAGAGAGCGGGTGATGAACGTGCCCGCTCCCTGGCGCACCTCGGCGAGGCCCATGCGTTCCAGTTCGCGGTAGGCCTTCAGGGTCGTGTTCGGGTTGACCTTGGTGGTCGCGGCGACCTGGGCGGCGGTGGGCAGCCGGTCACCCTCCTCCAGCGCGCCCATGCGCAGCGCCTGCTCGACCTGCCGGACGATCTGGAGATAGGTCGCCACTCCACTGCGCCGGTCGATGCGGAACACGACCACGGTCTTCACCTTCCGCTCGACTGCGACATTTTACGTAAGGGGAGAGGGGGGTGTTCACAGCGGGCGGCGGGTGACCCGCCACAGGGTGAACGCCGTGAGCAGGGCCGTTCCGGCGAGCAGGATGCCCGCGGCGGTCCACTGCATCGACGCCATCTGGCTGTAGTCGAGGTATTCGATCACGTCGTTGACGATGCCGTGCTCCTTGATGCACGCGTTCTGCGCCTTCTCGGTCGCCTCGGCGCAGGTGCCCCAGCCGTACAGGGTCCCGTCGGCGCTGCCGACCCAGCGGTCCACCTCGTATGCCTCGGCATAGCGGGCCGGGAGTTCGGTGTCCATCGGGTACGTGAAGATCTGCGTGTCGCCGAGGCGTACGCGCACCTCGTCCCAGACGAACATGGTGGTGATCGCCGTGAAGAGGAACGTGACCACCATGGCCGGCAGAACCCGGCGGATCAGGGTGCCGATGGTGATGCCCGCGGCGGTGAAGAAGAGGAGGAACGCGGGCAGGACGGGGCCGGTGTTGTCGAAGATGACGCCGTCGATCCAGTCGCTGAGGAAGACCGAGCGGTACGGCTTCCACCACCAGGTGAACAGCGCCGAGAGCACCACGCCGGAGACCAGCGCGAGGGCGTAGGCCAGGCCCAGCTTGGCGATCAGCCACTGACGGCGGGTCGCCGACTGGGTGGTGACGACTTGCGCGGTGCCGTTCTCCTGGTCGCCCGCGATCAGCGGGGCGCCGATGAAGACGGCGAGGATCAGGGGGAGGCCGCCGAGGACGGAACTGACGTACCCGTAAACGCGGTTGCTCTCCATCGGCTGACCGGCGTCCTTCTCCGGCCACCCCTTCGCGTCGAGCAGCTGGACCAGCTCGTTGCGCCCGTACGCGATCAGGAGCGCGGCCACCAGCGTGAGACCGAGGACGCAGAGCAGTGCGACCCGGTGCTGGCGTACGACGAGCCACGGCATCCCGCGCAGCAGGCGGCGTCCGGAGCCGGGTTCGGCGGGCTTCTCGGTGAGGGTGGTACTCATGCGGCCTGGGTCCCTTCGGCCTCGACGCGGGCGCCCTGGGTGTAGAGCGAGGGCGCGTCCGGGGAGCGGAGATGGGCGAGGAGGACTTCCTCCAGGGAGGGCTCGGCGCTCTCCCAGTCGGCCGGGAGCGGAGCCTTCGGCCGGATCATCGCCTGGAACTGCCGCCCCTGGAGGCGGGTTTCGACGACGGTGTGGTCGGCCAGCTCGGGCGGCAGCGAGCCGTCCCGGGCCACCCCGGTGACCAGCGCGTGGGCCGGGACCAGCGCGTCGGCGTCACCGGCCATCCGGATCCGGCCCTCGGAGACGACCAGCAGGTAGTCGCACATGTCCTCCAGCTCGGTCAGCATGTGCGAGGACATCACCACCGTGGTGCCGCGCTCGACGGCCTCCGCCATGAGCAGGGTGCTCATCTCGTCGCGGGCCAGCGGGTCGAGGTCCGACATCGGCTCGTCCAGGAGCAGCAGGTCCGGCCGCTTGCCGAAGGCGAGCGCGAAGGCCACGCGGGTGCGCTGGCCGCCGGAGAGCGTGCCGACCCTCGCGTGCAGCGGGACGTTGCCCGAGCGGACGATCCGCGTCGCCGCGGCCGCGTCCCAGCCGGGGTTCAGCTCGGCGCCCATGCGCAGGGTGTCGGCCACGGTGAACCGCTTGAACACCGGCTTCTCCTGGCCGAGGAACGCGAACGTGGGCAGCACGGCGGGGTCGTCGACCGGTACGCCGAAGATCCGCAGTTCGCCGGTGGTCGGCTGTACCTGCCGGGTCGCCAGTCCGAGCAGGGTGCTCTTGCCCGCCCCGTTCGGGCCGACCAGACCGCAGATACGGCCGGCCGGGATCCGGAAGGAGCAGTCGCGCAGCGCCCAGCCGCGCCGGTAGCGCTTGCCCAGGCCGCGGGCTTCCAGCGCCCAGCTGCCGGATGTCGCGTTCGGAGTGCCCGTGTCCGCCACGCGCCTCACCTCAATTCCATTAGTCAATTAATGGAATCATGGAGTCGTGGGGGAATGACTGTCAAGCCGGTGAGGTCACCGGGGGAGGAGGGGGGAGGGGTGGTG
>NZ_JAAXYC010000019.1 GCF_018619185.1 Streptomyces sp. McG3 | reverse complement strand
GGCCCGCCCCGATCGCCCCGCCGAACCGCCCGACGAGATGCTCCCCGACGCAGCCCCAGAGCCCTTCGGGATCCTCCGGCAACCGCACTCGCACCGCGTCGATCCCCTGTCGCTGGGGGAGCGGCGCAGGAGGCGGCTTCCTGCGACCCCGCATGGTCGCCCCTCTCCGTGGTCGCCCGGTGACGCAAAAGAGCCCCACCGAAGTGGGGCTCCTGCTGGTGTCCGAGGGGGGACTTGAACCCCCACGCCCGATAAAGGGCACTAGCACCTCAAGCTAGCGCGTCTGCCATTCCGCCACCCGGACAAGGTGTCTGTCTCGCGGGCCGTGCCCGTTCCGACGTGGAAAACCATAGCAAACATTCGAGGGTGCTCGATCACGCCCCGATGGCTGTGAACGGTGCGTGACGGGGGGTGTGCGGCCTTGGGTGCGGGCCGCGGGCGCGGGAGGATGAGGGGGAGCACCACAGCGACAGTGGAAGGAACCAGCGTGAGCGAGAGCAGCACGGGCAAGGCCGTCACCGGCGGCAACGCCGAGAGGGAGGTCGTCGACCTCTGTCGTGACCTGATCCGGATCGACACCAGCAACTACGGCGACCACTCCGGCCCCGGTGAGCGGCTCGCGGCCGAGTACGTCGCGGAGAAGCTCGCGGAGGTCGGCCTGGAGCCGAAGATCTTCGAGTCGCACAAGGGGCGGGCCTCCACGGTCGCCCGGATCGAGGGTGAGGACCCCTCCCGCCCGGCGCTCCTGATCCACGGGCACACCGACGTCGTCCCGGCCAACGCGGCGGACTGGACGCACGACCCGTTCTCCGGGGAGATCGCGGACGGCTGCGTCTGGGGCCGGGGCGCGGTCGACATGAAGGACATGGACGCGATGACTCTCGCGGTCGTCCGCGAGCGCATGCGCACCGGCCGCAAGCCCCCGCGCGACATCGTGCTCGCCTTCCTCGCGGACGAGGAGGCCGGCGGGACGTACGGGGCGCGCTACCTCGTCGACAACCACCCCGGGCTCTTCGAGGGCGTCACCGAGGCGATCAGCGAGGTCGGCGGCTTCTCCTTCACCGTCAACGAGAACCTGCGGCTGTACCTGGTGGAGACGGCCCAGAAGGGCATGCACTGGATGAAGCTGACCGTGGACGGTACCGCCGGACACGGTTCGATGATCCACAAGGACAACGCCATCACGGAGCTGTCCGAGGCGGTCGGCCGGCTGGGCCGGCACAAGTTCCCGGTGCGGGTCACCAAGACGCTGCGCCACTTCCTGGACGAGCTCTCCGACGCGCTGGGCACCGAGCTGGACCCGGAGAACATGGACGCGACGCTCGCCAAGCTGGGCGGCATCGCCAAGCTGATCGGCGCCTCCCTCCAGAACACCGCCAACCCCACGCAGCTCGGCGCCGGCTACAAGGTCAACGTCATCCCGGGGCAGGCGACCGCCCACGTCGACGGCCGCTACCTCCCCGGGTACGAGGAGGAGTTCCTCGCGGACCTGGACCGGATCCTCGGGCCCAACGTCCGGCGCGAGGACGTGCACGCGGACAAGGCCCTGGAGACCACGTTCGACGGCGCGCTGGTCGATGCCATGCAGACCGCGCTGGTCGCCGAGGACCCCATCGCCCGTGCCGTGCCGTACATGCTCTCGGCCGGCACCGACGCCAAGTCCTTCGACGACCTCGGCATCCGGGGCTTCGGCTTCGCCCCGCTGAAGCTGCCGCCGGAGCTGGACTTCGCCGGGATGTTCCACGGCGTCGACGAGCGGGTCCCGGTCGACGGTCTGCAGTTCGGCGTGCGGGTGCTCGACCGGTTCATCGACCACTCCTGACCGCTCCCTGACCGATTCACCGTTGATTCGTCCACCTGTGCGGACATGTCCGAACGAGTGAAACGAGCCGTTCACACGTAGCCCCGCCAAATCCTCCTCGTTACAAGGTTTGCGGTCCGCGGCTGGGACCGCATTTTCCAACTAGGAGGAATCATGATCAAGAAGGTCGTCGCAGTTGCGGCTGCTACGGGTGGCCTCGTTCTCGCGGGTGCGGGCATGGCTTCCGCCGACGCGGGCGCCCAGGGTGCTGCCATCGGCAGCCCCGGCGTGCTCTCCGGCAACGTCGTCCAGGTTCCGGTCCACGTGCCGATCAACCTGTGCGGCAACACGGTCTCCGTGATCGGTCTGCTGAACCCCACCTTCGGCAACACCTGCATCAACGCCTGACGTTGAACGTCAACCCGTAAGGGTTTGAGCTCGACCGGTCCCGGAGTGCACTCCATGCGCTCCGGGACCGTTCGGCATTCGGCTCCCGCACGGTCATGTCCGGGGGTTTTTCGGAAGCCAGAAGGCAGGAAACGAACCTATGCGACAGGTCACTCGTAAAGGCCTGATCACCATGGCGGCTGCGGGCGGAGTGCTCGCGCTGAGTGGCGGATACGCCCACGCCGACTCGGGGGCGGCCGGTACCGCCTCCGGCTCTCCGGGCGTGCTGTCCGGCAACTCGGTCCAGATCCCGATCGACGTCCCGGTCAACGTCTGCGGCAACTCCGTCAGCGTCGGCGGTCTGCTGAACCCCGCCAGCGGAAACGACTGCGGAAACGGATCAGCAGAATCCGACCGCTCCGGGGACCGCTCGGCGGCTCCCGAGACCCGCTCGGTCCCGGGAGGCTCCGGAAACGGCGCCCTGGCCGGCGACACCACCGCCTCGGACGGGCACACCGAGACGTCGGACCGGCACTCCGAGCCCGGCACCGGCCGTCACCGGGCCCCGGGCGGCGGCGCCACGGCCGAGGGGACCGCCCAGGGCTCGCCCGGCATCCTCTCCGGCAACCTGATCCAGGCACCGATCGACATCCCCGTGAACCTCTGCGGGAACAGCGTCACCATCGGCGGTCTGCTGAACCCGGTCTTCGGCAACAGCTGCTCCAACGGCGGCGAGGCTCCGCCCCCGCCGCCCGAGCAGCCCGAGAAGCCCCCGGTCACGCCGGAGAAGCCGGTCACCCCGCCGGCCAACCAGCCGCCCGAGCCGAACGCTCCCGAGACCCAGCACATCCCCGGGGAGCAGCTCGCACAGACCGGTGGGGGCGGGCTCGAACTGCTCATCCCGGCCAGTGCCGGACTGCTGCTCGCCGGTGCCGGATCGGTTCTCTACCGCCGCTCGCGCAGCGCCGCCTGATCCGGGCGGGCGCAGCAGCGCACAGCCCAGGTGAGGGAGCGGGCCCCGCGACCGCGGGGCCCGCTCCCGGTCACCAGGTGGCCCGTAGCTGACGGATGATCCGTCTGCGCAGCCGCACCCTGCGGCTGCCGTCCCTGCGGAGCGTCAGGCGGTCCAGTTCCCAGTGTCCGTACTCGGCGTGGTCGGTCAGGAGTCGGGCCGCTTCCTTGCGGGAGACCCCGCGCGGCACGTACACGTCGACGAATTCGTATTCCGGCATCGCATCTATTGTGCGGGCAGAGCCCCGGTACGGATAGCGTCTGCACTATGTCTGATGCTGCGCAGCCCACCGCTGCCGAGGTACGTGCCGCCGCCGAGGCGGTCAAAGCCGCGATCGACCGCCACCTCGACGCGGTCGAACGCCGCACCGGGGACGACGACCCCGCCGTCTACGACGCGTTCAACGCCCTTGCCGCTGCCGCCGAGGTCTACGACGAACTCCTCTACGAGCGCTACGACGAAGTCACCCCCTTCGAGATCCCCGGCGCGGACGACTCCCTCCCTCCTTACGCCGGTCCCGCCGAGCCCAGCGCGCTCAGCGTCCTGATCCGGCGCGACTACGTGGTCGCGGAGCCCCCGCGGCTGCTCGCACAGGCTCAGCGCCTCGCCGACCTCGACGCGGGTCCGGGCGGCGGACAGGACACGGCCCCGGTGGTCGGCACCAGCGTCCACGCCGCGCTCGGCGTGCTCTTCGGCGAGTACGAACCGGACGAGATCGCCTCCCGGCACAAGGAGTTCGGCCTGGAGGAGGGCGACTCCACCCTCTGGGTCTCGGCCGGGGAAGCGCCGCCGGAGCCGGGGGAGTGGCTCGGCGCCCCGTTCGAGGACGCCGACCCGGAACTGGTGGTCTGCCGCTTCGACGTCAGCGCGGTCTTCGACGAGGAGGACGAGTCGGACGAGGACTAGGGCGTGCCCGGCGGATCGGGACCGGACACGCCCTCCGCCGGGCCCTCGGTGGGCGGCCTCCGACCTTCGTCCTCCCTCCCGCACCGGACATGACGGTGGGGCCCCGGCGCACAGCGCACCGGGGCCCCACCGCTGTCCGGATCAGCCCAACCGCTAGGACGACGCGTCGGGCGTCGGGAGCGCCTCCAGCAACGGGCGCAGCCGAGTCGTCCGCTCCGGGGCCGGAACCTGCGCCACCGCGTGCGGGAGCGCCTGGTCCACCCCGTGCACCACGGACAGATGCCGCTCGCCCCGGCCGAACGCGGTGTACACCCAGGGCCTGCTCAGCCCCTGCGCGGCGTCGCCCGGCAGCACCACCACCGCGGCGGGCCAGCGCATCCCGGCCGCCTGATGGGCGCTGAGGGCCCAGCCGTGCCGCACCGACGACTCCACCCGCTCCTGCGGTACGACGACGGGGACGCCCCCGCAGTCCAGCCGCAGCCCCTCGGCGTCGGCCGAGCGCACCACCCCGGGCACCGTCCGGCCGGGCGCGGGCACATGGACCACGCGGTCGCCCGGGTCGAAACCGCCGAAGCGGCCGGGGCCCGGGTTGAGCCGCTGCTTCAGGGCCTCGTTCAGCGCCCTGGTCCCGGCGGCCCCGCCGTGGCCCACGGTGATCACCTGGGTCTCCTCGGCGGGGATGGAGAACGCCCGGGGCACCGAGTCGGCGACCAGCTGCACGGTGCGGTGGACGGCTTCGCCCGCGTCGCGGACCGGGACGATCACCACCTCCTTGCCCGGGGCGTCGACCTGGTTCAGCTCGCCGATGCCGATGCCGGAGACCAGTTCGCCGATCGGCCCGGGGTCCGGGGTCCGGGAGACGACCTGCGGGCAGGCGTGGGAGGCCAGCACATCGGCGAACACCCGCCCGGCGCCCGCCGAGCCCAGCACGCCCGGGTCGCCGCTCAGCACCAGCCGGGCGCCGTCGGCCAGCGCCTCGACGAGGACCGCCGCACCCTCCACGTCCAGCTGCGGGGCGTCCAGCACGACCAGCAGGTCCAGGGCGAGCGCCCCGTCCTCGTCCCGGCCGGGGCCCTGCGCACCGGACAGCAGACCGGCCAGTGTGACCGCCGTGTCCGGATCGCCGGTGGCCGCCGCGAGCCTCCGGCGGCCGTCCTCGCTGTGGGTGGCGCCCAGGGCCCGCAGCCCCAGGCCGCGCGCCGCCGCGATCAGGGCGGCGGGCTCGGCCCGGGCCGCCTCGCCGCCGCTGTGCGCGACCAGTCCGGCCGCGGCGGTCGTGCGGATCAGCTCGGCGGCCGACGGGCTGGGGGCCGCGGCGGCCGCTTCCGTCCAGTCGGCGGCCTTCTCGCAGGCGTTGACCAGCCGGGCCAGGCCGTCGGCGAGGCTCTCCTCGGCCAGGGCGTAGCGGTCCAGGCCCAGCAGCACCTGGACCGGCTCCGGGGCCGCGTCGGCGTCCTCCGCGAGGTCCGCTTCGCCGTCCTCCGCTTCGGTGTCGTCCGGCTCCAGCTCCTCGCCTTCCCGGAAGACCAGGGCGACGCCCTCCTCGACGGCGTCCCGCACCGCCGCGTCCGGGTCGCCGACCGCACGCTCGGCGAGCGCCGCCCGTACGGTCCCGGCGTCCAGGGCCGTGTGGCCCTGGAGGGCGGCGCGCTCCAGCAGCCAGCCGACCAGGGCCGACGTCCTGCGGCCGTCGTCCGGGCCGCAGGCGGCACCCAGCAGGGCCCGTGCGAAGCCGTCGGCCTGCTCGGGCCGCACCCCGGGCACCGCCAGCAGCTGCCAGGGGTCGGTGCGCAGCAGCTCGGCCGCCTGCTCGCCCAGCGAGCCGACGGCCGGGCCGGCCAGCGCCTCGGGGGCCCCGCCCTCCGTGAGCACCGCGCGCACCGCGTCCAGGGCTTCGGGGGTGGCGGCCCGTGCCGTCGGGGCGGCGGCGGGCGCCGGGGCCCGGGGCGGCTGTGCGGCGGCCGGTGCGGGACGCCGGGCGGCCGGAGCGGGCGAATCGAAGAACGCGGTGCCCGCCTTCTCGCCGCTCTCCACGGCGCGGACGGCCGCGAGCAGATCGGCGGCCGTGCCGCTCAGCCCCGTGCCGGCGGCGATGGGCGCGGCCTTCTCCGCCTTGCGCTGCTCGATCCGCTCCCGCAGCTCGCGCTGGGCGGCCAGCTCGGCCTGCGCCTCCGAGAGCTCGGCGGCGGGCGTCGCTTCGGCGGGCGCGGCGTCAGCGGTCGCATCGCCCTCCGCGTCCTCCTCCGCATCGCCCTCCGCGTCCTCCTCCGCATCGCCCTCCGCGTCCTCCCGCGCGTCGTCCTCGACGTCCGCCGGAGTGCCGGACGACTCGGTGCCTTCGGGCGCGTCAGGAGCGTCGGGCGTATCGGGCGCGGCAGACGCGTCGGGCGCTTCGGCGTGCTCGGGGCCTTCGGCACCGGCCTCCGGCGGGGACACGGTGTCCTGTGGTGTGTCCGTGCCGACGGTGCCGGGGGTCTCCCCGGGAAGCGCAGTCACAGCGTGCTCCAGTCCTGGTCGGGATAGCGGTGCACGGGCGCCGACACATCGTCGAGCGCCTGGCAGATCTCGTAGGGAAGACTAAGCGCCTCCACTGACAAAGCCTCCGCGAGCTGCCCGGCGTTGCGCGCACCGACGATCGGTGCCGCCACCCCGGGCCGGTCCCGGACCCAGGCGAGCGCCACCTGGAGCGGACTCGTCGCCAGCCCGTCCGCCGCCGTCGCCACCGCGTCGGTGATGCGGGCCGCCGCGTCGTCGAGATACGGCTCGACGAACGGGGCGAGCCGTGTCGACGCGCCCCGGGAGTCGGACGGGGTGCCCTGGCGGTACTTGCCGGTGAGCACACCGCGCCCCAGCGGCGAGGACGGCAGCAGCCCGATCCCGAGGTCCAGCGCGGCGGGCAGCACCTCGCGCTCGATGCCCCGCTGGAGCAGCGAGTACTCCATCTGCGTACTGGCCAGCCGGGTGCGCACCCCGGGCGCGGCGAGCTGCCAGGTGGCGGCCTTCGCCAGCTGCCAGCCGCAGAAGTTCGACACCCCCGCGTACCGGACGCGGCCGGAGGACACGGCGAGGTCCACCGCCTGGAGGGTCTCCTCCAACGGGGTCTCCGGGTCGAAGGCGTGGACCTGCCACAGGTCCACGTAGTCCGTGCCGAGCCGTTCCAGTGACGCGTCCAGAGCGGCCAGCAGGTGCCCGCGCGAACCGTTGAAGCGGCGATAGGGGTCCGGGACGTTGCCCGCCTTCGTGGCGAGGACCAGATCCTGACGGGGGACCAGACTCCCGACGAGGCGCCCGAGCAGATATTCGGCCTCGCCGCCCCCGTACACATCGGCGGTGTCCACCAGGGTGCCGCCCGCGTCCCAGAAGGTCTTGAGCTGGTCGGCGGCGTCGTGCTCGTCCGTGTCCCGGCCCCAGGTGAGGGTGCCGAGCCCGACCCGGGACACGCGAAGGCCGGTACGGCCGAGATGCCTCTGCTCCATGGGCGCTGAGATTACTGGCCATGACCCCACCGGGTGGAGGCCTGTGGACAACCGGAGGTCCGCCGGGCCTGCCGGAACTCCGTCACCCGCGCTAGAGTCCGGAGAAAGGGACGTTACTGATCAGTAAGGGGAGCGGCTATGCGGCTCGGCATCAATCTCGGTTACTGGGGCGCCGGCATGGACGGCGACAACCTCGCCGTCGCGCAGGAGGCCGACCGGCTCGGCTACGACGTCTGCTGGGCGGCCGAGGCGTACGGCTCCGACGCCCCGACCGTGCTGACCTGGGTCGCGGCCCAGACCGAGTCGATCGACGTCGGCTCCGCGATCATGCAGATCCCGGCGCGCCAGCCCACCATGACGGCGATGACCGCCGCCACCCTCGACTCGCTGTCCGGCGGCCGATTCCGCCTCGGCCTCGGGGTCTCGGGCCCGCAGGTCTCCGAGGGCTGGTACGGCGTGAAGTTCGACAAGCCGCTGGCCCGCACCCGGGAGTACGTGGAGATCGTCCGCAAGGCGATGACCCGTGAGCGCGTGTCGTACGAGGGAGCGCACTGGACGCTGCCGCTCCCCGACGGCCCGGGCAAGCCGATCAAGCTCACCGTGCACCCCCAGCGCGAGCACATCCCGCTCTACATCGCCGCGATCGGCCCCAAGAACCTGGAGCAGACCGGCGAGATCGCCGACGGCGCCCTGCTGATCTTCCCCTCCGCCGAGCACCTGGAGGAGACCGCGATCCAGCCGCTGCGCGCGGGCCGGGAGAAGGCCGGGAAGTCGATGGAGGGCTTCGACGTCAGCCCGACGCTGCCGCTCGCCGTCGGCGACGACGTGACCGGCCTCGCCGACATGTTCCGCCCGTACACCGCGCTGTACGTCGGCGGGATGGGCAGCCGGAAGCAGAACTTCTACAACCAGCTCGCCCAGCGCATGGGGTACGAGAAGGAGGCCGCCGAGATCCAGGACAAGTACCTCGGCGGGGACAAGGCGGGGGCCGCCGCGGCCGTGCCGCACCAGCTGATCGACCAGACCGCACTGCTCGGCCCCGTCGAGCGGATCGCCGAGCGGATGCAGGCATACGCCGCCGCCGGGGTCACCACGCTCAACCTCGCCCCGGCCGGCTTCACGCTGGAGGAGCGGCTCACCGCCCTGCGTGCCGGCACGGACGCGCTGGAGCGCTCCGGGCTCGCCTGACGAACACACCGGCAGAACCGGGACAGCGCTACGGCCGTGGTGGGGGCTCGGGGGTCCTCCCCGCCACGGCCGTCACCCGGAACAACGCGGCGCGCGCCCAAGGGTTACGCGGCCGCGCCGGGCGTCGTCCCCGGCCGTTCCGGTTGCCGACCGGTCCGAGGCGCATTTGACTCTTCCTGCGCACTACTGCTCCGCGGACCTCGATTCCGCGGGCAACGGGTACGGAGGTGGCCGTCATGCTCTCAGCGCGGACCCTGTTCCAGGAGATCCTGGACAACGACGAGTCCTACCGGCTCTTCTGCTCCATCGCCGCGAGCGGTGAGGCCCAGGGGGGCTGGGAGAACGCCCGCATCGCCGCCCTCGTCCCGGACAGCAGCCGCGACCTGGCTCCCCGGATCGTCCGGCACGGCGCCGACGAGGACAAGCACGGCCGGATCTTCAACGCGCTCCTGAAGAAGCGCGGCCTGCCGCCGGTCGAGGTCCCGCCGGAGACCGACTACACCATGCTCCTGGAACAGCAGGGCATCGGGCTCGCGCACTCCCGGCTGCGTGGCGAGCAGCGGCTCACCGAGCGCGACATCATCACCTATCTGGCACACAGCCGCGTCACCGAGCAGCGCGCCTCCGAGCAGATGCGCCTGCTGCGCCGGTACTTCGCCGACCACCCCGACATCGGCCGCGCGGTGAAGATGATCTCCCACGACGAGGACAACCACCTCGCCTACTGCCACGAGGAACTCCTCGGCCTCGCCCGCGCCGGTCACGGCCGCACCATCCAGCGGATCATGCGCGAGTGCGCCCTGGCCGAGATCCGCGTCTACCGCGACGTCAGCCTCGCCGTGATGGCCGCCATGGGCCGGGTGCTCGGCTGGTCGCGGCCCAAGGCGGCCGCACTCGCCGCGGGCATCCACGCGGTGTACGCGTACGAGCGCCTCGTCGGCTGGCGGCGCATGGTGAGCCTGGAGATGCCGCGGCGGCGCGACGCGCTGGGCGGCCCCGCCGCACCGGAACGCGAGTACGCCTGAGCGCACACGGCTCGCGGACGCCGGGCCCTCAGAGCCAGCCGCGCCGCTTGAACAGCCGGTAGAGGCCGAACACGGCGCAGGCCATCGCCGCGACCACCGCCGGGTAGGTCCACACCCAGTGCAGCTCCGGCATGTGGTCGAAGTTCATGCCGTAGACGCCCGCCACCATCGTCGGGACGGCGGCCATGGCCGCCCAGGCGGAGATCTTGCGCATGTCGTCGTTCTGCCGCACGCCCATCTGGGCCAGATGGGCCGACAGAATGTCCGAAAGTAGCCGGTCCAAGCCCTCCACCTGCTCGTTGGCGCGCGTCAGATGGTCGGCCACGTCCCGGAAGAACGGCTGCGCGTGCTCGTGGACGAACGGCACGCCCGCCCCCGAGAGCCGGGCCATCGGAGCGGTCAGCGGCCCGGCCGCCCGGCGGAACTCCAGCACCTGCCGCTTGAAGGTGTAGATCCGGCCCGCGGTGTTCTTCGAGTCGCCGCCGCTCGGGGCGAACACCTGCGCCTCCAGCTCCTCCAGGTCGAGCTGGAGCTCACCGGAGACGTCCATGTAGTGGTCCACGACGGCGTCGCTGACCGCGTACAGCACCGCCGTCGGGCCGTGCTTCAGCACCTCGGGCTCGGCCTCCAGCCGGCGGCGCACGGCCGCCAGCGGGGCTCCCTCGCCGTGCCGGACCGTCACCACGAACGAGTCGCCTATGAAGACCATCAGCTCGTCGGCGCTGACCGTGTCGCTCTCGGGCTCGTAGACGACCGGCTTGAGGACCGCGAACAGGGAGTCGTCGTACACCTCCAGCTTGGGCCGCTGATGCGCCCGCAGCGCGTCCTCCACGGCCAGCGGGTGCAGCCCGAACTCGTCCCGTACGAGGTCGAACTCCTCCTCCGTCGGCTCGTGCAGCCCGATCCACAGGAACGCGTCCCGTGCGGCCCGCGCCTCGTCCAGGGCATCGGAGAAGTCGTCGGGCCGTTCGCTGCGGCGCCCGTCCCGGTAGATGGCACAGTCCACGATCACGGCGGGCATTCTTCCCCGAGATCGGCTCCCGCGCACCTTCGCCGTCCCTCTACGCTGGCGGGTATGCCCACGCTGATCCTCGTACGCCACGGACGCTCCACCGCCAACACCGCCGGAGTGCTCGCTGGCCGCACCCCCGGCGTCTCCCTCGACGAACGCGGCACCGAACAGGCCGCGGCCCTGCCCGCACGGCTTTCCGCGGTGGCCCCGGTCCTCGCCGTCAGCAGCCCCCTGGAGCGCTGCCGGCAGACCCTCCAGCCGCTCCTCGACGCCCGCCCCGGCCTGCCCCTGCACACCGAGGACCGCATCAGCGAGTGCGACTACGGCGACTGGTCGGGACGGAAGCTGGCCGAACTGGCCGACGAGCCCCTGATGTCCGTCGTCCAGCAGCACCCCTCCGCGGCGGCCTTCCCGGGCGGCGAATCGATGCGCGCCATGCAGGCCCGCGCCGTCGACGCCGTACGCGACTGGAACGACCGGGTCGAGGCGGAGCACGGTGAGGACGCCACCTACGTCATGTGCTCGCACGGCGACATCATCAAGTCCCTCGTCGCCGACGCGCTGGGCATGCACCTGGACCTCTTCCAGCGTGTCCACGTCGACCCCTGCTCGGTCACCGCGATCCGCTACACCCGGCTGCGCCCCTTCATCCTGCGGCTCGGCGACACCGGCGACCTCGCCTCCCTGGCCCCCCGCGAACACTCCGTCGGAGCGGACGCCGCCGCGTCCCCCACGGACGACGGCTCGGCGGACGCGACGGTCGGGGGCGGTGCGGGCGCGCCGTGATCGCTCCGGGCAGTAGGGTGGACGCGCCGTAGCGCCGCCCAACCACCATCGAAGCTCAAGGGAGCAGGACGTGTCCCGTCAGGTGTTCCTCTACGACCCACCGGACCGATTCGTGGCCGGTACGGTCGGGTTGCCTGGCCGCCGTACGTTTTTCCTGCAGGCGTCCTCTCAGGGCCGGGTCACCAGCGTCGCCCTGGAGAAGGCTCAGGTCACCGCTCTCGCCGAGCGGATCGACGAACTGCTCGACGAGGTCGTACGCCGCACCGGGGGCAACTCCCCGGTGCCCGCGGTGGCCCCCACCGACGTCTCCGACACCGCGCCGCTCGACGTGCCCGTCGAGGAGGAGTTCCGGGTCGGCACCATGGCCCTGGCCTGGGACGGCGAGGAACAGCGCATGATCGTCGAGGCGCAGGCCCTCGTCGAACTCGACGCCGGCTCCGAGGACGACCTCGCGGAGGCCGAGGAGAAGCTCCTCCAGGACGAGGAGAACGGCCCGCCGATGCTCCGCGTCCGGCTCAGCGGCTCCCAGGCCCGCGCCTTCGCCAAGCGGGCCCTGGACGTCGTCAACGCCGGCCGCCCGCCGTGTCCGCTGTGCAGCTTGCCACTTGATCCGGAAGGACACGTATGCCCGCGCCAGAACGGATACCGTCGCGGAGCCTGACGGACACCGACCTGCTCACCCTGCTCACCGAGGGCACGATCAGCGTCCTCGGGCAGGTCGGCGGGGCGTCCAACGCGGTGCTGCACTGCACGGTGGAGTACGAGGGCGAGGAGCGCCCCTGCGCCTACAAGCCGGTCGCGGGGGAGCAGCCGCTGTGGGACTTCCCCGACGGGACCCTCGCCCAGCGGGAGGTCGCCGCGTACGAGATCTCCCGGGCGACCGGCTGGGACCTCGTGCCGCCGACCGTGCTGCGCGACGGGCCCTACGGGCAGGGCATGTGCCAGCTCTGGATCGAGGGCCCCGCCTCCGACGAGGACACCCCCGAGCTGCTGGCGCTCGTCGAGGGCGAGGAGCCCGGTGACGGCTGGAAGGCCGTGGGCTTCGCGGACGTGGGGGAGGGGAAGACCGCGCTGCTGGTGCACGCCGACGACGTCCGGCTGCGGCGGCTCGCCGTGCTGGACGCGGTGATCAACAACGGTGACCGCAAGGGCGGACACCTGCTGCCGGCCCCCGGCGGACGGCTCTTCGGCATCGACCACGGCGTCACCTTCAACGCGGACGACAAGCTGCGGACCCTGCTCTGGGGCTGGGCGGGCGAGCCGCTGACCGAGGAGGCGCTGGCCGTGCTGGGCCGGCTCGCCGATGAACTGGCGCCGGGGACCGCCCTCGCCACCCGGATGGCCGAACTCATCACACCGGCCGAACTGGAGGCCCTGCGGCAGCGGGTCGCCGGGCTGGTCAAGAGCGCCCTGCACCCGCAGCCGAGCGGCCAGTGGCCGCCCATTCCCTGGCCGCCGGTGTAGGAGCTCCTCGCGTCCGGGGCAGGCCGTACCGCCTGCCCCGGGTTTCACGCAAGAGGGCCTCTTCGGACAGGTTTCCGGTGCCGGTTCGTATCCGGAAGCATCGTCCGGTTACGCTCATGACATGCATGCCTGGCCCGCTTCTGAGGTCCCCGCCCTGCCTGGCAAGGGCCGCGACCTTCGGATCCACGACACCGCGACCGGCGGACGGATCACCCTTGACCCCGGTCCCGTCGCCCGCATCTATGTCTGCGGCATCACGCCGTACGACGCGACCCATATGGGTCATGCGGCGACCTACAACGCGTTCGACCTCGTTCAGCGCGTGTGGCTCGACACCAAGCGGCAGGTCCACTACGTCCAGAACGTGACCGACGTGGACGATCCGCTGCTGGAGCGGGCCGTGCGCGACGGTCAGGACTGGACCGAGCTCGCGGAGCGCGAGACGGCACTCTTCCGCGAGGACATGACCGCCCTGCGGATGCTGCCCCCGCAGCACTACATCGGAGCGGTCGAGGCGATACCGGGCATCGTGCCCCTCGTCGAACGCCTCCGGGACGCGGGCGCCGCCTACGACCTGGACGGCGACATCTACTTCTCCGTCGACGCCGACCCGCACTTCGGCGAGGTCTCCGGCCTCGACGCCGAGGCGATGCGCCTGCTCTCCGCCGAACGCGGCGGCGACCCGGAGCGCCCCGGCAAGAAGAACCCCCTCGACCCGATGCTCTGGATGGCCGCCCGCCCGGGCGAGCCGAGCTGGGACGGGGCCTCCCTGGGCGAAGGCCGCCCGGGCTGGCACATCGAGTGCGTCGCCATCGCCCTCGACCACCTCGGCATGGGCTTCGACATCCAGGGCGGCGGCTCCGACCTCGCCTTCCCGCACCACGAGATGGGCGCCTCCCACGCCCAGGCGCTGACCGGCGAGCACCCGTTCGCCAAGGCGTACGTCCACGCCGGAATGGTCGGCCTGGACGGCGAGAAGATGTCCAAGTCGCGCGGCAACCTGGTCTTCGTCTCGACGCTGCGCCGCGACGGCGTGGACCCGGCGGCCCTCCGGCTCGCCCTGCTCTCCCGCCACTACCGGTCCGACTGGGAGTGGACCGACCAGGTGCTGGCCGACGCCGTCGAGCGCCTCGCGCGCTGGCGGGCCGCCGTCTCGCGCCCCGACGGACCGTCCGCCGACGCGCTGGTCGACGAGGTCCGCGAGGCCCTCGCGGACGACCTGGACAGCCCCGCAGCACTCGCCGCGGTGGACCGCTGGGCCGCGCTCCAGGGCGCGGAGGGCGGCACGGACGAGGGCGCGCCCGGCGTCGTCTCGCGTACGGTCGACGCCCTGCTGGGCGTCGCGCTGTAGGACGGAGCGCGGGTCCGGACACACGAACGGAGCGCCGCACGGGATCGTCTCCCGTGCGGCGCTCCGTTGTTCGCCACCGGCGCCCGGTCAGTCCTCGTCGGGGGTGTCCCCGGAGCCTCCGCCGGGATCGTTCCCCGGCGCCTCGTCAGGACCCTTGGCGCCCTGGTCGTCGGCGGCTCTCCCCCGCCCCGGCTCCGCACGCGGCGGCTTCGGCGGGCGGGTGCGGCCGCTGGAGGGGTCGCGCAGATACGGCACGTCCCCGGACTCCGTCGCGTGGCCGCCCGGCCCCTGCCCGGGGCCGCCGTCCCGCCGTCGCAGATAGCGCTCGAACTCCCGGGCGATGGCCTCGCCGGACGCCTCGGGAAGCTCCGCGGTGTCCCGCGCCTCCTCCAGCGTCTGCACGTACTCGGCGACCTCGCTGTCCTCCGAGGCCAGCTGGTCCACCCCGACCTGCCAGGCGCGTGCGTCCTCGGGCAGCTCGCCCAGCGGGATCCGCAGTCCGATCAGGTCCTCGAGGCGGTTCAGCAGGGCCAGCGTCGCCTTCGGGTTCGGTGGCTGGGACACATAGTGCGGTACCGCCGCCCACAGGCTGACCGCGGGCACCCCGGCGTGGGTGCACGCCTCCTGGAGGACCCCGACGATGCCCGTGGGCCCCTCGTACCGCGTCTCCTCCAGGTCCATCGTCCGCGCCAGGTCCGCGTCCGAGGTGACCCCGCTCACCGGCACCGGCCGGGTGTGCGGGGTGTCGCCGAGCAACGCGCCCAGGATGACGACCATTTCGACGCCCAGCTCATGGGCGAAGCCGAGGATCTCGTTGCAGAACGACCGCCAGCGCATGGAGGGTTCGATACCGCGCACCAGGACCAGGTCCCGGGGCTTCTCCCCGCCCACCCGCACCACGGACAGCCGCGTCGTCGGCCAGGTGATCTTCCGCGTACCGCCGTCCAGCCACACCGTGGGCCGGTTGACCTGGAAGTCGTAGTAGTCCTCGGCGTCCAGCGCCGCGAACACCTCGCCCTTCCACTCCCGGTCCAGATGACCGACCGCTGTGGAGGCGGCGTCCCCGGCGTCGTTCCAGCCTTCGAACGCGGCCACCATGACCGGGTCGATCAGCTCGGGCACCGACTCGAGCTCGATCACCCGGGCCTCCTTCCGATGTCTCCATACGTACGGAGCAACCTTACGGCTTCCGGGGCCCCCCGCCGCAGCCCTCTCGCACGGCCGGGTGAACCCTGCCACCGGGAGTGGATCATCGGGCGGATCAGTGCATCATGGCCCCCGCGACACGGCGGCCCGGCGCTCCGCGCCGGTACGGCGGCGGGGCGGCCCCGCGTCAGCTCCGCGGCGAGGACGGCGCTTCCCGGCGCACCACCGGGGCGATCTCCTCCGCGAACCGCTGGAGGGTCTCCAACTGCTCCGGCCGGCCCAGCCCGAAGCCGTCCACGGTGATCGACTGGAGGTCGTGGCGGTAGACCTCGTGCCAGCCGAGGATCTTGTCGATGATCTGCTGCGGGCTGCCGATCAGCTGCGGGCCGCCCGCGATCGCCTCCTCGATCGTGCGGAACGGGGTGTTGTAGCCGGCCTTGCCCTCCAGATGCGGCTTGAAGACCTGCCGCACCCGCGCCTCGTACAGCTCCTTGTACTGGTCGACCGCCGCCTGCGAGCTGTCGGTGATGAGGAGTCCGCCCGATCCCGCCGCCACCTCGGCGTCCGCCGGATCGTGCCCGTACGCCTCGAACCGCTCCCGGTAGTGGGCGATGAGCCGGGCGTACGCCTCGACCGGCTGGATGGCGTTCGCGGTGAACAGCGGGTCGCCGTGCTTGGCCGCCAGCTCGGGGGAGTTGAGGCTGGTCGCCGAGCCGTGCCAGACGCGCGGCACGCCCGCGTACGGACGGGGCACCGTCGTCACGTTCTTCAGGGGCGGCCGGAACTCGCCCTCCCAGTCGACGCCCTCCTCGCTCCACAGCCGCCGCAGCAGCTCGTACTTCTCCTTCTGGAGGTCCCACTGCCGTGCCTCGTCGAGCCCGAACAGGTCGAAGTGCCCCGCCTCCGCGCCCTTGCCGACGACGAGTTCGACCCGGCCCCGGGATATCTGGTCCAGCGTCGCGAAGTCCTCCGCCACCCGGACCGGGTCGAGGATCGCGACGACGGTCACCCCGGTCAGCAGCCGGATGGTGCTCGTACGGGCCGCGATCGCGCCCAGCACCACGTTCGGACTGGAGGAGAGGAAGGCCCCGGCGTGCCGTTCGCCGATGGAGTACGCGTCGAAGCCGAGCCGCTCCGCCACCGCGGCCGTGTCGATCACTTCCTCGAACCGGTCGGCGGCCGGGAGGAGTTCACCGGTGAGCGGGTGCGGCTCGTGGCCGATCAGGGAGAGCACGGAGAATCTCATGAACTCCACTGTCCCCGGGGCACGTTGCGGGCGTATGGCGGCAATGTGGCGCGTGCGCCGGGACGATCGCGCACGCCGACGGGGGCGGCTCCCGCGGGAGCCGCCCCCGTCGCCCGTCCACGCGGGACGGGCCAGAACAGGTCAGTCCTTGTCGGCCAGCAGCTTCTCGACGCCGGCGCGGACGTCTTCCGTCGCCAGGCCCCGGATCGTCAGCGTGGTCCGGCGGCGCAGCACGTCGTCCGCCGTCTCGGCCCACTCGTGGTCCCGGGCGTAGGCGACCTGGGCCCAGATCTCCGGGGCGTCCGGGTGGACGCGCTCGGCCAGTTCCGGGCTCTCGTTCGCCAGCCGGGCGATGTCGAAGGCGAGCGAACCGTAGTGCGTGGCCAGGTGCCGGGCGGTGTCCGGCGCCATCCGGGGGCCGGGTGTGCCGCCGTCGATGAGCAGCCGGTGCGCCACCGCGTTCGGGTTGGCGATGCCGGGCAGCGGGAGCTTCCTCGGCAGCCGGTTCATCGGCTCCATGTCCTCGGCCAGCGGGTGCCCGGGCAGGGCGGCCAGCTTGTTCATGACGGTGCGGCCGATGTGGCGGAAGGTCGTCCACTTGCCGCCCGCCACCGACAGCATTCCGCCGCGGCCCTCGGTGACGACCGTCTCGCGCTTGGCCTTGGAGGTGTCGCCGGGACCGCCGGGCAGCACCCGCAGACCCGCGAAGGAGTACGTGATCAGATCGCGCGACAGCTGCTGGTCCTTGATCGAGAACGCCGCCTCGTCGAGGATCTGCGCGGTGTCGGACTCCGTCACCGCGACATCCGCCGGGTCGCCCTCGTACTCCTCGTCCGTCGTGCCGAGCAGCAGCATGTCCTCCCAGGGCAGGGCGAACGTGATCCGGTACTTGTCGATCGGGGTGGCCAGCGCCGCCCGCCACGGCCGGGTCCGCTTGAGGACCAGGTGCGCGCCCTTGGAGAGACGGATGGAGGGGGCCGCGTTCGGGTCCTCCATCTTCCGCAGGTGGTCGACCCAGGGGCCGGTGGCGTTCAGGACGAGCCGGGCGGTGACGCCGAACTCGGTGCCGTCCGTGCTGTCCGTCAGGTCGGCGCCGGTGACCCGGCCCCGGGTGAAGCGCAGCCCGGTGACCGCCGCGTGGTTCAGGACGACCGCGCCCGCGTCGACGGCCGCGCGGACCGTCATCAGCGCCATGCGGGCGTCGTTCATCTGGTCGTCGCGGTAGACCGCGACCGCCTTCAGGTCGTCCGTACGCAGCTCGGGCACGTCGCGCTGCGCCTTGGCCGGGGAGATGACATGGCCGACGCCGTCGCCGAAGGCGGAGAGCGCGGAGTAGGCGAAGACGCCCGCGCCGAGCTTGGCCGCGCCGTGCGGGCCGCCCTTGTAGACGGGCAGGTAGAAGGTGAGCGGGTTGGCCAGGTGGGGGGCCACCTCGCGGGAGACCGCGCGGCGCTCGAAGTGGTTCTCCGCGACCAGCTTCACCGCGCCGGTCTGGAGGTAGCGCAGACCGCCGTGGAGCAGCTTGGAGGAAGCGGAGGAGGTGGCGCCGGCGAAGTCGCCGGCGTCCACCAGTGCCACCCGCAGCCCGGACTGCGCGGCATGCCAGGCGGTGGAGATGCCCAGGATGCCGCCGCCGATGACCAGGAGGTCGTACGTGGCCCGGGACAGCTGCTCCCGGGTCTCGGCGCGGCTCGGCAGCGAGCCGGAGGCCGGGTGCGTTCCGAGGGCGGGAACGCTCTGCAGGGTGGTCATGGTGATGCTCCTCGTCAGCTTTCTTCGTCCTCGATCCAGCCCATGGTCCGTTCGACGGCCTTGAGCCAGCTCTTGTACTCGCGGGCACGGGTGTCCGCGTCCATACGGGGTGTCCACTCGGCGGCCCGGCGCCAGTTGGCGCGCAGCGCGTCGGTGTCCGGCCAGAAGCCGACGGCCAGACCGGCGGCGTAGGCGGCGCCGAGGCAGGTGGTCTCGGCGACCATGGGGCGCACCACGGGCGCGTCCAGGAAGTCGGCGAGCGTCTGCATCAGCAGGTTGTTGGACGTCATGCCGCCGTCGACCTTGAGCGCGGTCAGCTCGACGCCGGAGTCCTTCGTCATGGCGTCGCTGATCTCGCGGGTCTGCCAGGCGGTGGCCTCCAGGACGGCACGGGCGATGTGCGCCTTGGTGACGTAACGGGTGAGACCGGTGATCACCCCGCGGGCGTCGGGACGCCAGTAGGGGGCGAAGAGACCGGAGAAGGCGGGCACGAAGTAGGCGCCGCCGTTGTCCTCGACCGAGGAGGCCAGCGTCTCGATCTCGGCGGCCGACTTGATCAGGCCCATCTGGTCCCGCATCCACTGCACCAGCGAGCCGGTGACCGCGATGGAGCCCTCCAGCGCGTACACCGGGGGCTTGTCGCCGATCTGGTAGCCGACGGTGGTGAGCAGCCCGTTGTACGAGTTGACCGGGGTGGAGCCGGTGTTCATCAGCATGAAGGTGCCGGTGCCGTACGTGGACTTGGCCTCGCCCTCGGCGAAACAGGTCTGGCCGAAGAGGGCCGCCTGCTGGTCGCCGAGCGCGGAGGCGACGGGCACGCCGTCGAGGATGCCGCCCTTGGCGTGGCCGTACACCTCGGCGGAGGAGCGGATCTCGGGGAGCACCGCGGCCGGGATGCCGATGGAGGAGAGGATCTTCTCGTCCCACTCCATCCGGTGCAGGTTCATCAGGAGGGTGCGCGAGGCATTGGTGACGTCGGTGACGTGTACCCCGCCGTCGGTGCCGCCGGTGAGGTTCCAGATGACCCAGGAGTCCATGGTGCCGAAGAGGATGTCGCCGGCCTCGGCGCGCTCGCGCAGCCCCTCGACGTTGTCGAGCAGCCAGCGGACCTTGGGTCCCGCGAAGTACGAGGCGAGCGGCAGCCCGGTCTCGCGGCGGAACCGGTCCTGGCCCACGTTGCGGCCGAGCTCCTTGCAGAGCGCGTCGGTGCGGGTGTCCTGCCAGACCAGGGCGTTGTGCACCGGCTCACCGGTGTTCTTGTCCCACATCAGCGTGGTCTCGCGCTGGTTGGTGATGCCGATCGCCTTGACGTCGTCGGAGGTGATGCCGGCCTTGACGATGGCCCCGGCGACGACCTCCTGGACGTTCTCCCAGATCTCGGTCGCGTCGTGCTCGACCCAGCCCGGCTTCGGGAAGATCTGCTCGTGCTCCTTCTGGTCGACGGAGACGATCCGGCCGTCCTTGTCGAAGACGATGCAGCGGCTGGAGGTGGTGCCCTGGTCGATGGCCGCGATGAACGGCCCGGTGCCGTGGGTGCCGGTGGTGTGTGCGTCGGTCACGGTGTGCTCCCGGAAGTCTGTGAAGTGGTGGAGGTGCGGCTCGGGCTACGCGAAGGCGAGGTTGTAGAGCCCGCCGGCGAGTGCGCCGCCGACGAGCGGACCCACGATGGGTACCCACGCGTAGCCCCAGTCCGAACCACCCTTGTTCGGCAGCGGCAGCAGGGAGTGCACGATGCGCGGACCGAGGTCGCGGACCGGGTTGATGGCGTAGCCGGTCGGGCCGCCGAGCGAGAGGCCGATGCCGACGACGACCAGGGCGGTGATCAGCGCGCCGAGCGTGCCGATGCCGTTGCCCCCGTCGTTGAGGCCCTGGGTCAGGATCGCCAGGACCAGCACGGTGGTGGCGATGATCTCGGTGATGACGTTCTGGACGCCGTTGCGGATCTCCGGACCGGTGGAGAAGATCCCGAGCACCGGGCCGGCCTTCGGGGCGGCGGTCTGGTCGACCATGCCCTCGTCGGTGGACTTCGTCCCGACGATCTCGGGGTCGGTGAGGTGGGCGTGGAACTGCCCGTAGTAGACCGCCCAGACCAGCAGGGCGCCGATCATCGCGCCGAGCAGCTGCGAGCCGAGGTAGAGGGGCACGTCGCCCCACTCCGTGCCGCCCTGGATGGCCAGGCCGACCGTGACCGCGGGGTTGAGGTGGGCGCCCGATACGCCGCCGGCGAGATAGGCGCCGGTCAGCACGGCGAAACCCCACCCGAAGGTGATGGCCAGCCAGCCCGCGTTCCGGGCCTTCGAGCTCTTCAGCGTGACGGCGGCACAGACACCGCCGCCGAGCAGGATGAGTACGGCGGTACCTATGGTCTCGCCGATGAAAATGTCGGAGCTGGACACCCGCGACTCCTTTGTCCTTCGTCCAGGGGAGAGCGGAGCACCGGTCCCGCCGGTGATCCGCGCCCCAGATGGGTATCCACGAAGCGTGGGCAGCCCACCTGTAAGGGCTTGACCGGCCCTTGGCACTGTCACACCCTAACGCGTATTGCCGTTAGGCGTTCGACAATGCCGACCGTTGAACGGCAGTGTTTCCCCCGAGTGAAGGAAGCGTCAAGGGTTCTGTGGTCCACGACTCGGTGCGCGACGCGATCGTTACCGCGAGGGCCGGGGCGGGCCCGGACGGTCCGGGACGGGCTCGGACGTGCCGGGGCGCGAGCGGACGATCACCCGGCGCCGGGCGGCAGGGGCGGACGCGGCTGCGTACGGGGTCATGCGTACGGGGGTGGAGGTGCGGCGTCGCGCGGTGCGGGGAGCGGGCGGGTCGTGCGGGCCGTCAGAAGCGGCCGGCGCCCAGATCCCGGGAGACCGCGCGGGCGCAGTCGCGCACGGCCGCGATCAGCTCGGGGCGCAGCGTCCCGCCCGGGGCCACCCGCTCCACCGCGCCCGTCACGGCGACCGCCCCGACGGGCATCCTGCGCCGGTCGTGGATCGGGGCGGCCACCGCGGCCACGCCCTCCCAGGTCTCCTCGGCGTCGGCGGCCCAGCCCTGGGCCCGGATCAGGTCGAGCATCGACTCGAAGGCGTCGTCGGCGGTGACGGTGCGCCCGGTGAAGGAGCGGCGCTCCGCCTCCATGACCTCGCTGTGGGCCACCGGGTCGTACGCGGACAGCACCTTGCCCAGCGCCGTGGAGTGCAGCGGCTGCATGGCCCCGACCTCCAGCACCTGGCGGCTGTCGTCGGGCCGGAAGACGTGGTGGACGATCAGCACGCCGTGCTGGTGCAGCACCCCGAGGTGGACGCTCTCGCCGCTGGAGCGGGCCAGGTCGTCCGTCCAGACCAGGGCGCGCGCCCGCAGTTCGTGGACGTCCAGATAGCTGTTGCCCAGCCGCAGCAGCTCCGCGCCCAGCTGGTAGCGCCCCGACGCCGCGTCCTGCTCGACGAAGCCCTCCAGCTGGAGCGTGCGCAGAATGCCGTGCGCGGTGCCCTTGGCCAGCCCCAGTGAGGAGGCGATGTCGGAGAGCCCGAGCCGGCGCTCGCCGCCCGCCAGCAGACGCAGCATCGCGGCCGCCCGCTCCAGCGACTGGATGTTCTTGGCCATCGCGCCGTACTCCTCCACCTCGGTTCGACAATGCTGAACACTATCGGTCGATGCCGACCTGCGCGGGACTCCGGGGGAAAGTCTCCGCCACCGGGCCGCACGCGATGCACCCGCACAGCATGCAGTCCGTCCCATGGACGCACCTACGGTCCCGGACGCCGTCCGGCTACGCTGGCGAGGTGCGCCTTCCCCAAGAAGGACGCAAAGCCGACAGCCGTCGCATCCCTGGGAGATCATCCATGGCCTCGTTGCCGACATCCGCCGCCGACAGCCGGACCCGCGCAGACGCGCTCCGAGAGGCACTCGCCACCCGCGTGGTGGTGGCCGACGGGGCGATGGGCACCATGCTCCAGGCACAGGACCCCACGCTGGAGGACTTCGAGAACCTCGAAGGCTGCAACGAGATCCTGAACATCACCCGGCCCGACATCGTGCGCTCGGTCCACGAGGAGTACTTCGCGGTCGGCGTCGACTGCGTCGAGACCAACACCTTCGGCGCGAACCACTCCGCCGCGAACGAGTACGAGATCGCCGACCGGATCGTCGAGCTCTCCGAGTCCGGCGCCCGGATCGCCCGCGAGGTCGCGGACGAGTTCGCGGCGAAGGACGGACGCCAGCGCTGGGTCCTCGGCTCGATCGGCCCCGGCACCAAGCTGCCCTCGCTCGGCCACATCACCTACGACGTCCTGCGCGACGGCTACCAGAAGAACGCCGAGGGCCTCCTCACGGGCGGCTCCGACGCCCTGATCGTCGAGACCACCCAGGACCTGCTGCAGACCAAGTCCAGCATCATCGGCGCGCGCCGGGCGATGGACGCCCTCGGCGTCCACGTGCCCCTGATCTGCTCCCTCGCCTTCGAGACCACCGGCGTCATGCTGCTGGGATCCGAGATCGGCGCCGCCCTGACCGCCCTGGAGCCGCTGGGCATCGACCTGATCGGGCTGAACTGCTCGACCGGCCCGGACGAGATGAGCGAGCACCTGCGCTACCTCGCCCGCCACTCCCGTACGCCCCTGATGTGCATGCCCAACGCCGGCCTGCCCGTCCTCACCAAGGACGGCGCGCACTTCCCGCTCGGCCCCGACGGTCTCGCCGACTCCCAGGAGACGTTCGTCCGGGACTACGGTCTCTCCCTCATCGGCGGCTGCTGCGGTACGACGCCGGAGCACCTGCGGGCCGTCGTCGAGCGCGCCCGGGGGCTCACCCCGACCGAGCGGGACCCGCGCCCCGAGCCCGGCGCGGCCTCGCTCTACCAGACCATCCCCTTCCGGCAGGACACCGCCTACCTGGCGATCGGGGAGCGCACCAACGCCAACGGCTCGAAGAAGTTCCGCGAAGCCATGCTGGAGGCCCGCTGGGACGACTGCGTGGAGATGGCCCGCGACCAGATCCGCGAGGGCGCGCACATGCTCGACCTCTGCGTCGACTACGTGGGCCGTGACGGCGCCGCCGACATGACGGAGCTGGCCGGCCGCTTCGCGACCGCCTCCACCCTCCCGATCGTGCTGGACTCCACCGAGCTGCCCGTGCTGCGCGCCGGCCTGGAGAAGCTCGGCGGCCGGGCCGTGCTGAACTCGGTGAACTACGAGGACGGCGATGGCCCCGAGTCCCGATTCGCGCAGGTCAGCGCCCTGGCCTCCGAGCACGGCGCCGCCCTGATCGCCCTGACGATCGACGAGGAGGGGCAGGCCCGCACGGTCGAGCACAAGGTCGCCATCGCCGAGCGGCTGATCGAGGACCTCACCACCAACTGGGGCATCCACGAGTCCGACATCCTCATCGACACCCTGACCTTCACCATCTGCACCGGTCAGGAGGAGTCCCGGGGCGACGGCATCGCCACCATCGGGGCGATCCGCGAGCTCAAGAAGCGCCACCCGGACGTCCAGACCACGCTGGGCCTCTCCAACATCTCCTTCGGTCTGAACCCGGCCGCCCGGGTCATCCTGAACTCCGTCTTCCTCGACGAGTGCGTCAAGGCCGGCCTGGACTCGGCGATCGTGCACGCCTCGAAGATCCTGCCGATCGCCCGGCTGGAGGAGGAGCAGGTCAAGGTCGCCCTCGACCTCATCTACGACCGCCGCAGCGAGGGCTACGACCCCCTCCAGAAGCTCATGGAGCTGTTCGAGGGCGTCAACATGAAGTCGATGAAGGCGGGCCGGGCCGAGGAGCTGATGGCCCTCCCGCTGGACGAGCGCCTCCAGCGGCGCATCATCGACGGCGAGAAGAACGGCCTGGAGGCCGACCTCGACGAGGCCCTCCAGGACACCCCGGCCCTCGACATCGTCAACAACACGCTGCTGGAAGGCATGAAGGTGGTCGGCGAGCTGTTCGGCTCGGGCCAGATGCAGCTGCCGTTCGTGCTCCAGTCCGCCGAGGTCATGAAGAGCGCGGTGGCCCATCTGGAGCCGCACATGGAGAAGACCGACGACGACGGCAAGGGCACGATCGTGCTCGCCACCGTCCGCGGCGACGTCCACGACATCGGCAAGAACCTCGTCGACATCATCCTCTCCAACAACGGCTACAACGTCGTCAACCTCGGCATCAAGCAGCCCGTCTCCGCGATCCTGGAGGCCGCCGAGGAGCACCGCGCGGATGTGATCGGGATGTCCGGCCTCCTGGTGAAGTCGACGGTGATCATGAAGGAGAACCTCCAGGAGCTCAACCAGCGCAAGATGGCCGCCGACTTCCCGGTGATCCTCGGTGGCGCCGCGCTCACCCGGGCCTACGTCGAGCAGGACCTGCACGAGATCTACGAGGGCGAGGTCCGCTACGCCCGGGACGCCTTCGAGGGCCTGCGCCTCATGGACGCGCTCATCGGCGTCAAGCGCGGCGTGCCCGGCGCGGTCCTGCCCGAGCTCAAGCAGCGCCGGGTACCCAAGAAGAACACCGACACCGCGGTGCTGGAGGTCGAGGAGCCCGAGGGCTCGGTGCGCTCGGACGTCTCCACCACCAACCCCATCCCCGAGCCGCCGTTCCGGGGCACCCGCGTCATCAAGGGGATCCCGCTCAAGGACTACGCCTCCTGGCTCGACGAGGGCGCGCTGTTCAAGGGCCAGTGGGGCCTCAAGCAGGCCCGGAGCGGCGATGGACCGACGTACGAGGAGCTGGTGGAGACCGAGGGACGCCCGCACCTGCGCGGCTGGCTCGACCACCTCCAGTCCAACAACCTCCTGGAAGCGGCCGTCGTCTACGGCTACTTCCCCTGCGTCTCCAAGGGCGACGACCTGGTCCTCCTCCACGAGGACGGCTCCGAGCGCACCCGCTTCACCTTCCCGCGCCAGCGCCGCGGCCGCCGCCTCTGCCTCGCCGACTTCTTCCGCCCCGAGGAGTCCGGCGAGAGGGACGTCATCGGCCTCCAGATCGTCACCGTCGGCTCCCGGATCGGCGAGGCCACCGCCGAACTGTTCGCCGCCAACTCCTACCGCGACTACCTGGAGCTGCACGGCCTCTCCGTCCAGCTGGCCGAGGCGCTCGCCGAGTACTGGCACGCCCGGGTCCGCAGCGAGCTCGGCTTCGCCGGGGAGGACCCCGCCGACGTCGAGGACATGTTCGCGCTCAAGTACCGCGGCGCACGGTTCTCGCTCGGTTACGGGGCGTGCCCGGACCTGGAGGACCGGGCGAAGATCGCCGACCTCCTCCAGCCGGAGCGGATCGGCGTGCACCTCTCCGAGGAGTTCCAGCTCCACCCGGAGCAGTCCACCGACGCCATCGTCATCCACCACCCCGAGGCGAAGTACTTCAACGCCCGGTAGGACGGACTCCGCCCCGCGGCCTCGCGCCCTTCGCGCACCGCGGCCGGACACGTCGTAGACTGGTCGGTCCAGTGCAGGCCGGTCGCCCTCCCGTTTTCCGGGAATGGCGGCCGGCCTTCTCGTCCCTTACGGAAGGTGTGCCGGATGACCAGTACGGTCCCCGCGTCCTTGACCCGCACGGCCGAAGGCGCCGCCCTGCAGGCGGTCCTTCTCGACATGGACGGAACCCTGGTCGATACCGAGGGCTTCTGGTGGGACGTCGAGAAGGAGGTCTTCGCCGGCCTGGGGCACCGGCTCGACGAGGCCTGGCGGGACGTGGTCGTCGGCGGTCCGATGACCCGGAGCGCCGGCTACCTCATCGACGTCACCGGCGCCGACGTCCGGCTGGACGAGCTGACGGTGCTGCTCAACGACGGATTCGAGAAGCGCATCGAGCGCGGGGTGCCGCTGATGCCGGGCGCCGAGCGGCTGCTCGCCGAGCTGGCCGCCTACGAGGTGCCCACCGCGCTCGTCTCCGCCTCCCATCGCCGGATCATCGACCGGGTGCTGGAATCGGTGGGCCGCCACCACTTCGCGCTGACCGTCGCCGGGGACGAGGTAACCCGGACCAAACCCCACCCCGAGCCCTACCTCACCGCTGCCGCGGGCTTCGGCGCCGATCCCTGGCGCTGCGCGGTCATCGAGGACACCGCGACCGGCGTGGCCGCCGCCGAGGCCGCCGGATGCCGGGTCGTCGCCGTGCCGTCCGTCGCCCCGATCGCGCCCGCGGCCGGACGTGTGGTCGTCGGCTCCCTCGAAGAGGTCGACCTCGCCTTCCTGCGCAAGCTCATCACCCAAGCGGGCGGAACGGGCTGACCCGCACCGGGTGCGCGTCCGCGCCGGTCGCGCACTTGTGAACGAACAGCGGATTTTCTGGTCGTCCCCGTGTGCGTTCCGGCAACGTTCCGTGGATGTGGATCAGTTGCGGGGTGCATCTGTGAAGAGGCCTGACAGGTGACCTTCCTCACCTGTGGGCCTCCGGTGGGCCGCCGGGATCGGGTGGGCTGTCCGTAATGGTGAGCGTATGTCGCCCCGCCCGGTCACCGGGGGAGCGGGAGCCGCCCGCCGGACGGTCGGAGGGGCCACCGGCGGCTACTAGCTTTGATTCCTCACCTGCCGGGATGAGGGAGAACGTCCAGATGAACCGCAAGACCCTGGTGCTGCCGGCCGTCGTCGGCCTGCTCGCCCCCGTGCTCGCCGCCTGCGGCAGCACGGACAGCGGCGCCGGTGGCAACGGAGCCATCGTCGTCGGCACCACGGACCAGCTCGTGGCCTCCAAGGAGAACCCCGCGCCGCTCGACCCGGCCATCGGCTACGAAGCGGGCGTCTGGAACGTCCTGCGGCAGACCGTGCAGACCCTGACCACGGTGCCGGGCGGAGGCGGCGAGCCGGTGCCCGAGGCCGCCCGCAGCTGCACCTTCACCGACACCGCGAACGAGAGCTACCGCTGCACCCTGCGGGCGGGGCTCACCTTCGCCGACGGGACTGCCGTCACCGCCGAGGACGTGAAGCACTCCATCCAGCGCGTCATCGACATCGACGCGGACAGCGGGCCGGTCGGACTGCTCGCCAACATCGACATGATCGAGACCAAGGGCGACGACCAGGTGATCTTCCACCTGAACACGCCCGACGCGACCTTCCCGTACAAGCTCGCCACCCCCGCCGCCGGCATCGTCCCGAAGGGGCAGTACCCGGCGAAGGAGGGGCGCGCCGGCTTCCAGGTGAACGGCTCCGGCCCGTACACCATGAAGCCGCGGGTCGAGGACGGCCGGGTCGTCAAGATCGCCTTCACCAGGAACCCGTCGTACAAGGGTGAGCTCAAGGTCCTCAACGACAAGGTCGAGATGGACCTGTTCCCCGACGCCGAGGCCATGGGCAGGGCGCTCGACGAGGAGAAGATCCACATGATGACCCGGGCGATGTCGCCCCAGCAGGCCCGCGACATGCTCGTGGAGCCGGAGGAGGGCATCGAGCTCACCGAGCTGCCCGGCCTGGCCATCAGCTACGTCGGGTTCAACACCAAGGACCCCGCGGTCAGCAAGCCCGTCCGGCAGGCCATGGCGCAGATCGTCGACCGGGGCGCGATCGCGGGCAAGGTGTACGGCACCACCGCCGAACCGCTCTACTCGCTGATCCCGTCCAGCATCGCCGGGCACACCAACGCCTTCTTCAACAAGTACGGCGAGCCCAGCACAGCCAAGGCCCGGGCGATCCTCGACGACGCCGGGATCAAGACGCCGGTGAAGTTCACCCTGCACTACACCAGTGACCACTACGGCCCGGCCACCGCCGAGGAGTTCAAGGCGATCCAGCGGCAGCTGAACAGCTCGGGCCTCTTCGACGTCTCCGTCCGGGGCAAGGAGTGGTCGCAGTACCGCCCCGAGCAGAAGCGCGGCGACTACGCGGCCTACGGCATGGGCTGGTTCCCCGACTTCCCGGACCCGGACAACTACACCGCGCCCTTCCTGGACGAGAACAACTTTCTCAACTCGCCCTACCGGTCGCGCGAGGCGCAGAGGGTCCTCATCCCGGAGTCCCGCCGCGAGACCGACCGCACGGCCGCCGCCGCCACCTACGAGAAGCTCCAGGACATCGTCGCCACCGATGTGCCGGTGCTGCCGATCTGGCAGGGCAAGCAGTACGTGGCATCGCGCGACGGGATCGCCGGTGTGGAGCGCTCCGTCAGCGCCACCTCCGAACTCCAGCTCTGGGAGCTCAACCGGCCCAGCGTCTGAGCCCGGCCGGAAAGCCGCCCGGCCCATCCCCTCCTGTTCCAAGGACGGGACCGGGCCGGACGGCTTCGTCGTGCGCGTGTGCCTGCGTGGCCGCTACTGCGCGCCGGGACGCACCAGCCCGCTCTCGTACGCGTACACCGCGGCCTGCACCCGGTCGCGCAGGCCCAGCTTCGTCAGCACGTGGCCCACATGTGTCTTCACCGTCGTCTCGCTGACGAACAGATCCGCGGCGATCTCCGCGTTGGACAGCCCCCGCGCCACCAGCTTCAGCACCTCGACCTCACGGTCCGTCAGCGTGTGCAGGGCGTCCGGCACCGGGTCCTCACCGGACGGCAGGTGATCCGCGTACTTGTCCAGCAGCCGGCGCGTGATGCTCGGCGCGAGCATCGCCTCGCCCGCCGCCACCACCCGGATCGCCTGCACCAGCTCCGCGGCCGGAGCGTCCTTCAGCAGGAAGCCGCTCGCCCCGGCGCGCAGCGCCTCCACCACGTACTCGTCGAGATCGAAGGTGGTCAGCACCAGCACCTTCGCCGGGCCGTCCTTCCCGGGGCCGGTGATCTGACGCGTGGCCTCCACGCCGTCCATCCGCGGCATCCGGATGTCCATCAGCACCACATCGGGCTGCAGCGCCCGCACCTGATCGATGGCCTGCAGACCGTCACCGGCCTCACCGACCACCGCCAGATCGCCCTCGGCCTCCAGAATCATCCGGAAACCGGTGCGCAGCAGAGGCTGGTCATCGACCAGAAGGACGCGGATCGCCACAGGAACTCCTTAAGGGCCCTCAAGGGCCACGGCACGGCCGGCCTCGGCCTGGACCGGTCCCATTCTGCCCTGGCCATCCTCACCCGGATCCGCAGGGCGGACCGACAGCGGGTATACCGGGGGAGTCCCACCGAATTCCGGACACACCGCCTGGTGGTCGCACCAGCCGCACAGCTTCGTCGGCCGGGGCCGCCAGTCTCCGGTCTCCGTCGCCAGCGAGATCGCGTCCCACAGCGCCAGCAGCTTGCGCTCCACCCGCTCCAGGTCCGCCACCACCGGGTCGTACGTCAGCACGTCCCCGCTGCCCAGATAGACCAGCTGGAGCCGGCGCGGAACCACGCCCTTCAGCCGCCAGATCACCAGCGCGTAGAACGTCATCTGGAACAGCGGACCGTCGGAATACTCCGGCCGCGGCGCCTTCCCCGTCTTGTAGTCGACGATCCGGACCTCGCCGCTCGGCGCGACGTCCACCCGGTCGATCACCCCGCGCAGCCGCAGCCCCGACTCCAGCTCCGTCTCGACGAACAGCTCACGCTCCGCCGGCTCCAGACGCGTCGGGTCCTCCAGCGAGAACCACCGGTCCACCAACCGCTCCGCCTCACCCAGCCAGCGCGTCAGACGCTCCCCCTCGGTGTCCCCGGCGAACAGCCCGGTCAGCTCCGGCTTCGACTCCAGCAGCCGGTCCCACTGGCCGGGAATCAGCGCCCGCGCCCGCGGCGCCGTCCGGTCGGCCGCCGGGGCGTCGAAGAGCCGCTCCAGCACCGCATGGACCAGCGTGCCGCGGGTAGCCGCCTCGCTGGGCTTCTCCGGCAGCTTGTCGATGACCCGGAAGCGGTAGAGCAAGGGACACTGCATGAAATCGCTCGCCCGCGACGGCGACAGGGACGAAGGCGGCTGAGGCGGCCGCGGCACGGAAGTCATGTCTGAAGACCCTACGGCCCGCCACTGACAGCGAGCGGCATACCATCGACGGCAGACCCTCGCACACTGCATGATCGTGGCCAACGCCACTCACCGAACCGAAGGGACCCCGTGGACGACAGCGGCGACAGCGGGCGGCCGCAGCCCGGCGCAGGGGGAACGGCCCCCGGCACCGATCCCGACAACGGCAAGCCGAAACGTCCTGCCGAGCCGGGCGGCGGCCTCCTCATGGGCCGGCCCTTCGGCGTGCCCGTCTACGTCGCCCCCAGCTGGTTCGTCGTCGCCGCGCTGATCACCTGGGTGTTCGGCGGCCAGCTCGACCGTGTGCTGCCCGAGCTGGGCGCCGCCCGCTACCTCGTCGCCCTGTTCTTCGCCATCGCCTTCTACGCCTCCGTGCTCGTCCACGAACTGGCCCACACGGTCGCCGCGCTGCGCTACAAGCTCCCGGTCCGCCGCATCCAACTCCAGTTCTTCGGCGGCGTCTCGGAGATCGAGAAGGAGAGCGAGACACCCGGCCGCGAGTTCGTCCTGGCCTTTGTCGGACCGCTTCTGTCCCTGGTCCTCGGCGGCGTCTTCTACGGCGCGATGCAGTTCGTCGAGCCCGGCACGGTCCCCGGCGTCCTGGTCGCGGGCCTGATGATCTCCAACCTCATCGTGGCCGCCTTCAACCTGCTGCCCGGCCTGCCGCTGGACGGCGGCCGGATGCTCCGCGCCGTCGTCTGGAAGATCACCGGCAAGCCCATGAGCGGCACCATCGCCGCCGCCTGGGTCGGCCGCGGCCTCGCCGTCGTCGTCCTCGTCGGACTGCCGCTGCTCACCCACACCGGAGCACTCGGCGGCACCGCCCAGGACATCGGTGGCGTCGAGACCGTCATGGACGCGCTGCTCGCCGCGATCCTCGCGGGCATCATCTGGACCGGCGCCGGGAACAGCCTGCGCATGGCCCGCCTCCGCGAGCACCTGCCCGACCTCCGGGCCCGCACCCTGACCCGCCGCGCCGTCCCCGTCGAATCCGCCACCCCGCTCTCCGAAGCGCTGCGCCGGGCCAACGAGGCGGGCGCCCGCGCCCTGGTCGTCGTCGACGGACAGGGCAACCCCAAGGGCGTCGTCCGCGAGGCCGCCATCGTCGGCGTCCCCGAACACCGCCGCCCCTGGGTCGCCGTCAGCGGCCTCGCCCAAGACCTCACCGACGGCATGAAGGTCCCCGCGGAACTGGCCGGCGAGGCCCTCCTGGACCGGCTCAAGGCCACCCCCGCCACCGAATACCTGGTCGTCGAGGAGACCGGCGAGATCTACGGAGTCCTCTCCACCGCCGACGTGGAGCGCGCCTTCGTCAAGGCCATGGCCCGCCCCGGCGCCTGACGGCCCTCCCGGGCGGTCGGCGGCCCGGGAATCCCCGGTAGGCTGGTCACATGTCTGAACCGACCGGTGCCGCCCGCCGACGTGGGCCCTTCAAGGTCGGGGACCAGGTACAGCTCACCGACCCCAAGGGCCGCCACTACACCTTCACGCTCGAAGCCGGAAAGAACTTCCACACCCACAAGGGTTCTTTCCCGCACGACGAGCTGATCGGTGCTCCCGAGGGCAGTGTTGTCCGCACCACGGGAAACGTCGCCTATCTCGCGTTGCGCCCCCTGCTCCCCGACTACGTCCTGTCCATGCCCCGCGGCGCCGCCGTGGTCTACCCCAAGGACGCCGGCCAGATCCTGGCCTTCGCCGACATCTTCCCCGGCGCCCGCGTCGTGGAGGCCGGGGTCGGATCCGGCTCGCTCAGCACCTTCCTGCTGCGCGCCATCGGTGAGCAGGGCATGCTGCACTCCTACGAGCGCCGCGAGGACTTCGCCGAGATCGCCCAGCAGAACGTCGAGCGCTACTTCGGCTCCCCGCACCCGGCCTGGCAGCTGACCGTCGGCGACCTCCAGGACAACCTCTCCGACACCGACGTCGACCGCGTCGTGCTGGACATGCTCGCGCCCTGGGAGTGCCTGGAGGCCGTCTCCAAGGCCTTGGTGCCCGGCGGCATCCTCTGCGCCTACGTCGCCACCACCACCCAGCTCTCGCGCACCGTCGAGTCCATCCGCGAGATCGGCTGCTTCGCCGAACCGCAGCCCTGGGAGTCGATGATCCGCAACTGGCACGTGGAGGGCCTCGCCGTCCGCCCCGACCACCGGATGATCGGCCACACCGGCTTCCTGGTCACCGCCCGCCGCCTCGCGGACGGAGTCGAGCCGCCGCTGCGCCGCCGCCGCCCGTCCAAGGGCGCCTACGGCGACGACTACGACGGACCCGGCAGCCAGAGCCGCGGAGGCTCCGCCGCCGACCGCGGCTGATCCGTCCAACGTACCGGCGCCGCCGCGCAGTTCCCCGACCGACCGGGGAACTGCGCGGCGGCGCCTTTTCGTTGCCCCCGCCGTTCCGCCCCGGTGTGAGGTGTGGCACGATGCTGGCCACCCCTCGGAGGTGTCCCCACCCCCTCACCGGGCTTCCAGGAACCATCAGGAGACGTACCGCGTGCAGACCCCCGCGCTCCCGGACCTCGCCCACACCGCCGCCAAGCCGATGCACTGGCTCGCCACGGCCGCGGCGATGGCCGGGGTCGTCGCGCTGGCCGGGCTGCTCCAGCCCCGTGCGGCCACGGCGACCGCCACGGCCCCCGAGCAGCGGACCACCGCGCGGCACGGCGCCCCGGCGCCCGCTCCCGACCCGGCCGGCGTGGAGTTCCCGCTGGAGTGCGGCGGTGCCGGGACGACCGTCGCGAAGAAGGCCTCCGGGGACCTCGACGGCGACGGGCGGCCGGAAACCGTCGCCGTGGTGCACTGCGCCGCCGGATCGGGGACCCCGCCCGGCGGCATCTACGTCCTGACACGGAGCAGCGGGGCCGCACCCAGGGTCGTGGCGACCCTGGTGGACCCCGCTGACAGGAAGACCGTCGGGGACTTCGCCGTACGCGACGGCCTCGTCTCGGCGACCCTGCTCGGCTACTCCTCGCTCGACGTGCCCCGCTGCTGCCCCGACCAGGAGGAACAGGCCTCCTGGCGGTGGAAGGGGAAGGCCTTCGTCCGCACCTCCGGGGACCTCGCGCGCAGCGTCTGAGCACGCACCGCGGGGCTCCGGCCGGCGTCGGGGCGCCAGCCCCCGTACCGGCTAGTCGGCGTCGGGGCCGTACACCTCGACGCTGTCCTTGACACGCCGCACGTGGATGCAGTCCCCGGGGCACTCCTTGGCCGAATCGACGACGTCCTGGAGGAGCGGCAGCGGCACCGGAGTGGTCGCCCCCGGGCTCTGGAGGAGCTCGTCGTCGCCGCTCTTCACATAGGCCAGGCCGTCGATGTCCAGCTCGAAGACATCGGGGGCGTACTGCACACAGATGCCGTCGCCCGTACAGAGGTCCTGGTCGATCCAGACCTCCAGGTCCTGCGTGTCACTGTCGCCCGGCGAGTCCTGCTGCACGGTCATGTGTCCTGCCGTTCCTGCGTATCTGAACCAATTGGAGCCAGCCCTGACGGGTGTTGAACAGTTCGACGATACAACCGGCGGCTTTCCGGTGCCGAAGGGTGGGTATTCCCTTGACGTGAGGGAGAGCGCAAGGGTGAAGATCGGACACGCCCCGCAGTCTTTGTGATCTAGGGGTTTCAATCACCACCCACCCAGGTAGGGTCAGGAAGCGTCCAGCTCCCCATGGAGGAGGTGAGGACCGTGGCAGCCCACGACGACGACATCAACCGCGGCATCCGGCCCGCGCGAGGGTCAGAAGACCCAGCCGGCCAGGTTGCCTATCTCGAGCAGGAAATCGCCGTCCTGCGACGTAAGCTCGCCGACTCTCCGCGTCACTCGAGGGTTCTCGAAGAGCGGATCGTCGAGTTGCAGACGAACCTGGCAGGCGTGTCCGCACAGAACGAGCGGCTCGCCAACACGCTCCGTGAGGCGCGTGACCAGATCGTGGCCCTCAAGGAGGAGGTCGACCGGCTCGCGCAGCCGCCGGCCGGCTTCGGCGTCTTCCTTCAGGCCAACGAGGACGGCACCTGCGACATCTTCACCGGGGGCCGCAAGCTCCGGGTGAACGTCAGCCCCAGTGTCGAGCTCGAGGACCTCCGGCGTGGCCAGGAGGTCATGCTCAACGAAGCGCTCAACGTGGTCGAGGCCATGCAGTTCGAGCGCGCCGGGGACATCGTCACCCTCAAGGAGATCCTTGAGGACGGCGAGCGCGCCCTGGTGGTCGGGCACACCGACGAGGAGAGGGTGGTGCGGCTCGCCGAGCCGTTGCTGGACATCACCATCCGCTCCGGCGACGCCCTGCTCCTGGACTCCAGGTCGGGTTACGTCTACGAGGTGGTCCCCAAGAGCGAGGTCGAGGAGCTCGTCCTCGAAGAGGTCCCGGACATCGACTACGACAAGATCGGCGGCCTGGGCGACCAGATCGAGCTGATCCGCGACGCGGTCGAGCTTCCGTACCTGCACCCCGACCTCTTCAAGGAGCACGAGCTTCGCCCGCCGAAGGGCATCCTGCTCTACGGTCCGCCCGGCTGTGGCAAGACCCTCATCGCCAAGGCCGTCGCCAATTCGCTCGCCAAGAAGGTCGCCGAGGTCACCGGGCAGCCCACGGGGAAGAGCTACTTCCTCAATATCAAGGGCCCCGAGCTCCTCAACAAGTACGTCGGCGAGACCGAGCGGCACATCCGCCTGGTCTTCCAGCGTGCGAGGGAGAAGGCGAGCGAGGGCACCCCCGTCATCGTCTTCTTCGACGAGATGGAGTCCCTCTTCCGCACCCGCGGCAGCGGCGTCAGCTCGGACGTGGAGAACACCATCGTCCCGCAGCTGCTCGCCGAGATCGACGGTGTGGAGGGCCTGGAGAACGTCATCGTCATCGGCGCCTCCAACCGCGAGGACATGATCGACCCCGCCATCCTGCGCCCCGGCCGTCTCGATGTGAAGATCAAGATCGAGCGTCCGGACGCCGAGGCGGCGAAGGACATCTTCGCGAAGTACCTGACCCCGGGGCTCCCGCTGCACGCGGACGACCTGGCCGAGCACACCGGCTCCCGGCCGGCCGCCGCCCACGCCATGATCCAGTCCGTCGTGGAGCGGATGTACACGGAGTCCGAGGAGAACCGCTTCCTGGAGGTCACCTACGCCAACGGCGACAAGGAAGTCCTGTACTTCAAGGACTTCAACTCCGGCGCGATGATTCAGAACATCGTCGACCGGGCAAAGAAAATGGCCATCAAGGCATTCCTGGAACAGGGCCAGAAGGGGCTGCGGGTCGCTCATCTCCTGCAGGCCTGCGTGGACGAGTTCAAGGAGAACGAGGACCTGCCGAACACGACCAACCCGGACGACTGGGCCAGGATTTCCGGCAAGAAGGGTGAGCGGATCGTCTTCATCCGCACACTCGTCACCGGAAAGCAGGGTGCGGACACCGGCCGTTCCATCGATACGGTGGCCAATACCGGCCAGTACCTGTAATACGCGGACCGGCTGCGGAAGCCCCCAGGGGCCTCCGCAGCCGGTTTCATTCCCCCGTTCCGGCCTTGCCGGAGCAATGTCGTAATTGATCTCCCCACCGGCGCAGAGGCGCTCTAGGCTCTGCGGTACCGCCGAGTCGCGCAGTGCGGTGACGGGCATCGCATACGCACCGGACTCAGCAGCGGTACTTGAGCGTCGTTCCCGGAGGGGCCGGCGCCGGGCAAGGAGGGCCGCATGACCGTACGGCGAGTAATGGGCATCGAGACGGAGTACGGGATCTCCGTCCCCGGCCACCCCAACGCCAATGCCATGCTCACCTCGTCCCAGATCGTCAACGCCTACGCGGCGGCGATGCACCGGGCGCGCCGCGCCCGCTGGGACTTCGAGGAGGAGAATCCGCTGCGTGACGCGCGAGGCTTCGACCTCGCCCGGGAGACCGCCGACTCCAGCCAGCTGACCGACGAGGACATCGGCCTGGCCAACGTCATCCTCACCAACGGCGCCCGGCTGTACGTCGACCACGCGCACCCCGAATACAGCTCTCCGGAGATCACCAATCCGCGCGACGCGGTGCTCTGGGACAAGGCCGGCGAACGGATCATGGCGGAGGCCGCGGAGCGGGCGGCCGCCATCCCGGGCGCACAGCCGATCCACCTCTACAAGAACAACACCGACAACAAGGGCGCCTCCTACGGCACGCACGAGAACTACCTCATGCAGCGGGAGACGCCGTTCTCGGACATCGTGCGCCATCTGACGCCGTTCTTCGTCTCCCGCCAGGTCGTCACGGGCGCGGGCCGGGTCGGCATCGGCCAGGACGGCAACGAGCACGGCTTCCAGATCAGTCAGCGCGCCGACTACTTCGAGGTCGAGGTCGGTCTGGAGACCACGCTCAAGCGCCCCATCATCAACACCCGGGACGAGCCGCACTCCGACGCCGAGAAGTACCGCCGGCTCCATGTGATCATCGGCGACGCCAACCTCTCGGAGATCTCCACCTATCTCAAGCTCGGCACCACGTCCCTGGTGCTGTCCATGATCGAGGACGCCTTCATCAACGTCGACCTCGCGGTCGACCAGCCCGTGCGCACCCTGCACCAGGTCTCCCACGACCCCGGCCTCCGGCAGCTGATCACGCTCCGCAGCGGCCGGACACTCACCGCGGTCCAGCTCCAGATGGAGTACTTCGAACTGGCCCGCAAGTACGTCGACGAGCGGTACGGCGCGGACGCCGACGAGCAGACCAAGGACATCCTGACCCGCTGGGAGGACACCCTCAACCGCCTGGAGACCGATCCGATGAGCCTGGCGGGCGAGCTGGACTGGATCGCCAAGCGGGAGCTCATGGAGGGCTACCGCCGCCGTGACGCGCTGGACTGGGACGCGCCCCGGCTGCATCTGGTGGATCTCCAGTACGCGGACGTACGGCCCGACAAGGGCCTCTACAACCGTCTGGCGGCCCGCGGGAAGATGAAGCGCCTCCTGGACGAGGACGAGGTCACCAGGGCCCGTACGAAGCCCCCGGAGGACACCAGGGCCTACTTCCGCGGGCGCTGCCTGGAGCAGTACGCCGACGACGTCGCGGCGGCCTCGTGGGACTCGGTGATCTTCGACCTGCCGGACCGCGACTCCCTGCAGCGGGTGCCCACCCTGGAACCGCTGCGCGGCACGAAGGAACACGTCAAGGACCTGCTGGACCGCTGCCGGACGGCGGAGGAGCTGGTCCGGGTGCTGTCGGGCGGCTGAAAGGCCTCCGGGCTGGGAATCAATCACCTGAGGCGCGGGCGTTGCATCAACTACCGGGTCAAATGTCGGACCCCGTGGGTAGGGTCTGATCAAGAGCTTCGATTGCTTCGAACCGAGCGGGGTGAGCTACATGGCGACCAAGGACACCGGCGGCGGACAGCAGAAGGCGACACGTTCCACCGAGGAGACCGAGGAGCAGGCGCAGGACGCGCAGGCGTCCGAGGACCTCGCGGAGCGTCAGGAGAAGCTGAGCGACGACGTCGACTCGGTCCTGGACGAGATCGACGACGTCCTGGAAGAGAACGCCGAGGACTTCGTTCGGTCCTTCGTTCAAAAGGGTGGACAGTAGTTCATCAATGTGAACGCCTGAGTGGGTTCCGGGTGCTCACGCGGACATGCGCAGGCAACGGGGGAGAGGGGTGACGGCGTGCGCCACGGCGTGCGCCGTCACCCCGCCCGCCGATCCGGGGGCCGGTTCCCGGTCCCGCCGGATCGGTGCGGATAACCCCCTCCGAACATGTGGATCACTCCCGCCTGGCGGGTAGGGTCCGTGGCGTACGTGCTTCAACGGCAATTCGGCCATCGGCAAGTTGGGGGATGATCCTGACTCTCTTGCGCAGGGCCATCGCATACCTGGAGGGAAACGCGTGGAAGCCAACACTCGTAGCACCGGGCGTCTACCAGCTGCCTTCCTGACGCCGGGTTCGTCCTCGTTCATGGACTTCCTGTCCGACCAGTCGCCCGAGATGCTCCCGGGCAATCGGAGCCTGCCGCCGCTCAAGGGGGCCATCGAGGCGCCGCACGGGACGACCATCGTCTCGGCGTCCTTCCCCGGTGGCGTGGTCCTGGCCGGCGACCGGCGCGCCACCATGGGCAACATGATCGCCTCGCGCGACATGCAGAAGGTCTTCCCGGCCGACGAGTACTCCGCGGTGGGCATCGCCGGCACCGCCGGACTGGCTGTGGAGATGGTCAAGCTGTTCCAGCTGGAGCTGGAGCACTTCGAGAAGGTCGAGGGCGCCCAGCTCTCCCTGGAGGGCAAGGCCAACCGCCTCTCCACCATGATCCGCGGCAACCTCGCCATGGCCATGCAGGGCCTCGCGGTGGTGCCCCTCTTCGCCGGCTACGACGTCGACCGCGAGAAGGGCCGCATCTTCTCCTACGACGTCACCGGCGGCCGTACCGAGGAGAGCGGCTACGCGGCCACCGGCTCCGGGTCGATCTTCGCCCGCAACGCGATGAAGAAGCTCTACCGCGAGGACCTGACGGAGGAACAGGCCCTCACCCTGGTCGTGCAGGCGCTGTACGACGCAGCGGACGACGACTCGGCGACCGGCGGCCCCGACGTGGCGCGCCGCATCTTCCCGATCGTCACCGTCATCACCGACGAAGGCTTCCGGAGGCTGACCGACCAGGAGTCCTCCGAGATCGCGCGCGCCATCCTGGAGCGCCGACTCGAGCAGCCCGACGGCCCGCGCGCCGCGCTGCTCTGACCCCAGCCTCCCGACGCACTCGTCACTGACAGAAAGGGACGGATAGCCGGTGTCGACGCCGTTCTATGTCTCACCCCAGCAGGCCATGGCCGACCGGGCGGAATACGCCCGCAAGGGCATCGCCCGTGGTCGCAGCCTCGTTGTGCTGCAGTATGCCGACGGCATTGTGTTCGTCGGCGAGAACCCGTCCCGCGCACTGCACAAGTTCAGCGAGATCTATGACCGGATCGGCTTCGCGGCCGCCGGCAAGTACAACGAGTACGAGAACCTCCGCATCGGCGGCGTGCGCTACGCCGATCTGCGCGGATACACCTACGACCGGGACGATGTGACGGCCCGTGGGCTGGCCAACGTCTATGCCCAGACGCTCGGCACCATCTTCTCCAGCGCGGCCGAGAAGCCGTACGAGGTGGAGCTGGTGGTCGCCGAGGTCGGCAGCGCGCCCGAGGGTGACCAGATCTACCGGCTGCCGCACGACGGTTCGATCGTGGACGAGCACGGCTCGGTCGCGGTCGGCGGCAACTCCGAACAGATCAGCACCTTCCTCGACCAGCGCCACCGCGACGGCATGACCCTCGCCGAGGCGCTCAAGCTGGCCGTCCAGGCGCTCTCGCGGGAGCCGGGCGGCGGCGAGCGGGAGATCCCCGCGGAGCGCCTGGAGGTCGCGGTCCTGGACCGCACCCGCCCCCAGCAGCGCAAGTTCAAGCGGATCGTCGGCCGTCAGCTGGCCCGGCTGCTGGACACGGAGACCGCCGGCAGCACGCCGACGGACGCCCCGTCCGACACCGAGGACACCGACAGCACGGACGGCACGGAGAGTGCCGGCAGCACTCCCGACTCCACGGAGGAGACGGAGAAGTAGCGCGGCGGCAGGACAGCGCCCCCGGGTCCCGGCCCGGGGGCACCGTCATGTCCGGGCGGCGGGCGGCGGTGCCGTGGAGCCGCGTACGACCAGCCTGACCGGCAGACCGCCCGGATCGGCGGGGCGGCCCTCCAGCACCGCGAGCAGCGCCTCCATGCCCCGCTCCCCGACCTGCTCCGCCGGCAGCCGCACCGTGGTCAGCTCCGGCTCCAGCGCCGTGGCCAGTGCCAGGTCGTCGAATCCGGTGACCGACAGTTCGTCCGGCACCCGCAGCCCGAGCCTGCGGGCCGCCTTGCAGGCCCCGGCGGCGAGAATGTCGTCGTCGCAGATGATCGCGGTGGGCCGGTCCCCGACGGCCGAGAGGGCCTGTTCGGCCGCCTCGCGCCCCGCCCGTACGTCCAGCGGGGCACGCACCGTGCGCACCGTCGCGTCCCCCGCGGCTTTCAGGGCCTGGTGCAGCGCCCCGGCGCGTACCGCGAACGTCCAGGTGTCCACGGCGGACGCCAGATGCAGGAAGCGGCGGTGGCCGAGCCCCAGCAGATGTTCCGTCACCTGCCGCATCCCGTCGGCGATGTCGAGGTTCACATGGGCGGCGGGCCCGGTGTCCGAGGGGTCGCTGTCCAGCATCACCAGCGGCAGATCCGCCCCGTGCAGCGCGCCCAGCGCGTCGGCTGCCATCGAGGACGCGATGACCCCGTCGAGCGCGGCGCGGGCCGAGGCGAACGGGTCCCGCGCCGGGCCCGTGCCGTCGGGCGAGGGGTAGAGCACCACGCCGAAGTCGTGCTCGGCGGCGAGCTCCGCCGCCCCGGCGTACACCCGCGCGAAGAACTCGTTGGTGAGCGCGGGCACCACCAGCAGCGCGGTCCTGGTGCGGCCGAGCCGCAGGCTGCGGGCCGCCAGATTGGGCCGGTAGCCGATCTCCGCCGCGGCGTCCCGGACCCGCTGGGCCGTGGTCTCCGACACCCTGCCCGGCCACTTCTCGCCGAGCACCAGGGAGACCGTCGCCTGGGAGACGCCCGCCGCACGGGCCACGTCGCGGCTGGTGGGCCGGGCGGGGACGGGCTGCTGCGCGCTGGTCACTCGTGCCTCCGTGCGGGATGTTTCCGTAACGCCGCGAGGTGGACCCGCGAACTGCGCACATGGTACGTATGAGCCTCGACGTTATACGTAACACCTCGGGGGCGGCGCAGCCGGTCGGGGCGGAGAGGGGCGGACATGGCCGCGGGATATCTGGACATCCTCCGGGCGCGGCATGCCGCGCGGCTGCTGACGGGCACCCTGGTGGGGCGGCTGCCCAACGGCACCGCGCACATCGCGATCGTGCTGTTCACCCGGGCGGAGGGCGGCAGCTACACCCTGGCCGGCGCGCTCGCCGCCGCCTACGGTCTTGCCACCGCCGTCGGGCAGCCGCTGCTCGGCCGGGCGGTCGACCTCCACGGGCAGCCGCGCGTCCAGTTCCCGGCCGCCGTGGTCTCCGCGCTCGGAATGTCCCTGCTGGCCTTCACCGGCCTCTCCTCGCTCCCGCTGGCCTACCTGGCCGTCATCATCGCCGGAGTCGCCACACCGCCGCTGGAGGGCGGTCTGCGGGCCCTGTGGCCCAGCGTCCTCAAGGGTGAGGGCCAGGTGCACCGGGCCTACGCCATGGACGCCGTGGCGCAGGAGATCATGTTCACCGTCGGCCCGCTCCTGGTGACGCTGCTCGTCTCGCTCTGGTCGCCCGCCGCCGCGCTGCTCGTCATCAACGCCATCGGTGTCCTCGGCGCCCTCTCGGTGGTCCTGTCCGAGCCCTCGCGCACCTGGCGCTCCGCGCCCCGTGAGGCACACTGGCTCGGCGCCCTGCGCTCGCCCGGACTCCTCGCCCTGCTCGGCGCGTTCTTCTTCGTCGGGCTCGCCCTCGGCTCCATCACGGTGGCCGGGGTGGCGTACGCGGACGACCACGGCCGGGAATCGGTGTACGGGTGGCTGATGGCCGCACTCGGGCTCGGCGCGCTGATCGGCGGCCTCGGCTACGGGGCGCGGCAGTGGGCCGGCGCCCCCGAGAAACGGCTGCGGGTCATCGTCGGGCTGCTGGCACTGGGCTATCTGCCGTTGACGCTCACCCCCTCGGTGCCCGTCATGAGCGCCCTCGCCGCCCTCGCCGGAGTGTTCCTCGCACCGGCCATCGCCTGCTCCTTCATCGTGGTCGACCGGCACGCCCCGCGCGGCACCGTGACCGAGGCGTTCTCCTGGCTCGTCACCACGTTCGGTGTGGGCGCGGCGGCCGGCACGGCGGTAGCGGGACCGGCCGTCGAACTCGGCTCGACCGCCTGGAGCTTCGCCGTCGCCGGGGCCGGGGGAGTGGCCGCCCTGGTGGTCCTCCTGGCCACCGGGAACGTCCTCACGCCCCCCTCCCGTACGCCCGCCGTCGTGACGGGATCGGAAAATGATCGAAACGGAGCCGTCGAACCCGGTTTCAGCTCAGGCCATAAGGCGTAATGTTCAGTCATGGACCGCCGCATTTTCGGGCTGGAGAACGAGTACGGCGTCACGTGCACGTTCAGGGGACAGCGCCGACTGTCACCTGACGAAGTGGCGCGCTACCTCTTCCGCCGTGTTGTGTCATGGGGCCGCAGCAGCAATGTCTTTCTGCGGAACGGCGCCCGCCTCTACCTCGACGTGGGATCGCATCCGGAATATGCAACCCCCGAATGCGACAACGTGACCGAACTGGTCACGCACGACAAGGCGGGCGAGCGCATTCTGGAAGGCCTGCTCGTCGACGCCGAACGCCGCCTGCACGAGGAGGGAATCGCGGGCGACGTCTATCTCTTCAAGAACAACACCGACTCGGCGGGAAACTCCTACGGCTGCCACGAGAACTACCTCGTCGCCCGCCACGGAGAATTCTCCCGGCTCGCGGACATCCTCATTCCGTTCCTCGTCACCAGGCAGCTGATCTGCGGTGCGGGCAAGGTGCTCCAGACCCCGCGCGGCGCGGTCTACTGCGTCAGCCAGCGTGCCGAGCACATCTGGGAGGGCGTCAGCTCCGCGACCACCCGCTCCCGGCCGATCATCAACACCCGCGACGAACCCCACGCCGACGCCGAGCGGTACCGCCGTCTCCACGTCATCGTCGGTGACTCGAACATGTCCGAGACGACCATGCTGCTCAAGGTCGGCGCCACCGACCTGGTGCTCCGCATGATCGAGGCGGGCACGGTGATGCGCGACCTGACCCTGGAGAACCCGATCCGGGCGATCCGCGAGGTCAGCCACGACCTCACCGGGCAGCGCAAGGTGCGCCTGGCCAACGGCCGGGAGGCCTCGGCCATCGAGGTCCAGCGGGAGTACTACGAGAAGGCCGTGGACTTCGTCGAGCGCCGTGGCATCCGCACCGGCACCGTCGACCAGGTCCTGGAGCTGTGGGGCCGCACCCTGGACGCGATCGAGGCCGAGGACCTCGACCGGATCGGCACCGAGATCGACTGGGTCATGAAGTACAAGCTCATCGAGCGGTACCGGGCCAAGCACAACATGACCATGTCGAATCCGCGGGTCGCCCAGATAGACCTCGCCTACCACGACATCCACCGCCGCCGAGGCCTCTTCTACCTCCTGGAGCGCAAGGGGCAGACCGCCCGCATCTGCAACGACCTGAAGATCTTCGAGGGCAAGTCGGTGCCCCCGCAGACCACCCGGGCACGGTTGCGCGGCGACTTCATCCGCAGGGCCCAGGAGCAGCGGCGGGACTTCACCGTCGACTGGGTCCACCTCAAGCTCAACGACCAGGCGCAGCGCACGGTGTTGTGCAAGGACCCGTTCCGTTCCGTGGACGAGCGGGTGGAGAAGCTGATCGCCGGTATGTGAGCCGACGTCACCGCGGCACGGCCCCGGCCCCCAGGACCCACCGGTCCTGGGGGCCGGGGCCGTCCGTGCGGGGTCCGGCCCCCAGCGAATCAAAGGGCCTAGAGTGTTGCGGGACCGATTCACCGTGCCCCCTGAGATCTGAGGAACCAGTGCGCCGAATTGCCGGCCTTCTCGTCGCCCCCCTCCTGCTGCTGACAGCAGTGGCGTGCGGCAGCGACGACAAGGCCTCCGACTCCGCCTCGTCCAAGAACGGCGTCCCCGCGATCACCGCGGGCGCCAAGTTCGGCGAGAAGCCCACCCTCTCCAAGGGTGAGGGTGACCCGCCCAAGGAGCTGAAGACCGACGTCATCAGCGAGGGGGACGGCGCGAAGCTCAAGAACGGCGACGCGATCCAGGTCAACTACCTCGGCCAGGCGTGGGACTCCACCAAGCCGTTCGACAACAGCTTCGACCGCAAGCAGCCCTTCGACCTCACGCTCGGCGCAGGCATGGTCATCCAGGGCTGGGACAAGGGCCTGGTCGGCCAGAAGGTCGGCAGCCGCGTCGAGCTGGTCATCCCGCCGGAGCTCGGCTACGGCGAGCAGGGCCAGGGCGACATCAAGCCCAACGCCACGCTCGTGTTCGTCGTCGACATCCTGAAGGCCACCCAGATCCCGGCCTCCGCCAAGGGCACCGAGGTCGCCCAGGACAACATCGACCTGCCCAAGGTCGGCGTCAAGACCGACGGCAAGGCCCCGACGGTCACCATCCCCAAGGGTGACCCGCCGAAGAAGCTCGTCTCCAACTACGTCCTGGAGTCCGACGGCGAGGTCGTCAAGGAGTCCGACAGCGTCGTCGTGAACTACGTCGGCATGATCTGGAAGGGCGCCAAGGAGTTCGACAACACGTACACCACGGGCAAGACCCAGACCTTCCCGCTGTCCCAGGTCACCCTCAAGGGCCTGAAGAACGGCCTGACCGACAAGAAGGTCGGCAGCCGGGTGCTGCTCGTCATCCCGCCGGACCAGGCCTTCGGAGACCAGCAGCAGCAGGCCATCCCGAAGAACTCCACCCTGGTCTTCGCCGTGGACATCCTCGCCAAGGTGTAAGACTGTCCCGGTTGTCCAGTTCATCATTTAGAGGAGCAGTTCAGTGAGCATCGAGAAGCCCGAGGTCGACTTCCCGGGTGGCGAGCCGCCGGCCGACCTGCAGATCAAGGACATCTGGGAGGGCGAGGGCGCGGTGGCCCAGGCCGGCCAGACCGTCTCCGTCCACTACGTGGGCGTGGCCTTCTCCACCGGCGAGGAGTTCGACGCCTCCTGGAACCGCGGCACCCCGCTGCGGTTCCAGCTCGGTGCCGGTCAGGTCATCTCCGGATGGGACCAGGGCGTGCAGGGCATGAAGGTCGGCGGTCGCCGCGAGCTGATCATCCCCGCGCACCTCGCCTACGGCGAGCGCGGCGCCGGCGGCAAGATCGCCCCGGGCGAGACGCTGATCTTCGTCTGCGACCTCGTAGCGGTCTGATCCGTTCCGGTCGCGCGTGTGAGGGCCCCCGCCGCACGGCGGGGGCCCTCACCGCTCTCCGGCTGGTGGCCCGCCTTTTGGTTCCCAGAACCCCGGGGCGGTACGGTCGACGGTCGTAGAGCAACAAGAGAAAGGGCGTCGATGGCGATTGCCAAGGCCGAGCGGTTGATGAACCTCGCGCTGTGCCTGCTGGGGACCCGGCGCCCACTCAGCAAGCGCGAACTCCGCGGATCCATCGAGGCCTACCTGGAAGCGGGCTCCGACGACTCCTTCAACCGGATGTTCGAGCGCGACAAGGACGATCTGCGCGAGCTCGGCCTCGTCATCGAGACCGTCGAGAACCTCGACGGCGACACCGGATACCTGGCCCGCCGCGACAGCAACCGGCTGCCCCCCATCACCCTGGACGCCGAGGAGGCCGCGGCCCTCGGCCTCGCCGCCAAGGTCTGGCAGCAGGCCCGCCTCGCCGGAGCAGCGAGCGGCGCCCTCCAGAAGCTGCGGGCCGCCGGAATGCCGGAGGCCGAGGACGCCTACGAGGTCCACAGCGCCCTCGAACCCCGCATCCCCGTCCACGAGGCCGCCTTCGAGCCCCTGATGCTGGCCTGCCGCGACCGGCGCCCCGTCACCTTCGACTACCGCAAGGCCAACTCCGCCCGCCCCGAGCAGCGCCAGGTCGAACCCTGGACCCTCGAATGCTGGCGCGGCCACTGGTATCTGGCGGGCTGGGACCGCGAGCGCGGCGCCGAACGCGTCTTCCGGCTCTCCCGCATCACCGGCAAGGTCCGCTCCCGCGCCGGGGCCTTCAGCGCCGAGGTGCCCGACGTCGTCACCGTCCGCGAGACCGTCGAGAGCTGGGCCGGCGAGACCGCGACCCGTACCGCCCGGATCAGGCTGCGCGCCGGAGCCGGCTACCCGCTGCGGTCGCGCGCGATAGCCGTGAGGGAACGCGGCGACGGCTGGGACGAGCTGGAGATCCCGTACGGGCACGGACTCGACGCCTGGCTCGTCGAGTTCGGCCCGGATGTTGTCGTGGAGGAACCCGCCGATCTGCGGGCCGATGTGGTGGACCGGCTCCGCGCCGTGGCCAAGGACTAGGGGCAGGGAAACGATGGCCACGAACGCGATCGACCAGACCCGCCGGATGCTTTCCCTGGTGACGTATCTGCGCGAGCGCCCCGGCGCCCACGTCCAGGACGTGGCACGGGCCTTCGGGATCACCGAGGACGAGCTGATCTCCGACCTCGACGTCCTGCCCATGTGCGGCACCAGCTTCCGCGGCGGCGACCTCCTCGACATCGACACCGACGGCGACCGGATCTGGTGGCACAACCCGGACGACGTCGCCGAGCCGCTCCGCCTCGCCGCCGACGAGGCCACCGCGCTGCTCGTCGCGGCCCGCGCCGTCGCCACCCTGCCCGGCCTGCGCGAGAGCGACCGGCTCGCCCTCGTGCGCGCCACCGCCAAGCTGGAGACGGCCGCCGGCGAGTCCGGCGCGGCCAGCTCCCGCCTCTCGGTGACCTTCGAGGCGGAGGGCGGCGTCTTCGCCGACGTCGACCGGGCCATCTCCGAGCGCCGCCGGCTCTGGCTGCGCTACTACTCGCCCGCCCGCGACGAACTCACCGAGCGCGAGGTCGACCCGATCCGGCTCTTCGCCGTCGGGCACACCTATATGGAGGGCTGGTGCCGGCTCTCCGAGGCCCGCCGGACCTTCCGGCTGGACCGGGTCGCCGAGATCCGCCTCCTCGACGCCCCCGCCGCCCCGCCCGAGCTGGAGCTGCGCGACCTGTCCGCGGGGCTGGTCCAGCCCGCCGCCGAGGACCCGGAAGTCGTCATCGAGGTCGGCACCGGCGGCCGCTGGGTCGCGGAGTACTACCCGCACGACTCCGCCGAGGAGCTCCCCGACGGCGGTCTGCGGATCACCCTGCGCACCCCGGACCCGGCCTCCCTGCGCCGGCTCGCCCTGCGCCTCGGCGGCGAGGGCCGCATCGTCACGCCGCCGGAACTCGCGGACAGCGCCCGCGAGGCCGCCCGCGAGGCACTCGCCGCCTACGAGGACGCGGTCTGAGACCCGAGGAGGGGACACAACGATGAACCGGACGCCCCTGTTCCCGGCCACCACCGGGATCCGCCCGGCGCCCCTGCCCGGCGCCGGACCCGTCCCGGTGCCCGTACCCGCCGCCGTACGCTTCCGGGCCGCCTGCCCCGACTGCCGCGGGCGCTTCGAGCTGGCCGCCGCGGCACTGCGCCTCGCGATCGGCGCCACCAGCCGCACCACCTTCTACACCTTCACCTGCCCCGAGTGCGGCGCCTCGGTCCGCAAGCCCGCCGGGGAGCGCATCATCGAACTGCTCACCGGCGGCGGCGTGCGGACGCTGCGCCTGCACACCGCGCTGTAGCGGCCCGGCCACCGCGCCCGTTGGAAGCGACGTGGCAAGTCCTGTAGGAAGCCCCGTAGGAAGAGGCACCGCCGTATGTTCTGGCCCATGCTCGCCATCGCCCTCGGATTCCTGGGCATCACCGTGCTCGGCGTCCTGGGCATCAAGGTCTTCGTCGAGGCCCAGCGTCTCGGCCGACAGGTCACGGTCACCACGGAGCGGATCAACCGGGCGTCCGAGGACCTCGAACGGGCGGCCGGCCGCCTCGCGGCCACCGGCGAAGGCCTGCGATAACGGCTCCTGAGACCTGATGTTCGACCGCACCGGGGGGTACGCTGCATGGGTCGGCCCAGGCAGGGAGGTGCGGGTCGCAAGCAGGAGTACGCACGGGCATTGCCTCGCGTTTACCCCTGCGGGTTACGATCGCTGCCAAGCGCAACGATCGGACGTATGCCCGGTCGAACGGGTAGCGAGCCCACCCTCCAGCCGCCTCAGTGAGAAGGAAGTCGCACATGATCGGCAATCTGAAGCCCCTCGAGATCGTTCTGATCATCGCTGTCATCCTGCTGCTCTTCGGTGCCAAGAAGCTTCCCGACATGGCGCGCTCGCTCGGCAAGTCGGCCCGCATCCTCAAGAGCGAGGCCAAGGCCATGAAGAAGGACGACGCGACGACCGCGGCGCCCACGACGGAGACCGTCGAGGACCCGACGCCCCCGCAGTCCACCACCGCGCGCACCATCCAGGCCGCTCCGGGAGACGTCACCAGTTCCCGCCCGGTCAGCGAGGCCAAGCCCACCACCCAGAGCTGACAGCTGACGCGCTCCGCCGACAGCCGCCGCACGAGACGAGGGAAGTGGGTTGCTCAAGTCTGCCCGCAAGCAGGAGAAGGACGACGAGGGGCGGATGCCTCTCCTCGATCACCTGCGTGAGCTGCGTAACCGGCTGCTGAAGGCCGTGCTGGCGATCGTCGTGGTGACGATCGTGGCAGCGTTCTTCCAGAAGGAGATCTACGACTTCCTTCTGCGCCCCCTGCTCGAATCCGTCGGATGCAAGGACGGCGTGGTCGTCGCCGTCAACGGCAAGCCCTGCGCACTGCTGAAGACCAACACCCTGCTGGCGCCGTTCACCAACGCCCTCAAGGTCGCCCTGATGTCCGGCGTCCTGCTGGCGACTCCGGTCTGGCTGTACCAGCTGTGGGCCTTCGTGGCCCCCGGGCTGCACCAGGGTGAGAAGCGCTACGCCTACGCCTTCGCCATCGTGGGCGCGCCCCTCTTCCTCTCCGGCGCCTACCTCGCGTACGCGATCCTGCCGCAGACCGCCGAGATCATGCTCGGGTTCAGCCCCGAGAACGTGCAGAACCAGATCGAGCTCGACAGCTATCTGGATCTGCTGGTCCGCATGGTGATCGTCTTCGGCATCGCCTTCGAGCTGCCGCTGCTCCTCATCGCGCTGAACATGACCGGTGTCGTCTCCGGCAAGCGGATGCTCGGCTGGTGGCGCGGGATGATCGTGGGCCTCACCGCTTTCGCGGCCATCGCGACCCCCGGTGGCGAACCGGTTTCCATGCTGCTTCTCGCCGGCCCGCTCGCGGTCCTCTACTTCATCGCCGTCGGCTTCTCCCTGCTGAACGACAAGCGGCGCAACCGCAAGAACCCCGACGCCGAGCTCAGCGACGACGAGGCATCGGATCTCGATCTGACGCCCGAGCCCGTCGGCAGCATCGAGAGAGTCTCCGGCTCCCGCCCCGCACTTCCGGGGCAGGCGTCCGGCGAGACGGACGGTCCCGGATCGCGCCGGCTGAACGGTTACGACGACATCACCTGACCTTGTAGGGTCCGGCGGGTGACCAGCGAGATCACCCTCTTCGTCAATCCCACCGCAGGACGCGGCCGGGGCGCGCACGCCGCGCAGCCGGCCGCTTCCGCGTTGCGGGACGCCGGATTCTCCGTCCGTACGGTGCTGGGCGAGGACGCCGACGACGCCCTGCGCCGGGCCCGCGAGGCCGTCGCGGCGGGGACCGGGGCACTGATAGCCGTGGGCGGGGACGGGCTGATGTCCCTCGCCCTCCAGGCCGTCGCCGGGACCGCCACCCCGCTCGGCGTCGTCGCCGTCGGCACCGGAAACGACTTCGCCCGGGCGCTGGGGCTGCCGATACGTGACCCGGCCGCCGCCGGACGGCTGGCCGCGCGGGCGCTCAAGCAGGGCGGTCACCGCGACATCGACCTCGGGCGGGTCGGGGACCGCTGGTTCGGCTCGGTCCTCGCCTCCGGCTTCGACTCCCGGGTCAACGACCGGGGCAACCGGATGCGCTTCGTCGGCGGCCGGTTCACGTACGACCTCGCGATCCTCGCCGAGCTGGCCGCCTTCCGGCCGATCCCGTACCGCATCCGGCTCGACGGGGGAGAGGCCACCGAGATCGAGGCCACGCTCATCGCGGTCGGCAACGGAACCACGTACGGCGGGGGCATGCGGATCTGTGCCGACGCCGAGATGGACGACGGGCTCTTCGACGTGACCGTGGTGGGGCGGTGCACCCGCACCACGCTCCTCAAGGTCTTCCCGAAGGTCTACCGGGGCACGCACCTGGGCCACCCCGCCGTCACCGTGCACCGGGTCTCCTCGATCGAGCTGGCGGCGGCCGGGGTCACGGCGTACGCGGACGGTGAACCGCTGGGCGCGCTGCCGCTCACCGCCACCTGCGTACCGGGTGCCGTACGGGTGCTCACCGGGCCCCGGGCCGGCGCTGACCGGGCCCCGGGCGAGGGAACAGCCAAGGGCATTTAAAGATCGCGCTGAGTGTCGGAGGTGGCGGGTAGGCTCGTAGCCAAGATGACAGAGGACCTCTCACCAGCTGAGCGATACCAGGCTTCTCGGGACCGTGCGGCCGAGATGGCGACGGCCCTCGGGCCCTTCCGCGAGATGTACGAGTTCGGTCTGGACCCGTTCCAGATCGAGGCCTGCCAGGCCCTGGAAGCGGGCAAGGGGGTGCTGGTCGCGGCCCCCACCGGGTCGGGCAAGACGATCGTCGGCGAGTTCGCCGTGCATCTGGCCCTGGAGCAGGGCCGCAAGTGCTTCTACACCACACCGATCAAGGCGCTCTCCAACCAGAAGTTCGCCGATCTGGTCAAGCGCTACGGCGCCGACAAGGTCGGTCTGCTGACCGGCGACAACAGCGTCAACTCCGAGGCGCCGGTGGTCGTGATGACCACCGAGGTCCTGCGGAACATGCTGTACGCGGGCTCCCAGTCGCTGTCCGGACTCGGCTATGTGGTCATGGACGAGGTGCACTACCTCTCCGACCGCTTCAGGGGCGCGGTGTGGGAGGAAGTGATCATTCACCTCCCGGAGTCGGTGACGCTGGTCTCCCTGTCGGCGACCGTCTCCAACGCGGAGGAGTTCGGCGACTGGCTGGACACCGTGCGCGGCGACACCGAGGTGATCGTCTCCGAGCACCGCCCGGTGCCGCTCTGGCAGCACGTGATGGCCGGCCGCAAGATGTACGACCTCTTCGAGGAGGCGACCGACCACGGCGGCCGGGGCGCCGGACGGCGTGAGGTCAACCCCGACCTGGTCCGTCTCGCCCGGCAGGAGAGCCAGAACGTCTACAACCCCCGGGACCGCCGCCGGGGCAAGATGGTGCGCGAGGCCGACCGTGAGCGCGAGAGGCGTCAGCGCGGCCGGATCTGGACGCCCGGCCGGCCCGAGGTCATCGACCGGCTGGACAACGAGGGCCTGCTCCCCGCCATCACCTTCATCTTCAGCCGGGCCGGCTGCGAGGCCGCCGTCCAGCAGTGCCTGTACGCAGGGCTGCGGCTCAACGACGAGGACAAGCGCCGGCTGGTCCGGGAGATCGTCGAGGAGCGGACCGCGTCCATCCCCGGCGAGGACCTGCACGTCCTGGGCTACTACGAGTGGCTCGAAGGACTGGAGCGGGGTATCGCCGCGCACCACGCGGGCATGCTGCCGACCTTCAAGGAAGTCGTCGAGGAGCTGTTCGTCCGCGGTCTGGTGAAGGCCGTCTTCGCCACCGAGACGCTGGCGCTCGGCATCAACATGCCCGCGCGTTCCGTGGTGCTGGAGAAGCTCGTCAAGTGGAACGGCGAGCAGCACGCCGACATCACCCCCGGCGAGTACACCCAGCTCACCGGCCGGGCCGGACGCCGCGGCATCGATGTCGAGGGCCACGCGGTGGTCCTGTGGCAGCGCGGCCTGGACCCGACGGCGCTGGCCGGCCTCGCGGGCACCCGTACGTATCCGCTGCGCTCCAGCTTCCGCCCCTCGTACAACATGGCGGTCAACCTGGTGCAGCAGTTCGGCCGGCACCGCTCGCGCGAGTTGCTGGAGACCTCGTTCGCCCAGTTCCAGGCGGACAAGTCCGTCGTGGGGATCTCGCGGCAGGTGCAGCGCAACGAGGAGGGCCTGGAGGGCTACCAGGAGGGCATGACCTGCCACCTCGGTGACTTCGAGGAGTACGCGCGTCTGCGGCGCGACCTCAAGGACCGCGAGACGGAGCTGGCCAAGCAGGGCGCGGCGCAGCGGCGAGCGGCGGCGGCCTCCTCGCTGGAGAAGCTGAAGCCCGGGGACGTCATCCATGTGCCGACGGGGAAGTTCGCGGGGCTCGCCCTCGTGCTGGACCCGGGGCTGCCTGCCGGGCGGGCCAACGGGCACCGCGGGTTCGACCACCACGACGGGCCGCGCCCGCTGGTGCTGACCGCCGAACGGCAGGTCAAGCGGCTGGCCTCGATGGACTTCCCGGTGCCGGTGGAGGCGCTGGACCGGATGCGCGTACCGAAGTCGTTCAACCCGCGCTCGCCGCAGTCCCGGCGTGATCTGGCCTCCGCGCTGCGGACGAAGGCCGGGCACATCGTGCCCGACCGGCACCGCAAGGGGCGGGCGCCGGCCGCCGACGACCGCGAGATCGCCCGGCTGCGGACCGAGCTGCGCGCCCACCCGTGCCACGGGTGCGACGAGCGGGAGGACCACGCGCGGTGGGCCGAGCGCTACCACCGGCTGCAGCGGGACACCCAGCAGCTGGAGAAGCGGATCGAGGGGCGGACGAACACGATCGCCCGGACCTTCGACCGGATCGTCGCGCTCCTGACCGAGCTGGACTACCTCCGGGGCAACGAGGTCACCGCGAACGGGCGGCGGCTGGCCCGGCTGTACGGGGAGCTGGATCTGCTCGCCAGCGAGTGTCTGCGCGAGGGTGTCTGGGAAGGGCTCAACCCCGCTGAGCTGGCCGCTTGCGTCTCGGCGTTGGTGTACGAGGCGCGGCAGGCAGATGACGCCGTCGCGCCGAAGCTGCCGTCCGGTCCCGCCAAGGTCGCCATGGGCGAGATGGTGCGGATCTGGGGCCGGCTTGACGCCCTGGAGGAGGACTTCAAGATCAACCAGACGGAAGGGGTCGGGCAGCGCGAGCCCGATCTCGGCTTCGCCTGGGCGGTCTACATGTGGGCCTCCGGCCGGACGCTGGACGAGGTGCTGCGCGAGGCGGAGATGCCGGCGGGGGACTTCGTACGGTGGTGCAAGCAGGTGATCGATGTGCTGGGGCAGGTGGCCGCGGCGGCTCCTCGGGACGCGGGGGAGGGGGCGAGTTCTGTGGCGAAGAACGCGCGCAAGGCGGTGGATGCGGTGTTGCGGGGGGTAGTGGCGTACAGCTCTGTCGGCTGACGCCGGTGCCGGTGCCGTTGCCCTGCGCTGACGGGGGTGGGGCAGGGGTGCGGG
>NZ_JAAXYC010000199.1 GCF_018619185.1 Streptomyces sp. McG3 | reverse complement strand
GTCAGCAGCGCGCCCACCACCACTCCGCAGGTGTACGCCCCCAGAGCGACGGCCACCTTCAGCGCCACGCCGTCCTCGCCCGCACCGGCGGCCGAAGCGCCCAGCAGCACCAGGTTCCCCGTCATCACCCCGGCGAAGACCTGCCCCACGCACAGGAACACGAACGCGTCCGCAGCGCCGGATGCCGCGGACAGGAGAAGCAGCGCCACCTCACCGCGCCACGGCACATCACCGGCCCGGGACACACCGGAGGAGGGGGAGGACGGCGGGAACGGCGGAGGAGCCGGGGGAGCGGTGGGCACCCGAGCATTCTCGGCACCCGCCGCTCCCGCACCGGCGCGTCCCCCGTGTCGCGGCGCGCCGCGGACGACCGCCATGGCCCCGGGCGGGTCACACGGTCTCGTCGAGGTCCTTCGCGTAGTGCTCGATCGCCCGCCGGTACCCCTGGACGTACGGGTCGCTGCTGGTCGTGGCCGTCAGCTCCAGCAACAGCCGCATCGCTTCGTGGTGCTCGTCGGTGTTGTACAGGGCCATCGCCAGGAACGCCCGGAGCGAGCCGTTGTCCGGGAACTCCGCGACCCCCCGGCGCAGCGTCTCCACCGCCTGCCCGTACCGCCCGAGAATCCGGTACGTACTGCCCAGCCCCAGGAGCGCCCCGTTCCGGTCCTCCGCGGCCAGCTCCGGATTGGCCAGAGCGCGCTCGTAATAGGGCACCGCCTCCGACTCCAGCCCCAGCACGTCATGGATCCACGCCGTGCGGTAGGCCACTTCCGCGTCCTCGGGGTAAGCGGCGGTCAGGGCGAGGAGCCGTTCGCGCGCCTCCTCGGGCCGGCCCTCCGTACGCAACCGGGCGGCCTCTTCCAGCAGGTCCCTCTTCTTATGTGCGCTCATGCGCACATCGTCGCAGGCGGGCGTGGACGGCCGCGTGAGATTTTCGCTCCATGGGGCCGTCCGGCGTGTGTTCCGGCCGGTCGGGGGCATCCGTCGGCCATGACAGCAGAGGCGAATCCCCGTACAAGCCAGGGGACATGGGTACGTGTGCTGGTGCGCGGGGCGATCCTGACCGTGGTGCTGCTGGGGCTGGTGGCGTTCTCCGTCCTGCTGGCCAAGGTGACGCTCACGCCCTCACCGGCCTCCGAGGACCTCGTCACCTCGAACCTCCGTCCCGGGCGCTCACTGCGGCAGTACGCCGAGGACTACACCTTCCTCGGCGCGGTCAAACAGGCGGGCGGCAACCTGCTGCTCGGCGTGCCCTTCGGGCTCCTGCTGCCGTTCTTCGTGCCACGCCGCCTGCGCATGATCCGGACGACGCTGCTGACCGCCGTCGCCATGGCCGTCGTCGAACTGATCCAGGGGGCCCTGGTCACGGGACGCGCCTTCGACATCGACGACGTCATCCTCAACACGGCGGGCGCACTGCTGGGGTACTTCGTGCTGGGCCGCCGGATCAGCCACCGCTACTACGTCTACACCGACGACTCGGGCTCCCCCGGCCCGTCGGCGGAGAAGCCCGAGGACGGGCCGGTGCGCGCGCCGAGCCCCGCCGCGCGCACCAGGGCGGGCCGTTCGAAGACCGCTGCCGAGAAATCCGACCGCACGGGGACCGCTGCTACCAAGGCGGGCCGTACGAAGACCGCTTCCACGAAGGCCGCAGGCACCAAGGCCGGACGACGGGTCCGGCCGAAGCCGGCTGCCGCGACCCCGGCGAAGAAGCGCGGCTCCCGCACCGGACGGACCGACGGCCGGGCGAGCACCCCTCGCGGCGCCACCGGGTCCGGCTCGGCCCGCTCCCTGCTCGACCGCCTCCGCGGCCGCTGAGCCCGGGCACCCGTTCGGGCCGGGCCGTTTGCGGGCGGCCCGGGGCGGACGCACGGTGGGGACACGTCCTGCGCGCGTATGCCGTACGGATTCCCTGCCGAGGAGGAGCGACATGGCCGAAGGCCAGTGGAGCCCGGGCCGCGAGGAGACGGACGCAAACGAGTTCCGGCCCGTCCTGGACATCGTCGAACCGGCCCGCCAGCGCCGGCTGACCGTTCTTCTGCGACTGCTGCTGCTCGTCCCGCACTTCATCGTGCTGTTCTTCCTGCACATCGCGGCGTTCTTCACCGTCATCGTGGGCTGGTTCGCGGCCCTGGTGCTGGGACGGCTGCCCGACCCCGTCTTCCGCTTCCTGACCGGTGTCCTCGGCTACGACATGCGCGTCTCGGCCAGCGACATGCTGCTCATCGACCGCTACCCGCCCTTCGCCCTGACCCCGCCGGCCGACTATCCGGTGCAGATCGAGGTGCGGGCCACCCCGCTCAACCGCCTCGCCGTGCTGTTCCGTGTCTTCCTGATGATCCCGGCGGCGATCGTGCAGAGCCTCGCCGTCTACGGGTGGTGGGCGCTGGCCTTCGTCTGGTGGCTGATCACGCTGTGTCTCGGCCGGATGCCCCGGCCGCTGTTCGAGGCGACGGCGGCCACCCTGCGCTACCGGATGCGGTTCTCGGCGTACGTCATGATGCTCACCCCCGCCTACCCCAAGGGGCTGTTCGGCGACGACGACCTCGCCGTGGCCCCGGAGCGGTCGCGCTCCGCCACCCGCCCGCTGGTCCTGAGCAGCGCCGCGAAATGGCTCGTGGTGCTGTTCCTGGTGCTGGGCCTGGCGGGTCACATCGCCTCGTCCGTGACCGCCTCGACGACCGACGACACCTACGACACGCGTCTCGTCGGATTCTGAGGGCCGGCGGGTCCCGCCCCGGTCCCCGCCGCGTCGGCACAGCGGCGGGCCAATCGAGCGAAGGCCTCCCTGAGCGCGTCGGGCCCGACGACCTCGATGTCCACGTCGAACCGGCCGAGTTCGGCGGCGAGGCCCGGCCACGACCAGGCGCCCAGGACCACGCGGCAGCGGTCCTGGCCGTGCTCCTCGACGATCCCGTCGCGGACGTGGCCGGCCACCGCGGAGGCCGGCGCGTCGAGGATCACCTCGCCGCGGCAGGGCCACCCGCCGGGGGCGTCGGAGCCCTGGAACCGGGCGGCGACGAAGGCGGCCACATCGCCTCCGGGCACCTCGCGCGACGTGAACCGGGGACCCGTGGGAGTGCGCGGGGTGATCCGGTCCGCGCGGAAGGTCCGCCAGTCCTCACGATCCAGGTCCCAGGCGACGAGATACCAGCGCCCGCCCCAGGTGACCAGGCGGTGCGGCTCCACCCGCCGCACCGCGGGCGGGGCATCGGCGGTGGCCGGCGCGTACGCGGGGGAGTGGTCGAAGCGCAGCACCTCGCGGGCGTGCACGGCAGTGCTCAAGGCCACGAGCACCTGCGGATCGGCCTGCGGGCGCGGTGGACCTCCCGTACGTTCGACGGCGGTGACCTCCAGGGCGTCGACGCGGTGGCGCAGCCGGGCGGGCATGACCTGTCGGACGGTGGTGAGCGCGCGGGCCGCGGCCTCCCCGATCCCGGCGCCGGTCGCGGCGGCCGTCCGCAGCGCGACGGCGAGTGCGACGGCCTGGTCGTCGTCGAACAGCAACGGCGGCAACCGCGCGCCCGCGTCCAGCCGGTATCCGCCGTCGGGGCCCTTGAACGCCGCGATGGGATAGCCCAGCTCCCGCAGCCGGTCGACGTCACGCCGCACCGTGCGCGGGCTGACCTCCAGCCGCTCGGCCAGCAACGGGCCCGGCCAGTCCCGGCGCGCCTGGAGCAGGGAGAGCAGCGCCAGCAGTCGCGCTGAAGTCTTCGGCATGCCGCCAGTATGACCCGGGAAGAGGCCACTTCCTGGCCTCTTCCCTTGCGAGGGTTGACCCGTACCGCACGACAGGAACACCGGAAGGAACCCGATCACCATGACCACGGCCTCCACCTCCCCCGACGCCGAGCGCACCGACCTGCTCGCCGCTCTCGCCACCGCGCGGGCCGCCCTGATCCGCACGGTCGAGGGGCTCGGCGACGAGCGGGCCGGTGCGCGCCCGACCGTCAGCGCGCTGTGCCTGGGCGGCCTCGTCAAGCACGTCACGGCCATGGAGGAGAGCTGGCTGAACTTCGTGACCGAGGGCCCGTCGGCGATGTCCTTCGCCCTGCCCGAAGGGGTCACCTGGGACGACCTGGCGGCCGGCACCGCACGCGAGTACCCGAAGTGGGCGATCGAGCGGGAGAAGGAGTTCCGCATGCTGCCCGGTGAGACGACGGCCGGGGTTCTCGGCGCCTACGAGCAGGTCGCCGCCCGCAGCGAGAAGATCATCCTCGCGGTCCCCGACCTCTCGGCGACGCACCCGCTCCCCGAGGCGCCCTGGAACGAACCCGGCGGCGAGTGGAGCGTACGGCGGGTGCTGACCCACGTCCTCACCGAGACCGCTCAGCACGCCGGGCACGCGGATATCCTGCGGGAGACGCTCGACGGGCGGCAGGCGACCTGACCACCGGCGCACCGCGCGGGGGCGCGCGAAGACCGACGTCAGGCGACCGAGAAGGAGAGACCACACGGTGACCGTCCTCGACAACCGGGCGCTCAACCGCGCCATGCTGGCCCGCCAGTTGCTGCTCGACCGGGCCGATCTGCCGGTCGTGGACGCCGTGGCCCACCTCTGCGGCCTCCAGGCGCAGGAACCGCAGGAGCCCTTCGTCGGGCTCTGGTCCCGGCTGACCGCCTTCGATCCGGCGGTTCTCTCGGAGCTGCTGACCCGGCGGAGCGTGGTGCGCACCCATCTGATGCGACGCACGGTCCACCTCGTCACCGCCGACGACGTCCTCGCCTGGCGGGCCCGCCACGACGCGATGCTGCGCCAACGCGTGCTCGGGGTCTACCGCGACGAGCTGAAGGGGGTCGACCTCGACGCACTCGCCGCCGATGCCCGGGAGCTGATGGCCGACGGGGAACCCCGTACGGCGGCCGAGATCGTGGCCGCGCTCGCCGGGCGCTGGCCCGGTCCGGGGTCCCGTCCCCTGGGCGAGATGGTGGTCGCCGCACTCGTCCCGATGGCGCAGGCGCCGCCGCGGGGGCTGTGGCGGGCGAAGGGCGGGGTGCGCAATGCCGCCCTCTCCTCCTGGCTGGGCCGTCCGGTCGATCCGCCCGCCCCCGACGGCGCCGACCCGGTCGGCCAGGTACTGGTCCGGCGCTATCTGGCCGCCCACGGCCCCGCCGCGACGGCCGACCTGCGCGCCTGGTCCGGCCTGGCCGGACTGCCCGGCGCGGTGGCCGCCGTACGCGGCGAGCTGGTCCGCTTCCGCGACGAGCGGGGACGGGAACTGCTCGACCTGCCCGACGCGCCGCGCCCGGACCCGGACACCCCCGCCCCGGTGCGGTTCCTGCCGGCTTTCGACAACGCGATCCTCGGTTATCAGGACCGCGGCCGGATCATCGACGACGCCCACCGCGGCCTGTCGGTCGCCGGTGAACGTGTCGTGCTGGTCGACGGCCGCGTGGCGGCCACCTGGCGCGTCACCGACGGGGTCCTGGCCGTGGAACCCCTGCGAGCCTTCTCCCGGGCCGACCGCGACGCCGTGGCCGAGCAAGGGAGGGAGCTGGCGTCGTTCCTGACCGACGGTGAGAGCGATCGCGTACGGGTGGCCGCTGCACCGCGCTGAACGGACCCGGCTGCCGGGCGACGCCCTCGTGTCTGCCCGGGTGTACCGGAACAGGCCTATTTTGTACGGTAGTTCCCTCCGGATTCGGCAGCAGCCGGACTGAAAGTGCCCGTCGCGGGTCACACGCTGAACATGACGTCCAGCGACGTAACCACAGAGCCCGCGCCGCACGGCGACAAGAAGCGCGACGCCCGCCCCTCGCGGGGGTGGCCGAAGGTCCTCGGTATCGTGGCGGCCGTGCTGGTCCTGCTGTTCGCGGGCAGCCGGCTCAGCCTGCTGCCGGGTCTCGACGACCTCTTCGGCGAGGAGACCCACGACCGGTCGGGCCCCGCCGTGCTCAAGTCGATCCAGGACATGAGCGCGTACGAGGCCGCCTCGGGCAACTTCCAGGTCGTCGTCGATCTGGAGAAGGACACGAAGTTCGTTCCCGACGCCCTGCGCGGCACCCGCACCCTGTTCGTCGGTGCGGGCACCGTCGGCGCCTCCGTCGACCTGGGCAAGGTCACCGGGAGCGGCGTCGTGGTGAACGAGGACCGCACCACCGCCGAACTCCGGCTGCCGCACGCGGTGCTGGGCAAACCGGCCCTCGATCCCGACCGCTCCTACGCGGTGTCCAAACAGCGCGGTCTCCTCGACCGGCTGGGCGACCTCTTCTCCGACAATCCCGGCAGTGAGCAGGCGGTCAACAAGCTCGCCGTGCACCACATCTCGGAAGCGGCGAAGGAGAGCGAACTGACCGCCCGCGCGGAGAAGAACACCGCCGAGATGCTGAAGGGGCTGCTCGGCTCCCTCGGCTTCGAGCGCGTCACGGTCCGGTACGGCGACGACCAGGGGTGATCGTGTCACCCGGGTGACGCGCGGGATGCGCGAGGCCACCCGTGCGGCTCGGGTGCGCAGGGGGCCCACCGCGCACCGCCCTTGACGCGAACGCGTCGATGGGTATGGTCTAGTCCAAGTGCAAGGCCTTTCCGGACACCTGTCATCAGGCTTGTCCGGCAAGGGACTTGCAGCCCTTCGCGCCTCTTGGCCCCACACTCGCGAGGCCTCGCCGCCGAAGCCGGGCCCCCCACGGCCCGCCACCGCGCGGTGCGGTCTCCTGTGAAGGAGAAACATGCACGTGAAGAGGAAGACCGCACTCGCCGTCGGCGCCATGCTCGCCCCGGTCCTCGCCCTGAGCCTCCCGGCGAGCTCCGCCAGCGCCCACGGCTACATCTCCAACCCGCCGAGCAGGCAGGCGCAGTGTGCCGCCGGCACGGTCAGCTGCGGTGCGATCACGTACGAACCGCAGAGCGTCGAGGGTCCCAAGGGGCTCACCAGCTGCAGCGGCGGAAACAGCGGCTTCGCCGAGCTGGACGACGACTCCAAGGGCTGGTCCGTCACTCCGGTGAACCGCTCGCAGCAGTTCGAGTGGAAGCTCACCGCGCGCCACTCGACCAGCACCTGGCAGTACTTCGTCGGCGGCGAGAAGATCGCCGAATTCGACGACGGCGGGGCGCAGCCCGGCGCGACCGTGACCCACCAGGTCGACTTCGGCAACAAGACCGGCCGGCAGGAGGTGCTCGCCGTCTGGAACATCGCGGACACGCCGAACGCCTTCTACGCCTGCATCGACGTCAACGTCAGCTAGGAGGCGCCCCTTCGGGCGGGCACCCGCCCTGACTCCACCACGCCCCGGTCGCGCATCGTCGCGGCCGGGGCGCGGTGCTGTTCGCGGTGGCCGGAAAACGGCATGGCGCGACAGCCTCGGGTAGTCGAGCGGTTACCCTACGTCAGCTGTCCTGATTGATCATCAGTGCCCGAGGGGACTCCTGAATGAACCGCATGCGAACCGTACTCGCCGCGCTCGGCATCACCGCCGGACTCATCTCCGCCCCGGCGGCGAGCGCCGCACCGGCATCCGCCCGGCCCGCGCCCGCCGCCGAGCGTCATGAACCCTGCACCGGAGAGTTCCGCGGCGACGCCCGCCTCGGTCCCCAGTGGCTGCCGAACAAGCGGCTCGCCCCGGTCGGCCCGCTCCTGAAGGGCTGGCAGCGCACCGGCGACCTCACGCCCAACGACTTCCTCAAGAAGTACTGGGAAGGGCCCGCGGACACCGGCAGCTGGAAGTACCCGCCCAACGACGGCTTCGCCGAGGTGAACGGCGAGATCGACAAGGAGCCCGTGAAGCTCCGCACCGGCCAGCGCCTGGACCGTTTCGGCTCGGAGTACGGCGGCTACCTCGCCCCGGCGGGTGACGCCTACGCCGAGCGTGCCCTGCCCCCGCAGAACCTGAACACCCGTGACGCGGCCAGCCCTTGCGACTACCGGGTCTACAAGGTCGCCAAGCCCTTCTGGGTCTGGCAGGGCGGCATCGCCCCGTGGTTCGAGCAGCCCGGCGGCGGCCAGCAGATCAAGCTCGACGCCGTGTTCCTCGACCCGGGCGCGGGGCAGCGGCTCAATGTGAAGTGGCTGCTGGACAACGCCTACCTGACGCCCGCGGGCGCGTAACCCGCCATGGACCGCCGGGCCTTGCGGGCCGCACTCGTCGAGGCGCGGATCCCCGGCGGCTACTACCGGATCGAGGGCGTCCATGAGCCCGCTCCCACCCCGCCGGACTTCCTCTTCGTCCGGCGCGGCGGGGACGGGGTCTGGGAGACCGGGGCCTTCGAGCGCGGAACCTGTGAAGTCGTCGCCCGCCACCCGGACGAGGCCACCGCCTGCGCGCACCTGCTGAGCCTGCTCGTCTGAAGCCGCTCCCCGCACCCCGCTGTTTTGCCGTAACGGCAAATAACCTTGTCCGCGCGGTCGCACCGGCCGAATGATCGTGACCGGGCGGCCGGGCACCACGGCCCGGCCGCCGCCGAAGCGACACGACCGCCGCGCCCGCACGGGGCGCCGAGGAGGAGCCATGCCGGAGCCCACCCCCGTACCCACGCCGTCCGCGGACCGGGCCGCCCGCCCCTCCGCCCTCCTGCCCGGCGCGACGCACCGGACCCTCGACGTCCCCGGCGGCCGGATCCACTGCGTCGAACAGGGCACGGGCCCCCTCGTGCTCCTCGTCCACGGCTTCCCCGAGTCCTGGTACTCCTGGCGCCACCAGCTCCCCGCCCTGGCCGCGGCAGGGCACCGGGCCGTCGCCATCGACGTGCGCGGCTACGGGCGTTCCTCCGCACCCGCCGCCACCGACGCCTACCGCATGCTCGCCCACGTCGCCGACAACACCGCCGTGGTCCACGCCCTCGGCGAGGAGACCGCCACGGTCGTCGGACACGACTGGGGCTCGCCCATCGCCGCGAACAGCGCCCTGCTCCGGCCGGACGTCTTCACGGCGGTCGCCCTGCTGAGCGTCCCGTACACGCCCCGGGGAGGCCCCCGCCCCACCGACGGCTTCGCGGGCATCGGAGGCGCCGAGGAGTTCTACGTCAGCTACTTCCAGACCCCCGGCCGCGCCGAGGCGGAGATCGAACCGGATGTACGCGGCTGGCTCGCCGGCTTCTACGCGGGGCTCTCCGGGGAGACCCCCGCCCCCGAGGACCACCCCGGCCTCTTCTTCGTACCCCCCGGCGCGCGCATGGCCGACCGCTTCCCCGCCGGCCCGCTCCCCGGCTGGCTCGACGAACGGGACCTCGACGTCTACGCCGAGGAGTTCGAACGCACCGGTCTGACCGGCGCCCTCAACCGCTACCGCAACGTCGACCGGGACTGGGAGGACCTCGCCGCCTGGGACGGAACACCCGTCACCCAGCCCTCGATCTTCATCGGCGGAGCACTGGACGCCTCCACCACGTGGATGTCCGACGCCATCGACGCCTACCCGCGGACCCTCCCCGGCCTGTCCGCCGCCCACATCCTCGAAGGCTGCGGCCACTGGATCCAGCAGGAACGCCCCGAGGAGGTCAACCGTCTGCTGACCGACTGGCTGCACGGCCTGCGCTGAGCGACACCCGGCCCGCGGTGCCCCGGGTCAGCAGGCCGTGCCGCGGGCCGCCGCCGTCGCCCGCAGCAGGTCGCGGACGAGCGTGTAGTCGATCTTCCGCGGATCGCGGAAGCGCAGGCAGCCCTTGCCCATGTCGTGGGAGGCCAGCCGGTCCGTGAACGCGTCGCGGACGTCCGTGCGCATCAGGTAGAACGAGATGTACTGCTTCTGGTCGGCGAAGGCGATCTCTCCCGTCCCGTCCCGCTCGTAGGCGGGCATGCCGTACGCCATCACCTCGCGGAACCCCGTCAGTTCCTCCCTGCACAGCGCGCGCAGCGCCGTGAGCGCCGCCCGGCGGGCCTCCGGGGCCTCGGCGAGGTACTGATCGACGTTCTGCGCGCTGCTGCGGACCATGTGCAGATCGTACGGCGACCCACCGCCGACCCGGCGGTGTGTCGCAGCCGGGAGCCGCGGGCTCCTCCGGCGAAGGTGGACGGATGAACACCGCAGGCATGCTGGCCGAAGCGTTCGACCGGGTCGGGGAAACGGTCCACGCGGCGGTCGAAGGACTCACGTCCGACGACCTCAACGCCCGCGTCGACGCGGGGGCGAACTCCATCTCCTGGCTGGTCTGGCATCTCACCCGCGTCCAGGACGACCACATCGCCGACGCCGCCGGAACCGGACAGATCTGGCTCACCGAAGGCTGGGCGGACACCTTCGGACTGCCGTTCGACGAGACGGCGACCGGCTACGGGCACAGCGCCGACGAGGTCGCCGCCGTCCGCGTGGACTCCGCCGACCCCCTCCTCGGCTACTTCGACGCCGTGCACGAGCGGACCCTGGACTTCGTCGCGGGACTGGAGGGCCACGCCCTCGACCGGATCGTCGACGAGAGCTGGTCGCCACCGGTGACGCTCGGTGTCCGGCTGGTCAGCGTCATCGCCGAGGATCTCCAGCACGCGGGCCAGGCCGCCTTCGTCCGAGGGATGCTGGAACGCGGCTGAGGACCGGTGGCAGGACGGGCCCGCCCACACCCGTGCGTAGTCCCATCGGCGGTGCCATACTCGGAGGAAGTCGGCTTGACAGGCTTGCCATCGTCCGGAAGGTGACCGTCATGAGCTGGGCATCTTGGACGACCAGCGGTGTCTTCGCGGGAACCGGCGGGGTGCGCACCGAGGAAGCGGGCATCCTGAGCGGCGACCTCACGGTGCATACGACCTGGTCCGACGGACAGGCGTCGGTGGCCGTGCAGTACAGCGGATCGTCGGACTGGTTCACCCTCACCGGCAGCCCCGTGCCGTGCCCCTCCGAGGAGGAGAGCCGCGCCTTCCACCAGAGCGTGGTCGAAGCCGTCCGCGCCGGCGAGGGCGCCACCGTCCCTCCGGTCGGCGCGGGACCCGTCTGACGTCGCTCACCGCTCACCGCGCCCCATAGAGTGGATCACCGGATCCGTTCCCCCAGGGGCGGGCGCACGGGACACGGGCGAGGAGCGGTGCACATGGGGCGGGCGGGCACACGGCGGTCGAGGACACGGAAGAACCGGCCGTTCTGGGTGGAGCTGCCGCTCCTCATCGGCGTCGCCCTGGTGCTGGCGCTGCTCATCAAGACGTTCCTGGTGCAGGCCTTCTCCATCCCCTCGGACTCCATGCAGAACACCCTCCAGCAGGGCGACCGGGTCCTCGTGGACAAGCTGACACCCTGGTTCGGATCGGAGCCGGAGCGCGGTGAGGTGATCGTCTTCCACGACCCGTCGAACTGGCTCGCCAACGTGCCCGTGGACCCGCCCAACACCGTGCAGAAGGTCCTGAGCTTCGTCGGTGTGATGCCCTCCGCCGAGGAGAAGGACCTCATCAAGCGCGTCATCGGCGTCGGAGGCGACACCGTGGAGTGCGAGGGCGACGGGCCGGTGAAGGTCAACGGCACCGCCCTGGACGAGCCGTACGTCTTCCCCGGCAACACCCCCTGCAGCGACGACGAGGAAGGCGGCCGGTTCAAGGTCACCGTCCCGGAGGGCAAGATCTGGGTGATGGGGGACCACCGCCAGGCCTCCGCGGACTCCCGCTACCACCAGGACGACCCGAACCAGGGGATGGTCCCGGTCGACGAGGTCGTCGGCAGGGCCGTCGTCATCGCCTGGCCGGTCGGCCGATGGAGCACCCTGCCGGTGCCGGGAACCTTCGACCCCGTGCCCGACACGCCCCGGGGCCCCGCCGCTCGCTGACCGTGCACGAGATCAGTGCTGCGCGAAGTTCCGTACGTAGCGGCGCTGCCAAGGTGTCTCCACCGCTCGCGGGTGGTAGCCCCCGCGCACGAACGCCACCGCCTCGTCGGAGGGGACCCCGTCCAGGACGGCCAGGCAGGCCAGCGCCGTGCCGGTGCGGCCCATCCCGCCGCCGCACGCCACCTCGACCCGCGTCCCGGCGGACCGGTCCCACACCTCGTGGAGGAGTTCCCGTGCCGCCGCCCGGTCCGCCGGGAGCCGGAAGTCCGGCCACCGCAGCCACCGGGACTCCCAGGCGACCGGGGGCGGGGTACGCCCGAGGAGGTAGACGCCGAAGTCCGGTTCGGGGCCTGTCGGCAAGGGCTTGCGCAGCCCCCGGCCGCGTACGAGCCGTCCGGAGGGGAGGGCCAGGACGGCCGGGTCGTCGGCGTTCCACGTCTCGATCACGTGTCCCAATCTAACGACCCGGCAGCCGCCGGTAGTACGTATCGCACCGGTCGGCCGGGGATCAGGTGGCGTCGAGATCCCGCGCGAGCAGCTCGGCCAGCTCCTCGACCGCCGCCCGCGCCCCGTCGCCCTCGGCGCTGAGCACCACGGTCTCCCCGTACGGGGCGGCCAGGGCCAGCACCGCCAGCATGCTGCGGGCATCGACCGGGTCACGGCCCTCACGGGCGATGGTCACCTTGACCGGCTGACGGGCGGCGGCCTTGACGAACAGCGACGCCGGACGGGCGTGGAGCCCGCTGCGGGAGGCTATGGCGACGGTCTGCTGGTGCATGGATCACTCCTCGTGAAGAGATGTGGGAGAGGGGCGTGTGTGCGGAGTTCAGGCGGTGACGGTGACCCGGGAGCTGTCGGGGTCCGCGGGCCCCGCGTCCCCGGCAGCCTCCGGCGCCGCCCCGCGCGCGCCCTTGAGCAGGAGGACGAGCGCGGTCGCCACCAGCGTTCCGGCCGCGATGGCGAGCAGGTAGAGGAACGGCTCACCGATCAGCGGGACGACGAAGACGCCGCCGTGCGGAGCGCGCAGGGTCGCGCCGAAGGCCATCGACAGGGCGCCGGTGACCGCGCCGCCCGCCATCACCGACGGAATGACCCGCAGCGGATCGGCGGCGGCGAACGGGATCGCGCCCTCGGTGATGAACGAGGCGCCCAGAACCCAGGCCGCCCGGCCGTTCTCGCGCTCGGTCTTCGTGAACAGCCTCCTGCGTACGGTGGTGGCGAGCGCCATCGCCAGCGGCGGCACCATCCCGGCCGCCATGACCGCGGCCATCACCTTCAGGCTGCCGTCGGTCGGGTCGGCGAGACCGCCGACCGCGAAGGCGTACGCCACCTTGTTCAGCGGGCCGCCCATGTCGAAGCACATCATCAGCCCGAGGATGACGCCGAGGATCACCGCGTTGGAGCCCGACAGACCGTTGAGCCAGTCCGTGAGCGCGTTCTGCAGCGAGGCGATGGGCTTGCCGACCACGATGAACATGAGGAACCCCACGACCGCCGACGCGATCAGGGGGATCACCAGGACCGGCATGATGCCGCGCAGGGTCGCGTGGACCGGGACCCGCTGGATGGCCATCACCACCGCACCGGCCAGCAGACCGGCGACCAGACCTCCGAGGAACCCGGCGTTCACCGTGAGCGCGATGGCCCCGCCGACGAACCCGGGCACCAGCGCCGGCCGGTCCGCCATGCCGTACGCGATGTACCCGGCCAGCACCGGGACCAGGAACCCGAAGGCCGCCGAGCCGATCTGGTTGAGCAGTGCGGCCCAGCTGTCCGCCTCGCCCCAGACGAAGTGGTCGGCGACCGACTTGGCGCTCGCTATCTCGTAGCCGCCGATGGCGAACGACAGGGCGATCAGCAGACCGCCCGCCGCGACGAACGGCACCATGTAGCTCACGCCGGACATCAGATACGTACGGAGCCGGACGCCGAAGTGCGCGTGATCCGCAGCGGATCCGTCCCCGTCCGGATCTCCCGTCCCGGAGCCGGCCGCCCTGCCGGGTTCGGGTACGGCGGCGATCTCCCCGCGTTCCGCCTTGCGGCGGGCCTCGGCGATCAGCTCGGCGGGCCGGTTGATGCCCGCCTTGACCCCGACGTCGACCAGCGGCTTGCCGCGGAAGCGGGACTTCTCCCGCACCTCCACGTCGTGCGCCCAGATCACGGCGTCCGCCGCCGCGACGACGGCGGGGTCCAGCTTCTTGAAGCCGGCCGAACCCTGGGTCTCCACGGTCACCTCGACCCCCTCGGCACGGCCCGCCGCGGCCAGGGACTCGGCCGCCATGTAGGTGTGGGCGATGCCGGTGGGGCAGGAGGTGACGGCGACGATCCGGAAGGGGGCGCTCGCGGCGGCTCCTGCGGCTTCCGTCTCCGTCTCTGTTTTCGCCTGTTCCCGCTCCTGGCTCTCCTCCGGCGGCTCCTCGCCCCGGATCAGCGCGGCCACCGCCCGCGGATCCGTTCCGGCGCGCAGGGCGGCGGTGAACTCCGCGTCCATCAGCCTGCGGGCCAGGCCCGACAGGATCGTGAGGTGGTCGTCGTCGGCCCCGGCCGGGGCCGCGATGAGGAAGATCAGGTCGGCCGGACCGTCGGCCGCCCCGAAGTCGATGCCCGCCCCGCTGCGCCCGAGGGCCAGCGTCGGCGCGCTCACATGTTCGCTGCGACAGTGCGGGATGCCGATGCCGCCGTCGAGGCCGGTCGGCATCTGGGCCTCGCGGGCGGCGACGTCGGCCAGGAAGCCTTCGAGATCGGTGACGCGGTGCGCGGCCACCATCCGCTCGGCGAGCGACCTCGCGGCGGCGTCCTTCGTGGTGGCGGACAGATCGAGGTCGACCAGTTCCGCGGTGATCAGCTCACTCATCGCGGTGCTCCTTGCTCGGGGACCGCCGTGCGGCGGCTCGGGGGGACGGGGC
>NZ_JAAXYC010000198.1 GCF_018619185.1 Streptomyces sp. McG3 | reverse complement strand
GTGGCGGGGTCGGCTGACATGGTGCTGGTTCTCCGCTCTCCGGTGCCGGGTCCGGACCACCGTAGCGAAGCGGCCCGGGCGGCGGTGGAGGAAGGGCTCATGTGACCAGGCGCAGCGAGCTCTCCGCGATGCCCAGCCGTACGCTCTGGCCCCAGGTCAGCTCCAGGGCGTCGGACTCCATCCCGTCCCCGAAGACCACGACCCGGTCCGACTCCACGGTCAGCCGCAGCCGCTGCCCGCGCCCCAGCTCGCCCGCCACCCTGGACGTCCCGGACGCCGGGGAGGGCCAGGCCTCGCGCACGAACCACAGGAGGCGCGCGTCGCACGGCGCGGGCAGCGGCAGGGTGCCGCCGCGCTCCAGCCACAGCGAGCGGAGCCATCCGGTGGCTCCCGTGCCCGTGCCGACCAACACCCCCGAGGAGGCCTGAGCTTCCCCGGGGGCGCTCTCGCCGTCAGGGCCCAGGCGGTAGCGGGCCGTCTGGTGGCCCGGCGGCCCGAGGTAGATCTCGTTCAGGGCGAGGAGGCGCTGTGTGTCGTCGGCGACGGCCTCGACCATGGTCAGTTCCTCGGCGCTCCCTCCGGCGGCGGTCGCGGCGCGCAGCAGGGCGGCCGTGTCGGCGTGGCGGTGGCGGACCAGGACGCCGGGGTTGCGCCCCGGGGCGGTGTCGATGCCCACCACCGGCTGTCCGGACAGGTACTTCGCGGTGTTGGCGACCAGCCCGTCCTGGCCGACCACGACCACCACGTCCTCCGGGGCGAACAGGAAGCGGTCCAGGTCCGCCCGCTCCACCCGGGAGCTGCGCCAGGTGAGCGGCACCGCCGCGGCCACCTCCCGCAGCGCCTGCCGGGTGTCCTCGTGGCGGCGGGCCACCTCGTCGATCGAGCGCCCCCGGCTGGACAGGAAGAACGCGGCCTGCCCGTGCGTCCCGTGCCGGGCGAGCAGCTCCTCGTACTCCGTCCGCCGGTGGACGAGCACCGCCCGGGGCGCCAGGCTCACGCGCCCGCCCCGCCTTCCGGACGGCCGAGCCTGGCGAGCAGGCCGGTGAGGACGTCGGGGGAGAGGGTGATGCTCTCGACGCGCGGCAGGTTCTCGGCGAGCCGGGTCGCGGCCAGGGCGTGCAGTGTGGCCGGATCGGCCTCGCCGTGCACCCGCAGCCAGGCGGCCTGGGCCTCGGCCCGCGCCGCGCCCGTCTCGCGCGCCGCCTCGGCCTCCGCGCGGGCCAGGCGCACCTTTCGGGCCGCCTCCGCCTCGGTCCGTACCCCGTCGGCGGCGGCCTTCTCCTCGGCCTCGCGGCGGGCGTTGGTGCCGCGCTGGTCGACCAGCTGCTCCTCGCGCCGGGCCAGTTCGATCTGGCTGGCCAGCTCGTTCTCGGCGATGGCGCGTTCGCGCTCGACGGCCACGGCCCGCCGTTCGTAGGTGGCCCGGTCCGCCTCCTGCTGGATCTGCTCGCGGGCCGGGGTGCGCAGGGCTCGCTCGACCTCGGCCTCGGGGCGGATCGCGACGACGCGCACGGCCACCACGTCGATGCCGGTTGCCGGGAGGCGGGGCTCGGCGGTGAGACCGGTGGCGACCCGTTCGCGTACGGACGCGACCCCGTCGACCAGGGCCGCCGCGAGCGGGGTGCGGGCCAGCACGTCCAGCGTGTGCTGCTGCGCGGTCTCGGTGAGGAGGGTGGCGATCTGTTCCAGCGGTGCGCCGCGCCAGCTCCCGGTGTCCGGGTCCACGGAGAAGTCGAGCCGGTTCGCCGCCTCGCCCGGATCGCTGATCCGGTAGGTGACGGTGGCCTGCACGGTGACGTCCTGGAAGTCGGCCGTACGGGCGTGGAACGCCATGGCCAGCTCCCGGTCGTCGACCGGGACTTCGGAGAGCGCCGCCGACAGCGACCGGTACCAGAAACTGAGCCCCTGGCCGTCGTGGGTGAGCCGGCCGCGGTGGTGGTGGCGGATGTGGGCGGTGGGCGCGGAGCGCAGGTGGCGCCAGCCGAAGCGCCGGATGATGTCGGCCATGATGGGGACCCCCCTGGATCTCGTCAGTACGACGATAAGGGGTAGGGGTGAATAGAGTCAAGATGACGAAAATGGAGGTGTGGTCCGGCGCGTAGCGTGCCTGGCCGGGATCTCGCCGCCCCCGTGCACGGCGAGATCGGCGCCGTTGACGTACGAGGAGAGGTCGCTGGCCAGCCAGAGACAGGCCCGCGCCACGTCGTCCGGTTCCGCCAGTCGTCCCATCGGGACGATGTCCGCCACCGCGGCCCCGCCGTCGTCGCCGTACAGCGCGGTGGCGTTCTCGGTGCGGATCAGGCCCGCGGTGATGTGGTTGACCCGGACCTGCGGTGCCCATTCGAGGGCCAGTGCCCGGGTCAGCCCGAGCAGGCCCGCCTTGGCGGCGGAGTAGGCGGCGGTGCCGGGCTGCGGGTCGTGGGCGGAGACGCTGCCGATGTTGATCACGCATCCGCCGTCCGGCTGCTCCCGCATCACCAGGTTCGCCGCCTGGGCCGCGTAGAAGGGGGCGAGGAGGTTGAGCGCGACCACCTTCTCGACGAAGCGCGGCGATACGGTCGCCGCGTCGGCGTCCGGGGAGCCGCCGGCGTTGTTCACGAGCACGTCCAGCCGGCCGAACCGCTCGGCGGTCGCGGTGACGAGATCCGCCGCCGCCGCGGGGTCCCGCAGGTCCGCGGCCCGGAACGAGGCCTCGCGCCCGCCCGTCGACGGCGGGGTGGCGGGCGTGCCGCGGCCGCAGACCATGACGTCCGCGCCGCTCGCGAGGAAGGCCCGCGCCAGTGCGGCTCCCAGACCCCTGGTGCCGCCGGTGACCAGCACCGCTCGCCCCGTGAAGTCCATCGCGTGGGACTGGTCCATGGCCCGCCCTTCGCTCCCGGTTCCGGAGTGCCGCCTCCGGAACGTTCTGCCTTCCGGGGTCCTCCGGGAATCGCCCCGCACCTGACCCCTTCCGGAATCTACCAAGCGCTTGTTAGGGAATCCAGGGGGTGAACGGACCGGGAAATCGGGGCGGGCCGTGAAGAGGGTGCGGACACACGGGCGGCCGGTGGCCTCCGTAGAGGTCACCGGCCGGCCGGGTGGTGCGCCGCCCCCGTCCCCACGGTGCGGCGCGGGTGGACCGACCCCATCCGCTGGGGCGGGCGGTCCACGTCTGTCAGGACTCCGGCGCTCCCGCCGTGAGTCCGAGGCCCGGGAGGATCGCCATCTCCACGAAGCGGGTCAGATACGCCGCGTCGGCGTAACGCCCCTCCAGCAGCGGCCGGGCGCGCATCACGCCGAGCAACTGGGCCGCGACGAAATCGGCCCCCGGGAGGTCCGCCGCGATCTCGCCGCGCTCCCGGCCCCGCCGGACCATCGCGTCGATCGCCGCGATCTCCGGCAGGATCAGCGCCTCGCGCAGCGCGCACAGCAGCTCGGGGCTCTGCAGCGCCGCATGGCTGAGGGCGTGCATCAGCGGGGTGTCGCTCCCCGAGGCCTCGCCGATCGCCCGCGCGGCCTCCAGCAGGTCCCCGGCCAGTGTCCCGGTGTCGATGTTCGGGAGCCGCATCCGCCGGGTGCCGTGCAGTGCGGCCACGACCAGCTCCGGCTTGGAGCCCCACTGCCGGTACAGCGTCGACTTCCCGCACCGCGTGCGGGAGGCCACACCCTCCATCGTCAGCGACTCGTAACCGCTCTCCCGCAACAGCTCCAGCACCGCCCCGTAGAGCTCCTGCGCCCGCTCCGGTGTGATCTTCGACCGGCGGGACGTGAGGGCTGACTCCTGTGCGGAATCGGGCGACGGCATGGGCTGTACCTCCTGCGGCGGTGCGGTGAGGTTCTCGATACGCCAGTGTACCGATACGCGCGTGTACCGATACGCCGACGTATCGGTACACTGGCGTATCGATACGGCGTGGAGTTCACCGGGCCGTCCTGACACCGCTTCGCATCCAAGGGGGCACCGGGTGACCTACGCCCGCACCGAGCCCACGGACCAGGAGCCGGACATACGTGCCCGACCGCCCCTCGTCCGCGAGTTCCTTCTCGTGGCCGGACTCTTCCTGGCCTACAAGTTCGGCCGCCGGGCCGCCAACGGTCATGTCGAGGAGGCGTTCCGCAACGCGGGGAACGTCTGGGACCTGGAACGGGCCCTGCACCTTCCCGGCGAGGGCACGGTCCAGGGGCTGCTGCTGCACAGCCAGCCCCTGATCCACGCGGCGAACACCTACTACGCCGCCGTGCACTTCCCGGCCACGGCCCTCTTCCTGGCCTGGCTCTACTGGCGCCGCCCCCGCCACTACGTCCGGTCGCGCCGTGTGCTCGCCGCGCTCACCGCCGCCGCCCTGGTGCTGCACCTGCTGTTCCCGCTGGCCCCGCCCCGGATGCTGCCGGTCGCCGGACTCGTCGACACCGGCCAGGTCTACGGGCCGACGGTGTACGGCCAGACGCCCGCGACCGACACGATGGCGAACCAGTTCGCCGCGATGCCCTCGCTGCACGTCGGCTGGGCCGTGATGGTCGCCGTGGGTCTGATCGTCGCCACCCGTTCCCGCTGGCGCCTGCTGTGGCTGCTGCACCCGGCTCTCACCCTGCTCGTCGTCGTGGGCACGGCGAACCACTACTGGCTCGACGCGATCGTCGTCGGGGCGATGCTCGCCGTCGCCCTCGCCGTCTTCCGGCTGCCGTCGTCCGCCCGGACCGCCCCCGCGCGGCTGCCCCGGCCGGCTCCGTGGAGCAGTGGCGAAGAGTCTCCCGTGCCGGCGTACGCGGGTGGCGCGGGGCCCGGGCCCTTCGCGTCGGCCGTTCCGACGGGGTCCCCGGGGCCGGCCACCGTGCCCGGGACCTTCGCGGCGGCCGGTCCGCCGTCGTCCTTCGGAACTGCCGGGCCCGCCACCGGCGCGGACGCCGGATCACGGGCGCCCGCCCGGGCCGGAGCGGTGCGATGAACGCCACGCTGCTCGCCGTCGCGCTCTCCCTGGTCTCGGCCGGCGCCTACGCGGCCGCCGCCGTGGCGCAGTCCCGGCTCGCCGGCCGCACCGCCCCGTCCACCGGAGTCCTGCGGCTGCTGGGCCGCGGTGCCTGGTGGTCGGCGGTCGGCCTCAACGCCGCGGGCGCGCTGCTGCACGTCGCCGCGCTCAACTTCGGCCCCCTCACCCTGGTCCAGCCGCTGGGCGCGCTCACCCTCGTCGTCGCCGTCCCGCTCGGGGCGCGCGCCGCCGGACGCCGGGTCGGCCGCGCCGAGTGGCGGGGCACGGCCCTGACCCTGCTCGGCCTCGGTGCGCTGCTCCTGACCGCGGGCGGCTCCGCGCCCCACGAGACCCTCAGCCTTCCCGAGGCGCTGGGCGTCGGCGCGGCGACCATGGCGGTCGTCGCCGGACTCGGCCGGCCCGGGGCACGCGCGGGACTGCGGCACGCGGCGGCGTCCGGGATCACCTCCGGGGTCGCCTCCGCGCTCACCCAGACCCTCACCGTCGCGGTCACCGACCACTCCGGCGGCCCGCTGTTCAGCTGGCGGCTGCTGACGGTGGCACTGCTCGTCTCCGCCTTCGCGATGGGCGGCCTGCTGCTGTCCCAGACCGCGTACCGGGGCGGGCTCGGTGCCCCGCTCGCGGTGGTCACCCTCGCCAACCCCGTCGCCGCCGCCGCGATCGGCCTGGCCCTGCTCGGCGAGCGCCTCCAGGGCGGCCCGGTCAGCCTGGTGCTCGCGCTCCTCGGCACGGCGGCGGCCGTGCGCGGGGTGCTGCTCCTCAGCCGGGCCCAGGCGCGGAACACGGACCCGGGCGCCCCGCCCGAGGTCCCCGCCCCGGGTGACCCGGTCCCCTCCAGGGTCGTCATCGGCAGCCCCCGGCGCGCGGACACCGCACCCCCGGCGGGCGCCCCGGAACCCGTCCCCGCGCACGCCGGCGGCTGACCGGCGCGGAGCGGAAGCGGTCGGCGGGGCGGCCCGGTCCGGCCGGTCCGATCGCTCAGCCGTCGAGATCGGCGATGGCCCGGGTCAGCCAGCTGATCCAGAACGTCTCCAGGTCGATGCCGCCCCGCAGCACCAGATGCCGCAGCCGGTCCTGGTCGGTCGTCGGCGCGGGGGTGAAGTTCCGCTCCTCGATCTCCCGGTACTCCGCCAACTGGCTTTCGTGCAGGGCGAGATGGCGGCGCAGCTCCGCACCCATGCCATCCGCGCCGACCACCGCGGCCGCCCGCATCCGCAGCAGGAGCGGGTCGCGGACCGGCCGCGGATCCTCGGGGAGGGCCACCCAGGCCGCCAGTTCCGCGCGGCCTGCGGGCAGGACCTCGTACTCCTTCTTCTGCCCCCGGGCCGGCACCTCCGCGGGCAGCGCCCTGATCCGCCCGGCCTGCTCCAGTTTTCCCAGCTCGCGATAGATCTGCTGGTGCGTCGAGGGCCAGAAGTAGGCGATCGACCGGTCGAACCTGCGGGTCAGTTCCAGACCCGAGGACGGCTTCTCCAGCAGGGCGGTGAGAATCGCGTGCGGCAGTGACATGGGGTGCATCCTAGGGACGTACGGAGACCGGGAGCGCGCCGTCTTTCGTGGGCGCCCCCGGTCTCCGTACGTCCATGGAACTCACAGCGCGGCGGCGAGCTCCGTGCCCTGGCGGATGGCCCGCTTCGCGTCCAGCTCCGCCGCCACGTCCGCGCCGCCGATCAGGTGGACCGGGACGGCCCCCGCGCGCAGCTCCTCGTACAGCTCGCGGCGCGGTTCCTGGCCTGCGCACAGCACCACCGTGTCGACCGGCAGCACCCGCTGCTCACCGTCGACGGTGAGGTGGAGGCCCTCGTCGTCGATGAGGTCGTAGGAGGCTCCGGCGATCATCTCGACGCCCCGGTGGCGCAGTTCGGTGCGGTGGATCCACCCCGTCGTCTTCCCGAGCCCCGCGCCGACCTTGGTGGTCCTGCGCTGGACCAGGTGGACCGTGCGCGGCGACCGGGGGCGCTCGGGAGCGCGCAGCCCGCCGCGCTCCGCGTAGGCGGTGTCGACGCCCCACTGCCGGAAGAACGTGTCCGCGTCCAGGCTCGCCGCTTCGCCGCCGTCGGTCAGGAACTCCGCGACGTCGAAGCCGATGCCGCCCGCCCCGACGATCGCGACCCGGTCGCCGACCGGCGCCCCGTCGCGCAGCACGTCCAGATAGCTGACCACCTTCGGATGGTCCGTGCCGGGGATCGCCGGGGTGCGCGGCTCGACGCCGGTGGCGAGCACGATCTCGTCGAAGCCGTCCAGCGAACCGGCGTCCGCCCGGGCGCCCAGCCGTACGTCGACCTCCAGCTCGGCCAGCCGCGTACGGAAGTAGCGCAGCGTCTCGTCGAACTCCTCCTTGCCCGGCACCCGGCGCGCCACGTTGAGCTGCCCGCCGATCTCGTCCGCCGTGTCGAACAGGGTCACCGCGTGCCCCCGCTCGGCCGCGGTCACGGAGCAGGCGAGGCCCGCCGGACCCGCCCCGACCACGGCGACGCGTTTACGGGTCCGGGTCGGGCCGATGACCAGCTCGGTCTCGTGGCAGGCGCGCGGATTGACCAGACAGGAGGTGATCCGGAGGCTGAAGATGTGGTCCAGGCAGGCCTGGTTGCAGCCGATGCAGGTGTTGATGGCGTCCGCCCGGCCCGCCGCCGCCTTCGCGACGAACTCCGGGTCGGCCAGGAAGGGGCGGGCCATGGAGACCATGTCGGCCCGGCCGGAGGCGAGGATCTCCTCGGCGACCTCGGGGGTGTTGATGCGGTTGCTCGTCACCAGCGGTACGGAGACCGCGCCGCGCACCTTCTCCGTCACCCAGCTGAACGCGCCGCGCGGCACGGACGTGGCGATGGTCGGGATCCGTGCCTCGTGCCAGCCGATGCCGGTGTTGATGATCGTCGCGCCCGCCGCCTCGATCTCCTTCGCGAGCGTCACGACCTCCTCCAGCGTCGAGCCGCCCGGTACCAGGTCCAGCATGGAGAGCCGGTAGATCAGGATGAAGTCGTCGCCGACCCGCTCGCGGACCCGGCGCACGATCTCGATGGGCAGGCGCACGCGGTTCTCGTAACTGCCGCCCCAGCGGTCGGTGCGGTGATTGGTCGCGGAGACGATGAACTCGTTGATCAGATAGCCCTCGGAGCCCATGATCTCGACGCCGTCGTACCCCGCGAGGCGCGCGAGACCGGCCGCGCGCACGAACTCCTCGATGGTCTCCTCGACCTGGTCATCGGTGAGCGCGTTCGGGGTGAATCCGCTGATCGGGGCCTTGAGCGCGCTCGGCGCCACCAGGTCGGGGTGGTGTGCGTACCGCCCGAAGTGCAGGATCTGCATCGCGATCCGGCCGCCCGCCGCGTGCACCGCCGAGGTGATCTCCCGGTGCTGCTCCGCCTCCGCCTCGGTCGTCATCTTGGCCCCGCCGGGAAAGGAACAGGCCCGCTCGCTGGGAGCGATGCCGCCGGTGACCATGAGGCCGACGCCGCCCCGGGCGCGCTCCGCGTAGAACGCGGCCATCCGCTCGAAGCCGCGCTCGGCCTCCTCCAGACCGATGTGCATCGATCCCATGAGCACCCGGTTGGGCAGGGTGGTGAACCCGAGGTCGAGGGGGCTCAGCAGGTTCGGGTACAGGCTCACGAGGTCTCCTCCGCGCGGGGTCGTCGGGTCAGTTGTAGACCACCGTCAAGCCCTTATGCAACAAGTTGCACAATGATCTGCGTCGCACCCCGCCCTTGGGGCGACGGGCCCGTGCCACGGACGGCGTACCCGGTCGCGCCCGCCCGCCACCCGCCGACGAGAGTGGGATCCGTACCCGCAACCCCCCACCCCGGGAGTCCTCATGGTCTGTGTCAACCGGCGTGATCTCGGTCTGCTCGCCCTGCGCGTCGGCACCGGCGCGGTGCTCGCCGCCCACGGCAGTCAGAAGCTGGCCGGCTGGTTCGGCGGCGGTGGCATCCAGGGCACCACGGCCGCGATGGAGGCGATGGGGTTCCACCCGCCCAAGCACAGCGCCGTGGCCGCCGGACTCGGCGAGGCGGGCGGCGGTGTCCTGCTCGCCCTGGGCCTCGCCACCCCGGCGGCGGGCGCGGCGGCCGCCGGGGCGATGGCCGGCGCGGTGGCCGTGCACGCTCCGGCGGGCTTCTTCGCCCAGGGCGGCGGCTACGAGTACCCGGCGTTCCTCGGTTTCACCGCGGCGGCCATCGGGCTGACCGGTCCCGGGCGCTACTCCGTGGACCATGTCACCTGCCATGTCTTCGACCGCGCCTGGATGGTCGCGCTGGCCTTCGCGGGCAGTGCGGTCGCCGCCGCCGCGGTGGTCGGCAAGCGCACGAAGGCACAGTCCGAGCGGCCGCAGGAGGAGTCCTGATGAGCGAGGACCCCTCCCGGGCCGCCGACCCGTCCGGCCCGGGTGCCCTGACGCCGCCGGACGACTTCGCGCAGGGGCCCCGGAGCGGGCCCGGTCAGGGGGACGCGCCGTGGCAGCGCCCCGACGGCCCGGCCGGCACCGCACCGGTGCCGGATCCGGACAGCCCCTGGGTGACCGGCGGGGTGCTCTTCGCCGGGATCCTGATGCTCTGCCAGGGCGCCGTGGCAGCCCTGGAGGGCATCGCGGCCCTCGCCGACGGGGACGTCTACGGCGACGTCGGCGCGTACCTCTACCGGATCAGCCTCACCGGCTGGGGCTGGATCCACCTGGTGCTCGGCGTCTGCGTGGCCGTCACCGGGGCCGCACTGCTCAAGGGGGCGGGCTGGGCGCGGGTGGCCGGCATCCTCTTCGCCTCCCTGAACCTCTTCGCGCACTTCCTCTTCCTGCCGTACGCGCCCCTCTGGTCGGTGATCGTCATCGCCCTGGACATCTTCGTCATCTGGGCCCTGGCCGCCTACCGGGACCCGGACCCGGCCTCCGCGACCGTGCCGCGCTGACCGTCCGACCCCTCCCGGCTCAGGGCCCCGGGCCACCACGCCTTCGGCCCGATGTCCCGCACCAGCGCCGGGACGAGGAGCGACCGGACGACCAGCGTGTCCAGCAGAACGCCGAACGCCACGATGAACGCGATCTGGAGCAGGAACGCCAGCGGGATCACGCCCAGCGCGGCGAAGGTGGCCGCCAGGACGACGCCCGCCGAGGTGATGACCCCGCCGGTCGTGGTGAGCCCGCGCAGGATGCCCTCCCTGGTGCCGTGCCGCAGCGACTCCTCCCGGACCCGGGACATCAGGAAGATGTTGTAGTCGACGCCCAGGGCGACCAGGAACACGAATCCGTACAGCGGCACCGACGAGTCCGTGCCGCTGAAGCCGAACACATGGGTGAAGACCAGCGAGGAGATGCCGAGGGTGGCGAGGAAGTTCAGCGCCACGGTCGCCACCAGCAGCACCGGCATCAGCAGCGACCGCAGCAGGAAGACCAGGATCACCAGGATGATCGCCAGCACCACCGGCACGATCAGCATGCGGTCGTCCTCCGCCGTCCTTTGGGTGTCGTACTGCTGCGCGGTGTAGCCGCCGACGAGCGCGTCCGAACCGGGCACGGCATGGACCGCGGTGCGCAGAGCGGCCACCGTCTCCTTGGCGTCGTCGCTGTCGGCCGCGGCCTTGAGCGTCGCGTCGATGCGGACCCTGCCGTCGACGACGAGCGGTTCGCCGCCCGGCCGCCCGCTCGCGCTCACCGGCGCGACGGAGGCCACCCCGTCGGTACGGCCGGCGGCCTCGCTGACCTCGGTCACCCGGTCGGCCGCCGAGATGATCACGACCGGATTCCCCGAACCGCCGGGGAAGTGCTCGCTCAGCGTCTCCTGGGCGGCCACGGACGGGGCGTCGTTGACGAAGATCTCGTCGAGCGGAACCCCCTTGGAGGTGAGCGTGGGGGCGAACGCGGCACAGGCGATCAGGGCCGCCAGGGTGATCGCCCAGACCTTGCGGGGCGCCCGGTCGACGAGGGCGGCCACCTTGTGCCAGATGCCGTGGCCGCCGGACACCTGGTCGTCGGCGGGCTTGGGCTTCGCCGGCCAGTAGGCCTTGCGGCCCAGCAGTACCAGGGCGGCGGGCAGGAAGGTGAGCGCGCTCAGGACCGAACAGACGATGCCGATCGCGCCCACCGGCCCGAGGGCCCGGTTGTTGGTGAGGTCGCTGAGCAGCAGGGCGAGCAGGCCCGCCGCCACCGTCGCGGCGCTGGCCGTGATCGGACCGAAGGACTCGCGCACCGCGATGCGCATCGCGGTGAACCGGTCGCCGTGGAGGGCGAGTTCCTCCCGGAACCGGGCGGTGAGCAGCAGTGCGTAGTCCGTCGCCGCGCCGATCACCAGGATCGACAGAATGCCCTGCACCTGACCGTCCACACGCACGATGTCGTGGTCGGCGAGGACGTAGACGATCGCACTGGACAGGGCGAGGGCGAACACGGCGCCGAGGATGATGACGAAGGGCAGCAGCACACTGCGGTAGACCAGCAGAAGGATCACGAGCACCGTGATCAGGGCGACCCCGAGCAGCAGTCCGTCGATGCCCGCGAACGCGTCGGACAGGTCGGCCTGACTCGCGGCGGGCCCGGCGAGCTGGACCGTCGTGCCGGGCACCGACGAGGCCGCCGCATCGATCCTCTCCAGCACCGCGGGCAGTTCGTCCCCGAGGCCGGGGCTCAACTGCACGATGCCCTGGAGGGCGAGGCCGTCCTTCGACGGCAGTGCGGGGGAAGGCGTTCCGACGACACCGTCGCTCCCGGCGAGCGGGGCGAGGACGCCGGTGGCGGCCTTCCGCTGCTCGTCGCTCACCGGCGCGTCCTTCTCCGCCGAGGTCCAGACGACGATGACCGGCAGGGTCTCGTTCTGCTGGAACGCCTTCTGCGCGTCGATGACTTGGGTGGACTCCGCGTTCTGGGGCAGGAAGGCGGCCTGGTCGTTGGTGGCGACCTCGCCGAGCTTCCCGGCGTACGGGCCGAGCCCGCCGCCGACGCCGAGCCACGCGATCAGCAGCACGACGGGGACAAGCCAGCGGATCGACCGTGCGGAGCGTGCAGGGGTGGACATGTCTCTCCCGGGGGTGGAGATATCTCAGTGGTGAACAATCTCAATTGTTGAAATACATTACGGGACTGCTCGTGCGGGCAACCGCAGGGGGTGGGTTCGACGGCCTCGGGTCCCTCCATGGACGCACCCGGCCGGCAGGGAAAGCTCAGCGACGCGCCGTGGGAACTTCGCCCAGCTCCTCGTTCATGGCGGCGAGGAAGCGCAGGACGGTCGCCAGCTCCGTCTCGCTGAAGCGGGCCCTGGCGCGTGCCGTGGCCTCGGCGAGCGGCATGAAGTAGTCGCGGGCGGCCGTCCGGGCGCTCGCCTCGTAGTACACGTGTACCACCCGGCGGTCGGTGCTCTCCCGGGCCCGGCGGACATGACCTGCCCGCTCCAGCCGGTCCAGGCAGGCGGTCACCGCGCCGGAGGTGAGACCCAGATGCTCGCGCAGCGCCCCCGGGGTGAGGGGCGACGGGGCGTCGAGGATGGCCGCGAGCGCGCTCACGTCCGTGGGATGCAGTTGCTGGTTCGCCGCGAAACCGTGAGTCATCCGGTTGATCTCGCCGTTCATCCGGCGGAGCTCCACCGCGAACGCCTGGAGGTCCGCGAGCGGCGCCCCGGTCTCCGGGGCGCCGCTGCGGGTCGGTCGGTCGTCGGCGCTGGTCACGCCCTCAGCGTATAGAACGGGCGCGCGGGCGACGTGCCCGGACCGTCGCGGGGTCCGGGCACGGCATCCGCTGCGCGCGGGGGGGCCGAGGCGCGACCATCCGTCACGAGGTCGGCGGCATGAGCACCGTGTCGACCAGATTCACCGTGGCGTTGGCCGTCGGCACATTGCCGCAGACGATCTTCGACGAGTCGTTCACCGTGAACTCGGTGCCCGAGCCCTTCGTGGTGAGGTCGCTGCCCTCCAGCGTCTTGAAGGTGCCGTTCTCCATCTGCTGGGTCGTGACCTTCTCGCCCACCACGTGGTACGTCAGCACCTTGGTGAGCTGGGCCTTGTCGTTGAGGAGTGCCTCCAGATCGGCCTGCGGGATCTTCTCGAAGGCGGCGTTGGTCGGCGCGAACACCGTGATGTTCTTCGCGTTGTTGAGCGTGTCGACCAGACCGGCCTTCTTCACCGCGCTGACGAGGGTGGAGAGTTCGGGGTTGTTGGATGCGGCGGTGGCGACCGGGTCCTTCGCCATGCCCTCCAGGCTGCCCGCGCCCTCCTTCGGTACGGAGGAGCAGGCGGGGCCGTACGGTTCGGCAGGCGCTTCGGCCTGGGCCTGCGGGGCGAAGAACGCCAGAGAGGCGGGAAAGGCCAGTGCCGCGGCGGCCGCCGCGGTGCGCTGCAGACGGGTGATCGTCATGATGTCTCCTCCGGCGAGCGGGGGTGGGTCTGCTCCTTCTCTCCCACGCTGACGCGCGTCCGCCCGGACCGCTCGCCGCGTCGTTTCTGCGTCGAAAGTCACGCTCCGGCGCGCTCATGACATTGATCCGCCGGACGGGGGCAACCGGGATGCATGAATACCCGTTCAGTAACAGCGCAGGGACGCGGCCAGGCGAGAAGAGCCGCGAACAGCACCGCGATGGAGGCAGGAGCCCGCGCGGGCTTCGTGGCACGTGGGGTGATCTACGTCCTCGTGGGCGCCCTCGCCCTGCAGATCGCCCTGTCCGGAGGCGGTGGGAAACAGGCCGACCGGGGCGGCGCGGTCGGCGAGATAGCCGAGAAGCCCTTCGGGAAGATCCTGCTGTGGGTGCTGGGCATCGCGCTGGTGGGAATGGCGCTCTGGCGGCTGTCCGAGGCACTGTTCGGCTCGGCCGGGCCCGACGGCCGCAAGCCCACCAAGCGGGCCATGGCGGCGGGCCGTGCCGTCTTCTACGGGTTCGTGGCCTACTCCGTCCTGTCCTTCGCCGCCGGTGACTCGGGCAGCGGGGGCGGATCGTCGGACCAGCAGTCGAAGGACATCACGGCCAAGGCGCTCGGCTGGCCCGGAGGCCAGTGGATCGTCGGGATCGCGGGCGTGGGGGTGGCCTGCGCCGGTCTGTGGATCGCGGTCCGGGCGCTCCTGCGGAAGTACCACAAGCACCTGAAGATGTCCGAGATGTCCAAGCGGGTCCGGCAGACGGTCGACTTCACCGGAGTCTTCGGCGGCACGGCGCGCGGCATCGTGTTCGCCACGGCGGGCGGATTCGCGGTGGCCGCCGCGATCGAGCACCAGCCGGACAAGTCCAAGGGCATGGACGACACCCTGCGCTCCTTCACCGACACCCCCGTCGGCCCGTGGCTCCTGGTGGTCATCGCCCTCGGACTGATCGCCTTCGGCGTCTTCTCCTGGTTCAACGGCCGCTACCGCAAGGTCTGAGCACCACTCCGCCCGAGCTGTCCGCCCGCCGCCGCACTCCTGCGGGCGGCGGCGGCCTCGCGGTCCGCCTGCTCGGGGTGGCGGCGGAGCCAGTACGGATTGTCGTGCGGCAGGCCGCCCGTCACCCGTCCGTACATGCCGAACGTGAGGATCAGCAGCCCCATCACGAAGCTGAAGACGACGTTCGGCATCCCGAAGTCCAGGATGTTCGCGGCCCGGTCCAGGATGAAGAGGTGGCCGAAGCCGCTCAGCAGGAAGAGCGTGCCGATCGTCATGTTCAGGGTGGACGCGACGTTTCCGCCCACCGCGGCCCCGGCGATCAGCAGCCCGCCGACGACCACCGAGATCAGGCTCAGCAGACCGTTGGTCGACAGTCCGGCGATGTGATCGCCGCTGGTGTCGAAGAAGCTCAGCCGACTCGTGAAGCCGAGGATGCCGAAGGTCACCAGGATGGCGCCGCAGAGACCCGCGCCGATCCGGTACACCTTCGCCAGCCGGTGATCGACGGGGAGTTCGTCGCTCAGTTTCATGGCCGTCTCCTGTCCATCCTGCTGCGGTCCGGGGC